>JAFIFN010000055.1 GCA_020832005.1 Gammaproteobacteria bacterium | reverse complement strand
CGCCCTTGCGGGCGACTCGCCAGCGCCGCCGGGCCTTTCGATAGGCGAGCTTTGCGCCGCGCAGCATGCTGCGCCGGGACAGGCGCTGGAGTCCGGCATCGGCGAGCAGTTCACCCAGGGCCTCAAGCGTGGCCACGGCGTCACCGCGGGCGTGTTCGGGCATTTCGCCAGGCGCCTCGATGGCAAAGCAGGCCTGAAGATCGGCCACGGCCGCTGCGTCCAGCACCCCGGCATAGCGGGCAAGCATCGACTCGAGGGTACGCGCACGCACGGTGGCATCCCGCGCTGGCGCCAGTTGTCGTGCCGAGGCTGCGACCCACCGCCGGGCATCCGTGGCGGGTTCGCCCAGCACCGGCTCGGCCAGGCGCAGCAGCGCACGCAGCCGCTTGCAGGCACGCCGCGCCTGGTGGACCGCACGCTCCGGCGTCGACCCGCCGTCATCTGTCAGCCAGGCCAGGGCCCTGCTGCGCTCCTGCTCCACGGCCTCGGCCCACGCCTGTGCCGGACTCAGTCGGGTATCCAGACGAACGCTCTTCTTCACGGTATCGGGTCTATCCAGCTCACACCAACGGCCACTCTAGCAGGCCAGAGGCCTTGCAGGCGTGACATTGATCATGGCTGGCATGGCTGCGTGCAGGCTGGTAGCGTGGCCCAATTCCAGCCCCGGAGCCTGCCTGTGACCCATCCCGTCGACCTTCAGACCCGTGACGCCATTGCAGTGATTACCGTCGATTCCCCGCCGGTCAACGCGCTGTCGCAGCCGGTGCGCGCCGGCCTGCTGGCCTGCGTGCGGCAGGCCGCGGCCGATGCCGAGGTGCGCGGCATCGTGCTGCGCTGTGCCGGCCGCACGTTCATCGCCGGTGCGGACATCAGCGAGTTCGGCAAGCCGCCTGCCGAGCCTGCGCTGACCGAGGTCCTGGAGGCCATCGAGCAGGCGGACAAGCCGGTGGTCGCGGCCATTCACGGCACCGCACTAGGTGGCGGCCTGGAAGTCGCGCTGTGCTGCTCCCACCGCGTGGCTGCGAGCGATGCCCGTATCGGCCTGCCCGAGGTGAAACTCGGGCTGTTGCCCGGCGCTGGCGGCACCCAGCGCCTGCCACGCGTGATCGGTGTGCCGGCAGCGCTCGAGGCCATGCTTACCGGACGCATGCTCGCGGCAGCCGAGTTCGCCGGCACGCCGGCGATCGAAGCGATTCTTGAAGGCGATATCGGGGAGGCGGCGGTGGAGTGGCTGGCCCGGGCGCTGGATGCGGGACTGGCACCACGCAGGCTGCGCGATCTGCCGGTGCCTGGTGCGAAAGATCTGCCGCCAGACTTCTTCGACACGGCGCGCAAGCGTGTCGCCCGCGACATGCGCGGCCAGTTCGCGCCCCGGCAAATCATCGCCTGTATCGAGGCCGCCGTGACCCTGCCGTTTGACGAGGGGCTGAAAGTCGAACGTGATCGCTTCATCGAATGCATGGACTCGCCGCAGTCGGCAGGGCTCAGACACATGTTCTTCGCCGAACGCCAGACGGCGAAGATTCCGGACATCGCCGCAGAGACACCGACGCGCCCCATCCGTGCGGTCGCCGTGATTGGCGCCGGCACGATGGGCGGCGGCATCGCCATGTGTTTCGCCAATGCGGGGCTCGCCGTCACCCTCATCGATACCGGTGAAGAAGCGCTGCAGCGCGGCCTGGAGACGATCCGCGGCAACTACCAGCGCAGCGCGGCCAAGGGCCGACTCAGCGAGCAGGATGTCACGACACGCATGGGCTTGATCCGGGGTGCCACGCAGATGACGGGTGCTGCGCAGGCGGACCTGGTCATCGAGGCGGTGTTCGAGGACATGGCGCTCAAGCAGAAAATTTTCCGCGAACTCGGCGAACTGTGTCGCGGCGACGCCATCCTCGCAACCAACACCTCGACGCTGGACGTCGACGAGATTGCCGCAGCAACGGTTGATCCCTCGCGCGTGCTGGGCCTGCACTTTTTCAGTCCGGCCAATGTCATGCGCCTGCTGGAAATCGTACGCGGCCGCGACACCGGACCCGACGTGCTGGCCACCTGCCTGCGCCTGGCGAAAACCATCAGCAAGATCGGCGTGGTCTCAGGCGTGTGTTACGGCTTCATCGGCAACCGCATGCTCGAAGGCTACGGGCGCGAGGCCGGGCTGATGCTGCTGGAGGGCGCCGCACCCGAAGACATCGACCGGGTGATCTTCGAGTTCGGTCTGCCCATGGGCCCGCTGGCGATGGGAGATCTGGCCGGTAACGATGTCGGTGCTCGGGTGCGTGCGCAGCGCCGGGCGGCTGGCCGGCTGCCGGCTGATCCGCGCTACGGCGCCGTGCACGATCGACTCGCGGCGCTGGGCCGGCATGGCCAGAAGACCGGCAAGGGCATCTACGCCTACGCCCCGGGCAACCGTCAGCCACAGACCGATCCGGAGGTCACCGCGCTGATCACGGAGCTGGCCGCCGACCTCGGTGTGGCGCGTCGTCGCATCGATGATCGCGAGATCCTCGAGCGCTGCCTGTATCCGCTGGTCAACGAGGGCCTGCGCATCCTCGAGGAAGGCATTGCGTTGCGTGCATCGGATATCGACGTGGTGTGGGTCTACGGCTACGGCTTTCCGGCCTGGCGCGGCGGGCCGATGCACTGGGCCGAGCACGTGGGGCTTGAGAAGATCCTCGACGCGCTGCGCCACTATGCCAAGACGCTGGGCAACGACTACGGCTACTGGACGCCCGCGCCGCTACTCGAGCGCCTGGTCGCCGACAACACACGCCTGGCGGATTATCGGCCCGGTTGATCGACGCGGTCGCGCTTCAGGCGCGCAAGCTGCTCGCCGGCCTGGGCCTGGCCGAACGCGATCAGCTCCTGGGCACGATGGAATTCGAAGAATCCGCACAGATCCCGTGGAATTTCCACGACCGCGTCTGGCGAATAGGCGGCCAGGCGCAGGCGGGTAATCTGCGTCTGCATGCAGTCGAGTGCGCGTGACATCAGCACGACGAGATCCGGGTTCTCGTGGAGGCCCTGATCCTCACCGCGCGGCCACAGGCTTGCGACAAAGCCACGCACAACCTCGGCGAGGTCATTTGAGTCCTTGCCCCGATCGATGTCCGAGTCCTTCGGCAGGGCCACCAGGTTGGCGGGCTCACCATGTGCTGCATGGGCACCCAGATTGACCGCAATGATCAGGTCACAGTCGTCATTGAGCGCCGGTGCGATCGGCATCGGGTTGATCAGGCCACCGTCGACCAGCAGGCGCCCCTTGCGGCGAACCGGCGCGAACACCATGGGCACGGCGATGGAAGCGCGGATCGCATCGAACAGCGAGCCGGAACTGAGCCACACCTCACGCTGGCGCTCGATATCGGTGGCCACCGCCGTGAAGCGGATCGGCAGCTCATCGATCTCGTGCCGGCCGATGAGTTCCTCGAGTTTGGCCATGATGCGCTCGCCCTTGAACAGCGAGTGCCGATTCAGTGAAAGATCCAGCAGCCGCAGCACATCGACACGCTCTAGCTCACTCACCCACTCGGCGTAGACGTCAAGCTTGCCGGCGGCATGGATGCCGCCGATCAGCGCGCCCATCGAAGAACCCGCAATGCAGCGGATGTCGAAGCCATGGGTCTCCAGCCATCGGATCACGCCGATGTGGGCAAGCCCCCTGGCACCGCCACTGCCCAGCACCAGTGAGACCGTTGTTCGAGCTCGTGCCATGTCAATCTCCGTGCATGGAGTCAGCTTGGCAGGCGCCCCGCTACCCAGCTCCCGAGCAACAACCCGAAGGCGAACAGCCAGGGATCCGCCTGCCCTGCACCCAGCGCGGCCACAGCCGGCCCGGGGCAGAACCCCGCCAAGCCCCAACCGATACCGAAAATCGCCGCGCCGATCAGCAGGCGCAGATCAATCGAGCGACTCGCAGGCAGGTGAAAGCGCTCGTCCAGCAAGGGCTGGGCGCGACCGAGAATGAGACGAAACGCCGGGAACGTCACCAGCAGGGCCGCAGCCATGACCAGTGCCAGACTGGGATCCCAGTTGCCGGCGACATCCAGAAAGGCGAGCACCTTGGTCGGACTGGTCATCTGCGAAATGACCAGTCCCACACCGAAGAGCACACCGGCGATGAGTGCTGCCAACAGGCGAAGCGTAGATGCGTTCATGTCAGCCTCCCACCACGTGCCTGACGACATAGACGGTCACCGCGCCCATCAGCATGAACACCCCCGTGGCGGCCAGCGATCGCGGGCTCAGGCGTGCCAGCCCGCAGATACCGTGGCCACTGGTGCAACCGCTGCCCAGGCGCGTGCCGAATCCCACGAGCAGCCCCGCCAGGATGACCATCGGCCCCGACATGCCCGTGATGCCCGCCAGCGGCTGATCGCCCAGCAGCAGCGCAACGACGCCTCCGCCAATCAGGCCTGCCAGGAACATCCAGCGCCAGCCACGCGGCTCTCCGCCGCGCTCGACCGCGCCAGTGACGATGCCGCTGATGCCGGCGATCCGGCCGTTGAGCCATAGCAGTACGGCGGCCGCCGTACCGATGAGCAGGCCGCCGACGATGGCCGATACCGGTGTGAAGTTTTCCATCTCAGCATTCCTCTAGAGCGTATTGATCGGCACCTTGATGTAGGCGATGCCGTTATCCTCGGGTGGTGGCAGCTGCCCGGCCCGTACGTTGATCTGCACCGACGGGATGATCAGCTCCGGCAGCGCCAGCCCGCGATCGCGCTGCGTGCGCATGCTGACGAAATCGGCTTCGGCAATGCCCTGGTGCAGATGGCGGTTACCGCCGCGCTGCTCGGCCACCGTGAAGCTGGGTTGAGGCTCACGGCCATCCGGTGGGTAGTCGTGGCAAAGGTACAGGCGAGTCTCGTCACCAAGCGCGTAGAGCCGCTGAACCGAACGGTAGAGCTCGCCGGCGTCGCCCCCGGGGAAATCGCAGCGTGCCGAGCCGTAATCAGGCGAGAACAGCGTGTCACCGATAAATGCCTTGTCATCTGCCACATAAGTGACGCTGTCACTGGTATGACCGGGCGTGGACATCACCGTGACACAGGTGCCGCCGACATCGAAGGTATCGCCGTCAGCGAAAAGGTGATCGAAGACACTGCCATCCGGCACGATGTCGGTGGCGTTGAACACCTTGAAGAAGTGACCCTGGACCTTGCGGATGCCCTCGCCGATACCGATCCGGCCTCCCAGCTGAGATTTCACGTACGGTGCCGCGGAGAGGTGATCGGCATGTGCATGGGTCTCGAGAATCCAGTCGATCGCAAGCTCACGTTCCCGACACCACTTGATCAGTGTGTCGGCCGTTGTAGTCGACATTCGCCCCGAACTGGCTTCGTAGTCCAGCACCGGGTCGATCACCACGGCATGTCGTCCGTCTGCTCCGACCAGCACATGGGACCAGGTCCGGGTCGGTTCGTGGTGAAAACTCCTGACTTCACTGCTCATCATCAACTCCTTGCTGACATTTTCTGCTATTAAATTAGATCTTGCTAAATTAGTCAAGTCTCATATAATAGGGACTCTCAGCATATTCGAGGACATGGCGATGGCCAGTCGATCACGATCCGTCAGCGAGGATGCGCCCCGGGAGATGCGGCGCAATGCCGGGCGCGCGTCGCAATTGCTCAAGGCCCTGGCCAACGAACATCGACTGATGGTCCTGTGCGCCCTGGCCGAAGGCGAGCACTCGGTCAGTGAACTCAACGAAATGGTGGACCTGTCCCAGTCCGCGCTCTCCCAGCATCTGGCGCGGCTGCGCGAGGACGGCCTGGTGACGACCCGACGTGAGGGTCTGACGATCCACTACAGCCTCGGTGAACCGCTCGCAGCGAGCATCGTCGATCTGCTCTACCGCCATTACTGTAAACCGGCACGCAAGGCGAGAAAATAATGACTGTCACTGTCTTCGCATGGCTGGGCGCCGTACTGATTGGCATTAGCCTCGGCCTGTTCGGCTCCGGCGGCTCCATCGTCACGGTACCGGTCCTGGTCTATCTCTTCGGACAGGATGAGAAAACGGCGATTGCCGGCTCACTGTTCATCGTCGGTGCGATAGCACTTGCCGGCGCGGTGCCGAAACTCGCCAGTCGCCAGATCGACTGGCGCAGCGTGCTGATGTTCGGGCTGCCCGGCATGGCGGGGACCTATCTGGGCGCGTGGTCGGCAAAGTGGATCCCCGGACTGGTGCAGCTGGCGGCCTTTGCGGTGGTCATGCTGCTGGCGGCGACCTTGATGTTGCGACCCCGACCGATCGATCCGCTCGAAGTGCCTGCACCGCGGCATGCGTGGAAGATCGCGCTCGACGGCGTGGCCGTGGGCGCACTTACCGGCCTGGTCGGCGTGGGCGGCGGCTTTCTCATCGTCCCGGCGCTGGTGCTGCTGGGTGGACTGTCGATCCACCTGGCCATCGGCACCAGCCTGCTGATCATCGCCATGAAATCCTTCGCCGGCTTCTGGAAATACCTGGAGGTGCTGGCCCACCAGGGTCTCGCGCTCGACTGGCCTGTGCTGCTGGGGGTCACGGCAGTCGGGGTCGCGGGCTCGCTGCTCGGCAATCTCATGGCCAGCAGGATCAAGGCCGACCGCCTGCGCAGTGGCTTTGCGATCTTCCTGCTGCTGATGGGGGCCTACATCCTGGTGTCGAGCCTGTACCGGCTTCTGGTCTGAGCCATCCACGCAACGGCGTGCTCGACATCCTCAACGATAAGCGTCGTACGCAATAGTTCAAAGATGCCTGCGGCCGACTGTCATGACCGGCGACAGGTGATTTCGCTATCATCCTGACCACCGGCCGCGCGCTCGCAAGCCCCGGGTACGCCACGATGGGAGGTAGCTACGTTGCCCGTTTCACAAGGTCCGCTCCTTGCAGACACATCCCCGCGGTTGCTGGTCACCGCCTTCCTGGCCTTCATGAGCGCACTGAATCCCTTGTCCGTGTGGTCGCAAGGCCACGGCTCTGCCGACACGGTTCAGCCGCAACTTCCAACACCGGCTGAGTTCGTTGGTCACGACACCGGTGCTCTGCCAACACGACCGGACCTGGCAGGCCAGTACGTCGAACTGATCGCAGCACGCTCGCCGCGGGTTCATGCCCGGGTCATCGGACGGACTCACCAGCAGCGCCCCGTCCACCTGGTCTCCGTCAGCAGTCCCCGACACATCACGGCAATCGAGTCGGATGGCGAAGCCAATGAACGCCTGACCGTTTGGCTGATGTTTGCTGTGCATGGCGATGAAGTCAGCACGGTGGATGCCGCGTTGCTGACCCTATACGAGCTGGCCGCAAGCAATGATCCCCGTATCGAGCGCATGCTCGAAGACACACTCATCCAGATTGTCCCGATGGTCAACCCCGATGGCTATGCGCGCGCCGCCTCGTGGATTATTGCCCATGCCTCGGCTGTCGACGTTGACGACCCCCAGCACGCTGAGCACACACTGGGCTGGCCTCGCGGCCGCTTCAATCACTATGGCTTTGACCTGAATCGCCAGTGGCTGGCCGCAACCCAACCGGAGATCCAGGCCCTGTTGCGAGAGTACCGGCGCTCGAGACCTCACCTGGTCGGCGACTTCCATGAAATGCTTATCCAGTGGCCGTACTACTTCAGCCCGGGCGTCCCGTCACAGAACAACCCATGGCTTTCTCCACACACACTGGCATTGCAGCAGCAGTTCGGCAGACACGTCGCAGAGGTGCTCGATCAGCGCGGTGATCTGTATTTTTCCGGAGAGTTTTTTGATGAGATGAGTCCGGCAATGGGTTCGAACTATCCGAACCTGACCGGCTCGGTAGGCCTGCTGCTCGAGAATCGCGGGTTTGCCGGCCGCGAAATCGCCACCGCTGCTGGCGTGGAAACTCTACGATCACGAATTCTGAGGCACCGCGACGTCGCCATGGGACTTGTCAGTGCTGCGCATCGCGACGCCGACGCACTGCGCAGACATCGCCGCGAGTTCATCGAAGAAACCAGTCGGATGGCGCAGCGCGCCGGAGACCAGGGCTTTGTCGCCAGCGCACCAGGCGATCCCGCGCGGCTCGACAAGTTGCGTAAGCTGCTGCTGCTGCACGGCCTCGAGGTGTACCGCCCCCGAACCCCGGAGTCGGGCGAGCCCAGCCTTTTCGTTCCGCTCAATCAACCCGGCTATCGGCTCGTGAGGAACATCTTCGAGCCGCTACGACAATTCGAGGATACGGTATTCTATGACAGCCCGGCCTGGACGCTGCCATTGGCGCTGAACCTCGAGGTCACGCTGGCGCGACTGCCTGTGGCGCAACGGTTGCCGAGCGACACCTCGACCCGATCAGCGCAGTTTTCGGCAGACCCCGACGCCCACAGCTATGTATTCGACTGGCGCAACTACCATGCGCCGCGTGCGCTGGCCCGGCTATTGCGCGCCGGTGGTCAGGCGCGCCTGGTGACGGAACCGACCCTGCTGGCCACGAGTGCAGGCCAACGGGAGTTTCCAGCCGGAGTGGTCGTCGTGCCCACCGCAGAGGGGCAACCACTGGAACGCCAGACGCTGCACCGTGTACTGCAAACCCTCGCGCAGGACGAGGGTATCGAGATTCTCGCCACCGCGAGCGCCCGGCCTGACGCAGGGGCCTATCTCGGCAGCCGCCTGTCCAGCGTGGCGCGCCTGCCACGTCTCGTGCTGCTGCGTGGCGAGGCGCTGAACCATGTCGAGGGTGGAGAGTTATGGCACCTCCTGGATCAGCAGGCTGGCGTTGCCGTCAGTCTGCGCGATGTCCGGGACTTCGCCGCCCTCGATCTGGCAGGCTATACGCATGTGCTCATGCCAGACGGCGATTACGCCGGCTTTCCAGGTGCCGAACGTGCACGTCTTGCCGACTGGATCAGCCGCGGGGGAACCCTCATCGCGGTCAGGCGCGCCGCGCTGTGGGCGATAGAGCACGGACTGCTGTCGGCATCCAATCACAGCGAGCCAGACTCCGAGCAACTGCCAGGGCCGGCCATGCCGCAGCGCACGGATTACGCTGACAAAGAGTCAGCAGAAGCGCAACAGCGCGTCTCCGGCGCGATTCTGGCCGCCGATATCGACATCACCCATCCCCTGGGCTCGGGCCTGACAGGCAGACGGCTGCCGATGCACACCAGCTCCGCCCGGCCGATGCCGAGAGCCGGCGGAGCGTTTTCCATGGTCGCGCAATACAGCGACGAGCCGCCACTTGCAGGCTACATCGCCGAAGGGTTGCTCGAAGGTCTTGCGGGATCGCCGGCCATGATCGCCGAGCGGCAGGGACAGGGGAGTGTCATTCTGTTTGCCGAGAACCCAGACTTTCGCGGCTACTGGTATGGAACGCATCGACTGCTGTTCAATGCGCTGTACCTGAGCCGGTCATTCCTGGCCCCTGGGCGCAGATTCGCAGAGTAGTCTGCCGCGTGGTGTAACCAAAAAAAAGCCGCCGGTGAGTTACCACCGGCGGCCCCAGGTGCCCCCTTGGCCGAATCCCTCCAGCAGGAAGCTACTTGGTCATGAAACGACGTGCTTAGAAGTCATAGCGCAGGCTGAGCGTCCAGGTCCGCGGCTCGGCCGGGTAGACCACTTCCGCGAGGTTGGCGATGAACAGCGCGGCACCGAAGTACTCCTTGTTCGACAGGTTCTTGCCGCCCAGCGTGGCCGTCCAGCGCTCATCCGGTGACTGCCAGCTGAATGCGGCGTTCCAGAGCGTGATGGTCGGCGTCGCCACGACAGGCGTATTGGCAACGTTCTGGAACACTTCAGTGCGGTTGTTGAAGTCCGCGCTCAGGCGGAAATCACCGATGTCGGTAGCCGGGAACAGGTAGCTTGCGCCACCGGCCAGCGTCCAGCGGGGTGCGCCCTTGAGCTTGCGGTCCGACACATCCGTCAGCACGCCACCCACGTTGTCGAAGAACTCGTCGTACCCGGCGTCGAGGTAGCCGATCGTCAGGAAGGTCTGAAGACCCTCTACAGGTACAGCAGAGACTTCGAGCTCAACGCCCTTGGTGGTGGCCTGCGCGGCGTTGAAACGCCGGCTGATGTTGGTCGCAGGGTCGAAGGCCGAGAGCTGAAGATCCTTGTAGTCATTGTAGAACGCGGTGGCGTTCAGACGCAGGCGTCGGTCGTACAGGTCTGACTTGATGCCCAACTCCCAGGTCTTGACCTCTTCCTCGTTGTAAGGTGTGGTTGCGACCGTTGCGTTGGTGCTGCGATTGAAACCACCCGCCTTGTAGCCCTCTGCGTACGAAGCAAACACCATCGTCGAGCCATTGAGCTGGTAATCCAGCGTCACACGCGGCGTGAACGAATTCCAGGTCTCGTTGTTGGTGAAATTCAGGCCCAACCCTGGATAGGTGTCCTGCCAGTCCTTCTTGTCGCGGGTCCAACGCGCGCCCACCGAAAGGCTCAGGGCATCGGTGATCGACCAGCCCACGGTGCCGAACAGCGCGATGCTGTCAGTGTCCTGGCTGAACGAACCCGGCGTGACATTGGCGAAAATGTAGTTGACCGCAGAGTAATCATTGTTCTCGGTGAAGTAGTACGCGCCGCCCAGCAGCTGGAAGGCATCCCAGTCTGCCGTCAGCAGCAGTTCCTGGCTGAACTGATCCTGGTCGGCCTCGAACTCGAAGGCCAGCGTTCGGACCGCACGTCCGTCGTTATCGAGAAACGCGCTCTGCTTGAGGGCCCGATACGCTGTGATCGACTGCAGTTCGAAACCGCCGAAGTCGTAGCTGACGTTCAGCGATGCACCGCGCTGGATCAGTCGCGCCGTCGGCTCCTCACCTGCCGCGGTCACGAACAGGTCATCGGGGAATCCGCCGAGGATACTGGTGGGCAGATACGACTCGGTCTCGTCGTTCATCCAGTCGTAGCTCAGCCGCATGTTCAGCGCATCTGACGGCGTGAACACCAGGCTGCCGCGAATGGCCTCGACATCCTTGCGATTGACATCCCGGCCCAGCGTCGTACTGAACGATGTGCCGTCGCGTTCGTTCTTCAAGGCGCTGACGGCGCCACCGAGCGTATCTGTCAGCGGGCCGCTGACAGCGGCGCGGAACTGGCGACGGCCGTAATTGCCGACGGTGACATCGGCTCGACCCCGGAACTCCTCGCTGGCCCCTCGGGTGATTAACTTCACCGCACCACCGGGTGTGTTGCGCCCATACAGCGTACCCTGTGGACCACGCAGGACCTCGACGCGCTCGACATCGAGGAAGTCGAACAGGGCGCCAAGCGTACGCGGGTAGTACACGTCATCGACATACAGCCCGATGGCGCTGTCGGTATTCGGTCCGCTCTGGTCCTCACCGACACCCCGGAGGAAGATTTTCGCCGCATTGGCGACACCCGTGACCGGATCGATACGCAGATTCGGCACCTGGGCTGCGATATCGATGACATTGGTCACCTGGCGCACCTCGAGGGCGTCCTCGCTCAGGGCGGTCACCGTGACCGGGGTGGTCTGCAGCGGCTCGACCCTTCGTTGCGCCGAAACCACGATCTCCTCGACCGTGATCGCGCCACGGGTGGGTTCGGTTTGTGCCGACGCATGAACACTGCCCAGCGCCATCGCCACGGCGACGGGCAGTGAGCAGGACCAGCGTTGAATGTGACTGTTATTCATCATTGCCTCCACCAAAAGTAATTACAGGTATGGTTTTTTTGTCTATGGTCTCTTTGTCATTCGCTCAGCTTTACTGATCCACCGTGAGCACGATCTTGCCGAAGTGCGTACGCTCGTCAATCATCTCGTGCGCACGCTTCAGTTCCTCGATGGGCAGTACCACGTCGAGCACCGGACGCAATACGCCCGACTCGAACAGCGGCAACGCCTCATCGGCAAAAGTCCGCATTGTCTCGGGCATGAAACGCGGACTGGTCGAGATACTCATCGAATGCAGCTCGATGTTACGGGTGCCGATGTTCAGGCTGAAACACACCTGCCGTCCACCGGTACTGCCGTACATGACGATGCGCCCGCACATGGCCATCGCATCGAACAGCATTGTCGCGGTTTCTTCACCGATGGTCATCAGGCCGATGTCGGCGCCATGACCGTCGGTGTCCGCCAGCATGCGCTCGGCGATATTCTCGCGCTTGTAGTTGTAGGCGGCATCCAGACCGTACTCTGCGGCCCGTGCCAGCTTGTCATCACGGCTGGCGGTGCCGGCCACCCAGCAACCCTGGTGCTTGGCGATCTGCAGCGCCGCACTGCCGACACTGCTGGCCACCGCCTCGATGAGAACGCGGTCTCCCGGCTTGCCGGCCGCCACGGTGCGCAAGGCGTGCCAGGCGGTCAGCCAGCCCACCGGGATGGCAGCCGCCTGTTCGAAGCTCAGCGCACGAGGCTTTTTGAACAGGTGCGTAGCCTCCACACAGACGAACTGCGCATGTGCCCCGCGAGCCCTGCCGAACACCTCATCGCCAACCGCCAGCCCCGTGACGTCGGCACCCAGGGCATCCACCACGCCTGCCATTTCCATCCCCAGCAGAAACGGGATCTCCTGGCCTGAGTAGGTGCCGGAGCGCATGCGCGTCTCGGCGAAATTCATGCCCGACGCACGCACCCGCACGCGCACCTCTCCGGGTGCAGGTTCAGGTTTTGGTACATCCGTGTAGCTCATGGCGTCAAGGCCGCCGAATTCTTTTACTTGCCAGGCTTTCATCAAGCCAGTCTCCTTTGCACTTCATCGATTTCCAGGCCCGAAGGCACCGGCTTGAGCAGCAGGTACAAAAGCCCTGCCACGAAAAGGGGTATCGCCCCGCCCAGGAACATGGCGATGTCCCAACCATAGTTATCAGCCATCCAGCCGATGATCACCGGCCCGGTGGCCGAGCCCAGCGTCACGGCCAGCGAGCCGCAGAAGGCGATGCCGGTGGCACGCAGGCGCGTGGGAAAAATCTCGGCGATGTAGGCAAACTTCACGGCAGCCGTGCCCAGCAGGAACAGCGCCATCACCGAAAATGCCAGCATGCTCTCCCAGTACGTCGTCGAACCCCAGATGAATATGGTGAAAAACACGCCGCCAAGCAGCGTCCAGATCACCGTGGTCGTACGGCGCGTCAGCCAGAACTCGCCGACCCAGGCGGCGACCAGGTACCCAAGGATGCCAATCAGATTGCTCAACCCCACCAGCGACGCGGTGCTGGCAATATTGAAGCCACGCGATTCGTGGAAATAAAGTGGTGAAAAAATGAATGCCCCACCATAGGCGATGACAAAAAAATACTGGGCAATGAACAGGGTAATCGTTCGCCGGCGTATGCCCGGCAGGAAAAGCTTGGCCAGCGCTGGGCGGTCGGCCTTGAGCATCGTACTTGAAGGCGAGAACCGCACGGACTCGCGCACATAACGCTTGATCACGAAAACGAACGGCACGCTGAGCAGCCCCGCCAGGAACATTGCTCGCCAGCCAAATCGCTCGAGCACGACAATGGCGATCAGCGAGGCCAGGAACCAGCCCAGGGGATAGGCCACCTGCAGCAGACCGGTCATCATGCCGCGAATACGCGACGGCGCCTCCTCGGCGACCAGCGCCCCGGTCGCCGGGTACAGCAGACCACCCGTGGCGATGCTGGCGCCCCGCAGCATCGTCAACATGACGATGTTGACGGCGAAGGCATGGGCGGTAACGAAGACAGATGATGCAATCGTGCCGGCGATCATCATCGTGCGCCGACCGAATTTATCGGTCAGCAGTCCCAGCCACACCAGCAGGAGGCCGCCGCCACCAAACGCGATTCCGGTCATCAGCCCCAGTGCGGTCCGCGAGAGTTCGAACTCGGCGCGGATCAGCGGCAGCGCATAACTCCACATCGCCAGGTCCATCTGGCTCAGCGCATAGGCGCCGAAGCACACCAGCCAGACCCGCCGGGGATAGCCCTGCGTCAGCGAGATGATGGCGCGCGGATTCACGCGTCTAGATCTCCCCGCCCACGCGGATCAGCGAACGCCCCGTGAGCTGGCGGGTCTCGAACAGCCGCTGCGCCTCGGCCACCTGGTCGAGTTCGAAGATTCGCTCGATGGCAATGCTCCACCGTCCGGAGGAAAGCTTCTGCTCGATCTCGGCGTTCTCCGAGCCCTTGGTTCTGGCCTGGTGAAAGAACTGCACGAACCCCGTGACGCTGAAGGATTTGCCGATCAGCAGCGAGACATTGACCTCCGGTGCCTGGCCGGCCATCGCACCGATGTAGATGACGTTGCCCAAAGGCGCGATCACCTCGTAGTTTTTCGCACTGGCCGGCCCGGCGTTGCCATCGATGATGACGTCGACACCGTGATCATCGGTCAGCTTCTTGACCTGGTCGGTCCAGTCGTCAGCAAGATAGTCGACGAGATGGTCGGCACCGAACTGGCGAGCGTACTCGAGTTTTTTCTTGCCGCCCGCAAGACCTATGACCTTGGCACCCGCCTCCTTGGCAACCTGGGTGACCATCGAACCCACCGCACCGGCGGCCGAATGGACCATCAAGGTCATACCGGATTTCAGCTGACCCGCCGAATGCACCAGGTGCCAGGCCGTCGGCACGCATGTCGAGAAGCTCGCTGCCGTCTGCCACGAGTACCCGTCGGGCACCGGGATCACGCGCGCCGCAGTAGCGATGGCGAACTCACCATTCCCACCCCATTCAGAGTGGGAAGCCACACGCGTGCCGATCAGGGACTTGTCCACGCCTTCGCCAACCGCATCGACGCGCCCGGCATATTCGTAACCAGGGACGAACGGAAATCCCGGATGTCCCCACTTGACGCGAAACGCACGCGCGTGAGTATCCAGCGGATTCAACGAAGCGTAGGCCACGCGAATACGCAGCTGGCCGGGGCCTGGTTCCGGGATCGCAACATTCTTGAGTTGGATCGTCTCGGGTCCACCGGCTTCGGCAACAACCGCCGCGCGCATCTGCTTGCTCATGTCTGCTCCTTGGTTTCTCGATTCATGACTTGCTCGCTCTGCGCCCCGGATCAGGGCGCTGGCTTGAAATACTCAGACACTCATCTCGGCGATCTCGGCGCTGCTGGCCTGCTGGAAAACCCAGGTCATGCCATCGGGCGCGACGCAGCGAAATGACTGGACTTCGAACTCATCGGCCAGCACCTCGCCGCAGTCGCAGCCCGCGGCCAGGCAGGCCTGGCGCATCGCTTCGACATCGCGCACCCGCCATGTGTAGAGCGTGCAACCCAGGTGCCCCGGCTGGGAGACGACCTGTCGATCCGGCAACGCCGAACTGGACGGGAAACGGAAGAGGTAGAGCCTGCCGGAGCGACGGGTGTCGTTCGTCGCGCCTGAGCGGGGCTCCTCGAAGGTGTGGCACCAGTGACATTCACCTTCACGAAGATCGAACACCGCGCGGCTGGCCATGGCCTGCTCCCAGGGAACTTCCTGCACGCCTACGGCCTTGAGACCGAGTACATCGCGATAGAAGTCGAACACGCCCGGCTCGTCGCTGGCGATCATGAAACTTGCGTTGACGATCTGCGATGCCGGCAGCATTGCCTTGTCATCGATACTGCCAAGCAGGGCGCTGTCGTAATTGAAGCGCTGCAGGAAAGCCTGTCGCCACAACGGCTGGATCAGGGTGTATTCGCGCACTGCGATCACCTGGTCGATGAACGGTCGTGGTGGTTTACCGCCGAACAGCGCAGGGTTGTAGGCCGACAGATCGATGAAGCTTGGCGCAATCTCCAGCAAAGGCTGGCCCTGCTTCAGCGCGACGCGGGCGTGGTTGGAGATATCGAGCATGTTGCGCGTGAACTGACCCACCCAGCGACTGCCGTGCGCGCGCAGCGGTGCAACCCCGATACCGGCGCCCAGCGGTCGCTCCCAGCACATCAGCCGCACGAGACCATGATCAGTGGCCTGGTGACTCAGGCGCAGCGACACCAGTGGCGAGTCAACGCCATACAGGCGTTTCGCCTGTGCAGCCGACAGCTGCTCACGCTTGCCGGCCCGGAAGCCGAAGGCCTGCCAGTAGGCAACGGCCGCATCGATGTCGGGCACGCCGAAGCAGGCCTCATGGACACCGCCGATGGCGTGGGGTCGTGACTGGAGCGTATCGCTCATCTATTGCTTCCGTTCCATAGTAAAGACAGTGGGTGGGTCACCGGACTTCAAGCGTCCCGGCTCAGGGACTGATCTGCAGCATCGAGTCGCCAAAGCGCTCGGTGGCGACGCGTTGCAATTCGCGCATCAATGCCAGTGTTGCACGCCCGATGATCGTGCCGCGTCGGTAGAACAGCACGTAGGTCACTGTGTAACTCAGCCCCGGAACCACACGCTCGACGACGTTGCCAGCCTGCAGTTCGCGTTCGAAAAACAGGCGGTTCGCCACGACGAGGTGCTGCTCATCGAGCAACAGGCCACGCGTCACCAGCAGGTTGTCGCATTCGAGCGTGCGCGGCAGCGGCAGGCCTCGTTCCTCGAACGCCGTACGCAGGGTCCGCTCGGTCAGGTCATGCCGCCAGACACCCACGAACGTGTGCTCGACGAGTGCTTCAAGGCTGACCCGATCGGCCTGCGCCAGCGGATGATCAGCCGCCATGATCAGGTTGTTGCTCATCTGGAACAGCGGCTGGCGCTCAACATTGACGGTGTCGGCCTGGCCGAGGTCGCCCATGGCCACGAAATCCAGCTCGCCTTCGGCCAGCAGCTGCAGCATATTCGCCGGGTGTACGTTGGCGATCTTCAACACGACCTGCGGATAGGCCTGCGTAAAGCGGCTGATCGCGGGCGGGGCAATGAACTCGGAGAACGACGAACCCAGGGCAAACGTAATCTCGCCACGATGGTCCTTGCGCAGTCCTTCGATCTCGGTTCGCGCATTGCGCGCCTCGGCCTGCATGACCATGGCATGACGCGTAAGCACACGACCGAACTCGGTGGGAATGGCACCGAACTGGCCGCGCTCGAACAGGCGCACGCCCAGACTTTTCTCCAAGGCGGCGATGCTCTGGCTGACACCCTGCTTGCTGATACCCAGCTGCGTCGCAGCGCGGCCGAAATGACCCTGCTCAACTACGGCCAGGAAATGGCGCAGCTGACGCAGGTCGATCAGATCGATATCGCTGTCTGCGACCAACCCCTTGGCGTCAGGGTCGCCCTGAGCTCGGGCTGAAGCGACCTCCACCGACTGTTTTCCACGTGCTTTCTGGACCATTCGAGACTCTTGCGCGGCGCACCCCGGCGCCTGCGACACAACGGCGGGAGGGCATCCGGGAGTGGATGCATGCGTTCGTAAATTATGGACAAGATGAGTTCTTGTCAATCATTACAAGACGTATGATGCCGCAGAATCACCTCCAGAGCGCCCCTATGGTTGTTATCTTTTTGATACATATATGAAAACCGCCCGGCGCGAGGTCCCCAGTGGTCAGCGCGATGTATTGCTGGCAGAGGACCAAAGGGCGCGATCAACACCCCGCAGCGCTGGCAAGGCGGAGGCTGATGAGCAAGCCGGCGGGCATCCGCCTGCCGGGGCCCAGGCGGCTAGGACAGCCCCTTGAAGTCGAACAGCTCGGTGTCGGCGAGGTGTGAGGGCACGACGTTCTGCAGGCTGCGGAACAGCCGCTCGATGCGACCGGGATCCTCGCGTTCCCAGTCGGCCAGCATGCGCTTGATGTGCTTGCGCTGCAGATTCTCCTGCGAGCCGCACAGGTTGCAGGGAATGATCGGAAACTCACGCGCACGCGCGTAGCGGGCGATGTCGCGCTCGGCGCAATACGCCAGCGGCCTGATGACGATGTGCTTGCCGTCATCCGAGCGCAGCTTCGGTGGCATCGCCTTGAGACGGGCGCCGTGGAACATATTCAGGAACAGGGTCTCGACGATATCGTCCCGGTGATGGCCCAGCGCAATCTTCGTGCAACCCTCCTCTTCGGCTACGCCATAGAGGATGCCACGCCGCAGCCGCGAGCACAGGCTGCACATGGTGCGCCCCTCCGGGATCACGCGCTGCACGACACTGTAGGTGTCGCGCTCGACGATCCGGTAGTCCACACCCAGCGACTGCAGATATGCCGGCAGCACGTCTTCCGGAAAGTCCGGCTGCTTCTGATCGAGATTCACGGCCAGCAGCTCGAAGCGCACGGGCGCTGCACGCTGCAGACTGATCAGCAGATCCAGCAGCGTGTAGGAGTCCTTGCCGCCGGACAGGCAGACCATGACCCGGTCGCCCTCCTCGATCATCGCGAAGTCCGCGATGGCCTTGCCCACCAGGCCGCGCAGCTGTGCCTGCAGCTTGCGGAAGCTGTTGGAGCTGCGCGCCACGCCATCGATGCGCTGCAGGGGCCGCTCGATGAGCGGCGAGGGAAGACTCATGCGGATTTAGTCTCTCGAAGTTTTGTTTGCGGTGCGTACACCGACCTCAGCCGCCATGGTATGCGCAGCAGCATGCCTATGCCAACGCGTCAGTCTCCCGCCAGCGTGACTTCTCCGGCCAGTACTGCGCGCGCGTACTCGGGCGCGACCAGGTGGCAGTAGAACATGCCCTTCCAGCTGCGCGGAATAGGCGTCCACGAGCGCAGAGCCGAACGGATCACCTTGCCCTGGACCTGGATCGTCCCGTCGTCGAGTCGGCTCAAGACAGGATACGGCATTGAACCGAGCCATTGAGTACCGCGCGTGGCCCGTTCATCTTCGGCGTACACCAGCGATGCGGGGTCCACCGCAAGCGCTTGCCCCTCTGCCCGCAGCTCGGCGGCCTGCTGCTCGATGATCTGGCGATTGAAATCGGCGCAGGTCAGCCCGGTCACGACGTTGTGCTCGCCGTGAAGCTCGGCCAGGTGATCCTCGCCCTTGAGCTTGCAGGACACCACTTCAGCCATGCCGCCTGCCTGACTGGCAAAGGCCATCTGGTGGGTCACCAGCGGCTCAACCGTGGGCTTGGACAGCACGAACCCCTCCCAGTCATCGTAGTAGACCTGGTTGTCGATCTGCAGCGGCACGCGGCTGAGCTGCTGCTGGAAGCCGATGCAGAAATCCGGCTCACTGGCCGCCAGCGGCGGCGCCTCGGGCGCGGCGCGCATGCCGCAGCCGACCAGCACACAGGCCATTGGCACAAGCAGGACTGGAGCGGACTTGAACATCGGGAACCTCCGAAACGGGCAAGGATAAACACGCCGCCAGAATTTACCACTCGGTCAACTGCAGCGGCAGCGCAGCCATCGCATTGGCCGCCTTCCGGTCACACCAGGTGGCGGTGATCACTTCATGCCGCGTGCGGCCAGACCAGGATCGCCCGGAAGTCATTGACGTTGGTACCCGTTGGGCCGCACACGAGCGCGGCATCCAGTGCAACCAGCGCGCCATGACTGTCATGGATCGCCAGGCGCTGCGCCAGATCGACACCCTGGGTCTGTGCATGCTCCCAGAGTGCGGGCGTCCACAGCGCGCCTGCATGCGGGCCCGTGCCATCAATGCCGTCGGTGTCGGCAGCCAGCACATGAAGGCCCGCCTGGCCGCGGCTGGCCACCGCAAAGGCCAGGACGAACTCGGCGTTGGGGCCGCCGGCCACGCCGGGCGCCGCGCCGGCCAGGTTCACCGTGAGTTCCCCGCCCGAGAGCAGCAGCCGCGCACGCCCCGTGCGCTGGACCTCCGCCAGTTCGGCGCGTGCGCGATGCAGCATCTCGTCGGCCACGCGACCCACCTCGCCGGTCCACGCGTCGCCGAGATTGCAGACGTCAATATCATGCGCGCGCGCCACCTGCGCGACCTGTGCCAGCACGTGTGCGGGTCGCATCACCAGCCGATAGTCATCAGTGGCGAACGCCGGGTCGCCGGGCTTGGGCGTCTCCGCGGAGCTGCTGGCAAGCCACGCGCGCACCGCCGGCGACACGGTGATCGAATAGCGCTCGAGTATCTCCGCTGCCTGCGCCCGGGTCGTCGCATCGGTCACGGTCGGACCCGATGCGATCACCTGCGGGCTGTCACCGACCACATCGGACACCGCCAGCGTGACCACGCGCGCAGGATGTGCTGCCTCGGCCAGCCGGCCGCCCTTGATCGCAGACAGGTGCTTGCGTATGCAGTTGATCTCCTCGATGGGAGCGCCGCTGGCCAGCAGCGCGGCGGTCACGGCCCGCTTGTCGGCAAGCTCTAGCCCCTGTGCCGGCAAGGCCAGCAGGGAAGATCCGCCGCCCGAGAGCAGGCACAGCAGCAGGTCGTCGGGTCCAAGCGCTTCGGCCAGGCGCATGGCCGCAGCGGCGGCGGCCATGCTGCGCTCGTCGGGCACCGGGTGACTGGCGACGTGGACCTCGAGCGCCGCTGCCTTGCACTCAAGCCCCGGGGGGATCACCACAAGCCCGTGCAGTGGCGCCGGCCAGCACCTCTCCACCACCTCGGCCATGCGCGCGGCAGCCTTGCCGACTGCGATTACCGCTGTGCGCCCTGGAGGTGGCGGCGGCAGATTCGCGCGGATCGACTGGGCCGGATCCGCAGCCGCCAGCGCGGCCTGCCACAGTTCAAGCAGCAGGCTGCGCGGCGCCTGATCGGCTGAGCCACCCGTAAACACCATATCCATCATGTTGCGACAATGACCCGCCTCGACGGTGGCTGGCAAGCAGCCGATGAACAGGCACAATGGCCATCCACCTCGCACACCCCGGATTCCTAATGCTCAGCTACCGACACGCCTTCCATGCCGGCAATTTCGCCGACGTGTTCAAGCATGTCGTGCTGCACTGCGCGCTTGAATGCCTGGTGCGCAAGCCGACACCGCTGCTCTACATGGACACCCACGCCGGTGCCGGACGCTATGCGCTCGACGGGCACATGGCCAGCAGCGCCCGCGAGGCAGACGGTGGCGCCGCCCGAGTGCTCGCCGAAAGCGGTGCGCCGGCGGGTGTCGGGCACTACCTGGCGCAGATCCGCAGCATGAATCCGCCCGGACGTCTCACGCATTATCCGGGGTCACCGGAGATCGCACGCGGCCTGCTGCGCGATGAGGACCGCATGGTGTTGTGCGAGCTGCATCCGGCCGATCATGCCGCGCTGGCGGCGCTGTTCGCGCAACGCCCGCGAACCCAGGTCCTGGCAAGCGACGGACTGGCCGCGCTGAAAAGCCAGCTGCCGCCCGCGGAGCGTCGCGGCCTGGTGTTGATCGACCCGCCCTACGAGCGGGCGGAGGAATATCGACTCGTCGCAACGGCGCTGCCCGAAGGCCTGAAGCGCTTCGCCACAGGCACTTACCTGCTGTGGTACCCGCGGCTGCCGGGCGATGCCGCAGCGCCCATGCTCAAACGCCTGGGCAACGGGCTCTCGGCGCCCACGCTGCGACTGGAACTCGCGCTGGGGCCTGCCGGTGATCGTCCTGGCATGGATGGCTGCGGCATGCTGGTGGTCAATCCGCCGTGGGGACTGGAGGCCGCGATGCGCGAGGCCTTGCCTTGGCTGGCAGCGCACCTGGGCCGACGCGGCGCCCGCACCAAGATCGAGTGGCTGGTGCCTCCGCGCGCGAACTGAAATCGGGCCCGCGGTTGCGGCGTCAGGCCTGCCAGCCCACCAGCCAGGCAATGTACAAGATGTAGAGCGCCAGCAGCAGGCCGCCTTCCCAGCGGTTCACGCGCACGCCCCTGACGGTCATGATCCACAGCAGCAGAGCAAGGGCCACCATGACACCCATGTCGATGATGCCGACCTCGCCGGCAGCCACCGGAATCACCAGCGCCGTGATCCCCAGGACGCACAGCAGGTTGAAAATGTTCGAGCCCACGACATTGCCGACGGCGATGTCCGCTTGCCGGCGCCACGACGCAACGGCGGACGTGGCCAGCTCCGGCATACTGGTGCCAAGGGCCACGACGGTCAGCCCGATGACCTCCGCACTGACCCCCAGTGATACGGCGATATCCACAGCACCGCGCACGAACAGGCTGGCGCCGAATCCCAGGCCCGCAAGCCCCACGACGATGAGCAACAGCTGAAGGGGCACGCGCGGATTCACCACCGGCGCCGCCGAGGCGAACTCTTCCTGGATCTCGGGCCGTTCGCGGCGGACCTCCCAGATGCTGAATCCCACGTAGCCCAGGAGCAGCAGCGCCAGCACCCCGCCGGCGAGCCGACCAAGCCCGGCGTTCAGCAGCACCAGCACCGTAACCAGCACGGAGCAGGCCAGCATGATCGGCATGTCGATACGAACCAGCTTGGCCTCGACACTCAGCGGCCGGATCAGCGCGGCCACGCCGAGAATGAGCGCGATATTCGCGATGTTTGAGCCCACGACATTGCCAAGCGCCAGACCGCCGATGCCATCCAGCGCCGCCTTCAGACTGACGGCAAGCTCGGGACTGCTGGTGCCGAAGGCCACCACCGTCAGGCCGACGAACAACGGCGTGAGGCCCAGCCGCAGGGCCAGCGCTGCCGCGCCCCGCACCAGCAGTTCGCCGCCCACCAGCAGCACGACGAGTCCGCACGCAGCCAGCAATAACGACATCAGCATGGTGTCAGCATCCTTGGGGG
>JAFIFN010000054.1 GCA_020832005.1 Gammaproteobacteria bacterium | reverse complement strand
TCGGGACCCCAGTCGACGAGCTCGGGCTGCCAGTCATCTACACGGCCGCCGGCGAAGCCGAAAGTCTCGAAGCCCATCGATTCGAGCGCGACGTTGCCGGTCAGTACCATCAGATCGGCCCATGACAGGCTGCGTCCGTACTTCTGCTTGATCGGCCAGAGCAGGCGCACCGCCTTGTCGAGGTTGGCATTGTCGGGCCAGCTGGTCAGCGGGTTGAACCGCAGTTGCCCGCCGCCGGCGCCGCCGCGGCCGTCGGCGACGCGGTAGGTGCCCGCGCTGTGCCAGGCCATGCGGATGAACAGCGGTCCATAGTGACCCCAGTCCGCCGGCCACCAGTCCTGAGAGTCGGTCATCAACGCCTCGATATCTGCCTTGACGGCGTCGAGGTCCAGGCTTGCAAAGGCCTCAGCGTAGTTGAAGTCCTCACCGTAGGGGCTGGGGCGCGTTTCATGCTGGCGCAGTGGTGTCAGGTCGAGTTGTTCGGGCCACCAGAACTGGGTGGTCCGGGTATTGCCCTGGGCGAGGGCGGACCCGGCCGCCACCGCGACGGCCACCGTGGCAACCAGTGCCAGTACAGGTTTGAACATCGTTTTTCTCCCGCATAGTTCGAATTTTGATTTCGCGCCAAAGTAATCTAGCCCATCTATTTAGACTGAGTCCAATCGATTGACGCTATGATTCTCTGTGGTATGTCGTGCCTGCCAGATAAGCAGATGATGTCGCGATCATCTTCGAAAATGCATTCTTCAGCTTTTATCATGCGGGCTTCTTCATCTGAAGCGATCGCCTTGCCGGGGCCTCGGCCTTATCATTACCCTTGTTTCAACCGGGTTTCTCTCCTAAAGTGCCGCCGACCTCCGGGGTGGTCTTGTTGACCTGAGAGGCTGCACGTCCTGTGTGACACAGCAGTCAACCCGTTGAACCTGATCCGGTTAGTACCGGCGTAGGGACGGGGCTCCACCGTTTTCCCCATCGCATACTTACAAACCGGATCTCCTTGGCCCATGCAGGAGAGATCCATGACTATTTCCCGTGCCACTGCCGCGCTGCTCGCGGCATCGGTCCTGACGGCGCTGGCCGCCCAGGCCGCCTCCGAGCCGCTACAGGAGATCGTCGTCACCGCGGATTTCCGTGGCGACGGCCTGTCCCGCATTCCCGCCAGCGTTACCGTGCTCGATGCCGACACGCTGCGCGATGCCGGTCTGCAGCACTTCGAAGACGTCATGGCGCTGGTGCCGAACATCAATTTCTCCGGTGAGAGTTCGCGACCCCGTTACCTGCAGCTGCGCGGCATCGGCGAGCGCAGCCAGTACCAGGGCGCGCCGAACCCTTCGGTCGGCTTCATCGTCGATGACATCGACTTCAGTGGCATCGGCATGGTGGCCACGCTGTTCGATGTCGATCAGTTCGAAGTGCTGCGCGGACCCCAGGGCACACGCTACGGCGCCAATGCGCTGGCCGGGCTGGTGTATGTGAAATCCCGCGAACCCGGCGATCAGTTCGAGCTCGACAGTGAGGTGACGCTGGGCCAGGACAATGCGCGCGCCGCGGGCCTTGCGTTCGGCGGGCCCATCGATGAGGCCTGGAGTTATCGCCTGGCCGCGCACCAGTGGCGCAGCGATGGCTTTCGCGACAACGTCTTTCTCGGTCGCTCGGACACCAATCGTCGTGACGAGCTGACCACGCGCGGCAAGCTGCGCTATGCCCCGCACGAACGCTTCACCATGGACTTGACCGCGCTGTGGATCGATCTGGACAACGGCTACGACGCCTTTGCCATCGACAACAGTCTTGTCACGCAGTCGGACCGTCCCGGACGCGATGCGCAGCGTTCGCGCGCAGGTTCGCTGCGCCTGGAGTGGCTGGCCGGCGACGCCATGCGTGTGCAGAGCATCAGCGCGGCGGCGCACTCCGACATCGAGACCAGCTTCGATGGCGACTGGGGCAACGATGAGTTCTGGGGTGAGTTCGCACCCTATGATTTCTTCTCACGCACTGATCGGCGCAGGCGCACTGTCAGCCAGGAGCTGCGTGTGCTCTCCGAGCCTGGAGCAGGGATGTTCGATGACCGCGTGGCCTGGCTGACAGGTGTCTACGCGAGCTCGCTGAACGAGGACAACGACAATCTCGACCTGTTCAATGGCGAGATATTCCGCGAGCTGACCAGCGATTACCGCGCGCGCAATCTTGCCGTGTTCGGCGAGATCGACATTACCGTGGCCGATCGCCTGGCGCTTAAGACGGGACTTCGAGTCGAGCGTCGGCGTGCCGACTACGCCGACAGCCAGGGCGTGGCGTTCGATCCCAGCGAAACCATGCTCGGCGGTGCGGCCACACTGAGCTGGCAGACCAGTGACGAGGTCGCCCTGTATGCGGCTGTATCGCGTGGCTACAAGGCCGGCGGTTTCAACATCGGCCTGAACATCCCCGATGAGCGCCGCGAATTCGACACCGAGTACCTGTGGAACTT
Organism: Gammaproteobacteria bacterium; assembly: GCA_020832005.1. Lineage (GTDB taxonomy): Bacteria > Pseudomonadota > Gammaproteobacteria > Steroidobacterales > PWYM01 > PWYM01. Next base: position 20,244 of record JAFIFN010000054.1, on the reverse strand, counting down.
CGAGACCGGTCTCAAAGGGCGCTTTCTGGATGGTGCCCTTGTGAGTAATCTCTCGGTGTTCTACATGCTGCGCCGCGAGCAGCAGGTCAGCACCTCCTTCCAGATCGATCCCACCGATCCGCTGACTTTCGTATTCTTCACCGACAACGCCGCGCGCGGTTACAACTACGGTGCCGAGCTGGATCTCAACTGGCAGTTCGCACGGGACTGGTCGCTGTTCACCTCACTGGGCCTGCTTGAGACGAAATACCGCGAGTTTGCCGGCGGACCGGTGGATCGCGCCCAGGCGCATGCGCCCAACTACCAGTTTGCCAGCGGCGTATCGTTCCGCCACCCGCAGGGCTGGTTTGCGCGCGTCGAGGTCACCGGCCGCGACGCGTTCTACTTCTCTGACAGCCACGACCAGCGCTCGCGACCCTATGAGCTGTTCAATGCGCGTCTCGGCTGGGAGAACGAACGCTGGCAGATCGCGCTGTGGGGCCGCAACCTGCTGGATCGCGACTACGCCGTGCGCGGCTTTTTCTTCGGCAACGAGCCGCCCGATTTCGCCGATACGCTGTATGTCCGCCGCGGTGATCCACGGCAGGTGGGCGCCACCCTGCGCTACGGCTTCTGAGCATGAACCCCTGGGAGGTGGCCGGTGTCGTGCTGGCAATCGCCTACCTGCTGCTGGCGGTGCGCCAGAGTCTGTGGTGCTGGTACGCGGCGTTTGCCAGTACGCTGATTTACCTGTTCCTGTTCGCCGGCGCCCGCCTGTACATGGAATCCGCTCTGCAGCTGTTCTACATGGCCATGGCCGTGTACGGCTGGTACCAGTGGCGCTACGGTGGCGCTCGCGGCACCGGTCGCCGCGTGACCCTGTGGCACCGCAGGGGGCATGGTGTCACGCTGGTCTGCGTGCTCGCGCTGTCCGCGATCAGCGGCTGGCTGCTGGCGCTCTACACCCAGGCCGAATTGCCGTATCTTGATTCGTTTACCACCTGGGCCAGCCTGGTGGCCACCTGGATGGTCGCGCGCAAGATCCTTGAAAACTGGCTCTACTGGTTCGTCATCGATGCCGTGAACATCTATCTCTATGCCAGCCGTGAGCTTTATCTGACGGCGCTGCTGTTCGTCGCCTACCTGGTGATCATCGTGTTCGGCTTCGTGGCCTGGTGGCGCGATTACCGCAGTGAGCCTGCTACGCAGCCGGCATGAACGTGATGCCTGGCGCAGCCGAACGCGCACGCATCGTCGAGCTGCTCGGAGCCTGTAACCGGGACGGACCTGTCGAGGTGCAGGCACTGCTCGCCGACAACGCCCAGCACCGCAGTTTCCGCGTCGCGATCAACAACGAGTTGCTGGTGGTTCGCCTGCCCGTCGCTGCCACACGCAGCGCCGGACGTGTGGCCGCCGAGGCGGCGATGCAGTCTGCTGCCGCACAGGTCGGGCTGGCTCCGCCCCTGATCCACATGGATCCACGCGATGGCGCGCGCGTAAGCGCGTGGCTTGAGGGCGAAGTGCTGGATGCCGCGGCCCTGGCGCAGACACAGGTCGCCGCCGAACTGGGCACCGTGATCGCCCGGCTGCAACGCCTGTCAATCGATGTGCCTGCGCTGGATCTGAGGTCGGTCGCCCGCGATTACGCGCGCAGTTTCGATGCAGGCGGCGCAGGTGATGTCCGGCACACGACCAGGATCGAGCGTCTCTTGGCATTGGTTGATGACTGGACTGCACGCGAACGTGCCCAGGTCGCTGCGCATAATGACCTGGTGGCCGGCAATGTGCTGCGCCATGCCGGCCGGCTGGTGCTGCTTGACTGGGAGTTTGCCGCGCGCGCTGATGCGCTGTTCGATGTGGCCATGTTCCTGGGCCTGCACGATGTCCCTGCGGCGGGACGCGCGGCCCTGCTGGCATCGGCGGGACTGGCGGATGGGCCGGATCTCGAGACCATGATCGAGATCACCCAGTTGCTGTGCTGGGCCTGGGCGGGCGCCGAGGCGGCCCGACATCCTGAGGATGCACGGGCCAGGCAGTGGCTGTCTCGGCTTGAAGCCAGCTTGCCGGGCGTGCGAACGCAACTTTCGATCATCGTGCCAGCGTGGAACGAGGCCGATGAGTTGCCCGCCACGCTGACTCACCTTCGCCAGGCCTGTGGCGAGATCGGCTTGCAGGCAGAGTTCATCGTCGTCGACAACGCCTCCACCGATGACACGGCGGCGCTGGCCCGTAAGGGTGGTGCGCAGGTGGTTGTCGAGCCCCGGCGCGGCATTGCGCGTGCGCGAAACGCCGGCGCCGCCGCGGCGGGAGCCGACCTGCTGATGTTCATAGATGCCGATACCCGCCCGTCTGCGCAGCTGATCGATACGGCCTATCGGGCGATGGCGTCCGGGCGCCTGTGCGGGGGCGGCGCGCTGGTGGCCTTCGACCAGCCGCTGGACTCGCTGGCCTACCGCCAGGGCGCGCGCGCGTGGAATGCGATTTCCAGACGACTGCGCCTGGCCGCCGGCTGCTTTGTGTTCTGCACGCGCGAGGCCTTCGAGGCCGTTGAGGGGTTCAACGACCGGCTGTATGCCGGGGAAGAGGTCTTTCTGTCGCGCCGGCTGGCGCGCTGGGGCGCGCGCCAGAATCAACCCTTCGAAGTCCTGGACAGGCCTGCGGTCGTGACCTCCGCTCGCAAGGTGCAGTGGTTCTCGCGCTGGCAACACCTGGCGGCCGTGGCCACGGTGCTGGTATTTCCGCTCGCGCTGCGTTCACGGCGCCTGAGCTGGTTCTGGTACACGCGGCCGAAAGCCCGCCGTCGGCTTCCGCGGGAGTAGTTGTTTTCTGCATACAACATTCTGTACGGACAAAGCTGGATTTCCCGGTCATCTCGTGTTCTACTCGCGTCGTTCAGCGCCGTCCGTGATGGGGGATCATTGTGGCGTTGAGGAGACAAAACCCTTAAGGAGGAGACTCGGGCCATGATCAGAAACAGAATTCTCGCCGCAGGTGTTGCGGCAGCGCTGGCCGGTGCCGGCGCCACGATGCCGCAGCCGGCAGGCGCGCAGCAACTTGATGAAATCGTCGTCACCGCACGCAAGACCGAAGAAACCCTGCAGGATGCACCGGTCAGCGTCTCGGCGTTTACCGAATCGGCGATCCAGAATCTCAACATCATCGGTGTCGACGACATCGCCCGATTCACGCCGGGGCTGAGCAACAGCGCCTACGTGGGCCGTCGCGGCGATCGGCCGGTCGTGCGTGGCCAGTCCAACGTGCTGGCGCAGGTGCAGTTCGGCGTGGAGTCGGGTACAGCGTACTTCGTCGACGGTGTCTATTGGCCGGGCAGCATCTCCGCGCTGGACATGAACGACATCGCGCGCGTGGAAGTCATCAAGGGCCCGCAGAGTGCGCTGTACGGTCGTAACACCTATGCAGGTGCAATCAATTTTGTCAGCCGCGACCCGAGCAACGAGTTTGAAGGGCGCGCCAGCGCCACCTCGGCACGCCACGACGAGTACCAGGCCACGCTGAGCCTGAGCGCCCCGATCATCGAGGACCAGCTGTTCATCAGCGTTCACGGCCGCTACTTCGAATACGGTGGTGAGTACCGCAATTCGCTCAATGGCGAGAAGCTCGGTCAGGAGCGTACCAAGTCGGTCTCCACCGTGTTGACCTGGCAGCCGACCGACACCTTCACGGCGCGCTTTCGCAGTTCGTTCTCCAAGGATCGCGATGGCTCGATGCCGATCTTCCTGTGGGACTCGGACAACAACAACTGTGCACCGGGTTTCCGTTCGAACGAGAACTATGCGTTGTTCCCAACCGGCCTGCCGGCGATCCCGACCGTTTATGGCACAAACCCCAACCAGTACTTCTGCGGCACGGTTCAGCCGCGACCGGATCGTATCGAGAGCGACCCTGCCCAGTTGCCGCTGGAGGGCTTCGAGCGCTACCAGTGGCTGAACTCGCTGGCGCTGGATATGGACCTGGGCGATACCGGTTACAACCTGGCCGTTCAGGGCGCCTACCGCACGGAGCGCGACAGTTACGGTGCCGACAGCGACTTCCTCGGCCCACCCATCACCTTCATCACCACGCAGCAGAGAAACCTGATCGACGACTACTCTGTCGAGCTGCGTCTGGCCTCGCCGCAGGACGAACGCCTGCGCTGGCTGGCCGGCGTGTTCTACTATGATCAGGGCAACGACGAGATCCGTATCACCGCTGCAAATCCCAGCGGCATCGGGCTTGAGCCCGAGATCGTCACCGAGGTCAAGAACCAGGCGGTCTTCGGTCTGGTCGAATACGACTTCACGGATCGCATGACCGGCACAGTGGAGGCGCGCTACGCCGAGGAAGAAAAAGGTCGCGTCGATGCCTTGTTCCAGGGCACCCGCACGTTCTACTCGTTCACGCCGCGTGCGACCTTGTCCTACGAGCTCAGCGATGATGTGAACCTCTACGGCATCATCGCTCGCGGCAACAAGCCGGGTGGTATCAACGGTGCGCAGGGTGCTCCGTTCGGCTTTGCGACCTTCGAGGAAGAAACCTCGACCAACCTCGAGATCGGTGCCAAGACACGCTGGATGGACGGCCGCATGACCGCAAATGTGTCGGCCTATTACATCGACGCCAAGGACGTACAGCTGACCACCGCGGTCGGTGCCGTCATCGGCAGCACCACCTCGATCGCCACCAACCAGGGCTCGGCTGACATCTGGGGCCTGGAACTGGAGATGGCCGCGGCGCTGACCGACAGCCTGGTGGTAGGTGCCACCTATGCCTGGACGCGGCCGCGTTTCACCGAAGGCTGCGATGACTTCGAGTACGTGCTCAATTCAGGGGGGTTCCTGATTCCGCCTGCGGATCAGCTGACGCCGGCTGATCGTGAGCTGTGCTCGATCAAGGGCAATCGGCTGCCGCTGACCTCGGAGCACCAGGCCAGCGTCAATGCGCGCTTCACGCGCCAGCTGACTGGTGGTTTCGAGTGGTTCCTGGGTGGTGACGTGACCTACGAGTCGAGCAAGTTCACCCAGGTGCACAATCGGGCCAAGGCCGGTGCGGCGACGATCGCGGGCATCCAGCTTGGCATCGAGAGTGAGACGCTGCGGATTGCGCTGTTCGGGCGCAACATCTTCGATGAGGATGCGGTGATCAACAACACCCGCTGGTTCGACCTGCGCTACAACAATTTCGTCGGCGGCAACCGCGCCCCGACCGAAGTTGACGGCCGGCCGGTCGATCGAAGCGCGCTGGGGCCACGTGCGTTCTTCTCGACGCTGCGTCGTGGGGCAAGCTACGGCATCCAGGCCAGCTATCGCTTCTAGTTGGGGAGGGGGTCGCACCGCGTAAGTGGCGCGACGACGGGCCAGATGTCCGCACAGGATGTCTGGCCCGTTTTTTATGGCGGCGGCGGCCTGCGTCTTGCAGGCGCAGCGACGTCAGAGACCGCCGGCGAAAATGCGGCTGCCATCACCGCCGCGTAATGGCCACGCGAGGCCGACTTCAATCTCGACGTTGACGAACCAGGACAGGCGCATGCGCAGGCCAAGACCGACGCTTGCATAGGGCCCGCCTGTGCGCGCCTGGGCGTCGACACTGCCGCCGGTCGCGCCGGCCTCGGCCAGTACCAGCAATCGCAGCCAGTCGGGCCCCAGCGGGCGCAGGTATTCCGCGGCGACATAGCCGAAACGTTCTCCCTCCAGGTAATCCAGTGGATAGCCGCGCAGGCGGCCCGAACCACCCAGGTCAAAGGTGTTGCGTCGCGACGTGCCGCCGGTGCGCCAGGCGCCTTCGGCAATCAGGTAGAGGCTGTGATGATCGCCGCCTGACAGACCCAGATATTCGTCGTGCCGCAGCGTCAGCTGCCGGTAGCCATAGTCGGACCCCAAGCCTCGTTGTGCCACTTCGGTGCGCAGCGTGCTGCGTCGGCCGGTCTCGCTGTAGAGATGGAAGCGACGGTTGTCATGATTCGCGCCCAGTACCAGGGCGGTGGCACGGCCGTCGCGCGGCGGGGCAAGGGCGCCTGCCGTGGACTGGGCGTCGGTGGCCAGGCCGGCGCTGGCGATCCAGCCGCGCCTGGGCCGCGTATCGCGCAGATCGTAGCTGGCCAGCAGTTCCAGGCGATTGATGGTTTCGTCGAAATTGCCTGGGTCGCTCGTGGGAACCACCCGTTCGATGCGCTCGACGCGGCCTGCCAGGCCCCAGCGCCCGTGCACCAGGGGGGCGTCGTAGGCAAGTCGTCCGCGACGCTCGCGCTCGCGCTGGCGATCGCCTGGGAAACGTCCGTCCTCGACGAAGGCATTGAGCGTATGGTTCAGGCCCCAGACATTGTTCCAGCGCAGCTGCAGTCCGTAGCTGCGGTCGCGGTCGGAACTGGCATCGATACGTGGTACCGGCAGCAGGTAGCGTTTCTCGCGCAGCCGCACATCCAGCGCCACGCCGTCTTCGGCTGGCTGCTGGTCAATCACGACCTCGCGAAACAGGCCCAGGTCGGCGATGGCCTGGCGACTGCGGGTGATGCCATCGGGGTCGGCAGGATCGCCGATGGCCAGCGCCATTTCGCGCAGCAGGACGCGCTCGCGCGTGACCTCGTTGCCGCTGAACTGGATCGCGACGATCTCCTCGGCCGGCTCACCGGCTGCCAGCGTGTTGATCAGCAGGCAGAGTGCGCCGGTGAGGGCTGGCTGTATGCAGCGATTCCGCATCCGCGGCTCAGGCGCCGCGCAACTCCGCGAGCGCCTGTGCCAGTCGAGCGGTCGTGCGCTGCGGGTCGCGAAGCTTGTCGAGGCCGAACAGGCCGATACGAAAACTGCGATAGTCGGCGGGCTCGTCACACATCAGCGGCACGCCCGCGGCAATCTGCAAGCCGAGGGCCGCAAACGCACGTCCGGTGTGGATGGCCTCCTCGTCTGTGTAGCAGACCACCACCCCGGGCGCCTCGAAGCCCGGTGCGGCCACGCTGATGAAACCCCGTTCGGCCAGCAGTTGCCTGACCTGTGCGCCGAGTTCGATCTGGCGTGTGCGAGCCGTGCCGAAACCGAACGCTTCCGTCTCGCGCATGGTGTCGCGGAACACGCGCAAGGCGTCGGTAGGCAACGTGGCGTGGTAGGCATGCCCGCCGGCTTCATAGGCCTGCATGATCGACAGCCATTTGCGCAGGTCACAGGCAAAGCTGGTGCTTTGCGTGTGGACGATACGCTCGAGTGCGCGTGCGCTCAGCATGACCAGTCCACTGCACGGCGAGGCGCTCCAGCCCTTCTGAGGCGCGCTGATCAGTACATCCACACCGGTATCCTGCATGTCCACCCACAGCGTGCCGGAGGCCACGCAGTCAAGCACCAGAAGACCGCCGACCTCATGGACCGCATCAGCCAGTGCGCGCAGATAATCATCCGGCAGCAGGATGCCTGCGGAGGTCTCGACATGCGGTGCGAACACGAGGTCGGGACGGTAATCGGCGATCTCGGCAAGAACCTCTTCGAGTGGCGCCGGCGCGAACGGTGACTGGTGGGTCTCGGCCAGCCGGCGAGCCTTGAGCACGCGGCTGTCGGCCGGGATACCGCCGGTGTCGAGAATCTGCGTCCAGCGATAGCTGAACCAGCCATTGCGTATCACCATGCAGCGCTGTGCGGTGGCGAACTGGCGTGCCACGGCTTCCATGCCGTAGGTCCCGCCACCGGGCACGACGGCAACGGCCTGCGCCCCGTAGACCTGCTTAAGCGTCGCGGAGATGTCGCGCATGACCTGCTGGAAGGTCTGGGACATGTGATTGAGCGAGCGCTCGGTGAATACCACCGAGTATTCGAGCAGGCCCTCGGGGTCAATGGGATGGCCGGTGTCGGGCACGTTTTCGTTCTCCGTTACGCCTGGCAGGCGGCGTCGGGGCCGGCCCGCGTGAATGGCTTGCAAACCATTGTGCTGCAGCGATCGCGGCCTGTCACCCGCGGATTTTCGACTTGAAACGCGCGCCGCAGGCTTTCAATATGAGGGTTCAGGATCAACCGGCCGAGTACCCTGCGAGGTCAGTCATGCACACTGAGCAGTCCGGATTCGAGAGTTTTCGCGAGTTCTATCCGTTCTATCTGGACGAGCACGCCAATCGCACCTCGCGTCGCCTGCATTTCATCGGCACCGCCCTCGGACTGGTCGCCATCGTCGTGGCGCTGGTGACGCTGAACCTGTGGTGGCTGCTGCTGGTGCCGCTGCTGGGCTATGGTTTTGCCTGGACGGGGCATTTCTTTTTTGAAAAAAACCGGCCCGCAACGTTCCGCTACCCCTTCTACAGCCTGGCAGGCGACTACGTGATGTTCTGGCAGATGCTCACCGGACGCATCCGGTTCTAGAGACACAGCGGCTCGCGGACGCCACTACAGTTCCTCGAGCAGGCGGTCCCGGAACTCGCGGATACGCGCCGCGTTGGTGCCCAGGTCGGACAGCCCGACGCGCGATTTCGAGCGCACGTCGATGATCGTCCCTGCGTTGCTGCGGCGTACGCGCACGACCACGTCATCGCGGAAGCCAAAGTAACCGGTCGTGGCGGTGGCCTCGATGCGGCCCTCGCCCGGGGACTGCGCGACCAGCGCCCAACCCATCGCCTCGACCACCCTGAGTGCCGCGGCAAAGACTTCGTCGTGGGCGGCACGCACATGGATCGGTTCGATGTCCGGATAGGCTGCGCGTTGCTGCTCGGCGACCTGGCCGCCGGCATATCCCGGCGGATTGGGCGCGTCGGCACGCAAGGGCACGATTGCAACGAACTCCGGTGCATTCTCGGTATCGGTGCTGATGTCGTGGATTCTTGGCACGTCGCGACCGGCGATGATCCAGGCGGCGAAGTTGGTGACCAGGCCCAGACCGACCACGAGCGCAAGGGCTGCGCCAATGGCCAGTCCGCGACTGCCGCTTCGCAGGTTCCAAATCGTCGCAATAGTGCCGAGGACCAGGCACAGCACGGCACCGATGATGGCCACGAGCAGCATCATGAATGACACGTTCAGTGACAGGATCCCCACGCGATGCCCAGGACCCGCGACGGCCAGCAGCAGTGCCGTGAATACCAGCAGGAAGAGCGTCGTCCAGCCACAGATCAGTGCACCGCGGGATGTTGGGACTGAATTCATGTTCCTGCTTCTCCGAAGAGCTTCTTGCCGGGACCCTACAGGCGCTCGGTCAGCGCATCACGAAAGCTGCGGATGCGCCGAGCATTCGTGCCGACGTCTGAGCGGCCGACACGCGATTTCGAGCGAATATCGATGATGCTTCCGCCATTGTCGGCGCGCACGCGAATGACCACGTCATCCTTGAAGCCGAAATAGCGTGTGGTATCGGTGGCCTCTATGCGCCCTTGCGCAGGGACCTCGGCCACCAGATCCCAGCCCATGCGTCGAACCACCTCAAGCGCCGCGCCAAAGGCTTCTGCAGGTGGTGCCGCAACACGGATGGGTTCGAGATCGGGGTAGGCGGCACGCTGCTGCTCGGCGGTGTCGGCGCCGGCATATTCGGGTGGATTCGGCGCGTCCGCGCGCAAAGGCACGATATCGACAAAGGCGGGCGGATCCTGCAGATCCGTGGAAATATCATGGATCGGCGGCACCGACTGCCCGGTGTTGCGCCAGGAGATGAAGTTGACGGCCAGTCCCAGCCCAACCAGCAAGGTGATTACGCCGGCCGCGGCCATCGTCCGGCTGCCGCGCCAGGCGTTCGCGATCGTCGCTGCCAGGCCCAGCACCACGCATGCCACGGCGCCGTAGAAGCACCAGCGCAGCAGCGTGAAGATCGCCATGCGGATATCGATCCAGCCGGCCTGGTAGGCAGGCCCGGTGTAGGCCACCAGCGCAATCGTGATGACCAGTGCCGCGACGGCAAGCCAGCCCAAGACCTGCGGCCAGCGCGCGACCGGGGTGGTGGTGTCGGAAGGGCTCATGGCGCGAACTCCGGGCGCAGCTGCTGAATGAATGCGAAACATACTCTGCTGCCACGGCAGGGGCAAATCGGCTGGTTCTGACAGTACACTAGCGGCAGTCTTCACCATGGGAGTCGTTGATGAGTACCGACCAGGCGATTGTATTTGCCGTGCTGGCGATGGCGCTGGTCATGTTCATCTGGGGTCGATTCCGCTATGACCTGGTCGCGCTGCTGGCGCTGATGGCAGTGGTCCTGACCGGGGTGCTGCCGATTGACCAGGCCTTTACCGGCTTCGCTCACCCGGCAGTAATCACCGTGGCAGCCGTGCTGGTGATCAGCCGTGCCCTGCAGAATGCCGGCATCGTGGATGTCGTGATTCGCGTGCTGGCACCCTTCAAGGGACGCGTGAATCTTCAGCTCATTGCCCAGACCCTGGTGGTCGCGGTGCTCTCGGCATTCATGAACAACATCGGGGCGATGGCCCTGATGCTTCCCGTGGCGTTGCGCAATGCCTATCGTGAAGGCTACTCGCCTGCCAAGGCGCTGATGCCGCTGGCCTTCGGCTCGATCCTCGGCGGTATGGTCACACTGATCGGCACACCGCCGAACATCATCATCTCGACCTTCCGCGAAGAGGCCCTGGGCGAGGGCTTCTCGATGTTCGCATTCGCACCGGTCGGCGGCGCGGTGGCGGTGCTCGGTGTCTTGTTCGTAGCCGTGGTCGGTTGGCGACTCATCCCCGCAGAGCGCGTCGAGGGCGAGAGTCGCGAGGCGCTGTTCGATATGACCGACTACATCACCGAGCTGCGTGTCCCGGAGGACTCGAAGGTCTCCGGCAAGAGCATCGACGAGATCGAGAACCTCGTCGATGATGATGCCGTCATCGTCGGCTGGGTGCGTGGCGAGTCACGTCGGCTCGTGCCCCACGGCTATGAACAGGTGCATGACGGGGACCTGCTGATCGTCGAGGCTGATCCCGCAGCCCTGAAGGAGCTCATCACCGCCACCGATCTGCTGCTCGAGGAGGAGCACGAGTTCAGCCGCGAAGATCTCGGCTCCGACGAGGTGGTGATTTACGAAGCGATTGTCGGTACGGCCTCGTCTATGCGCGGCAGGACACCGGCGACGCTGCGTCTGCGCACACGCCATGGGCTGAACCTGCTGGCCGTAGCGCGCCAGGGGCGTAAGGTAAAGCGGCGGCTCAGCCATGTGAAGTTTCAACCCGGCGACGTGCTGCTGTTGCAGGGGCCCGAGGAGCGTGTGCAGGCTGCGCTCGGCGAGTTCGGGCTGATGCCACTTGCGGAACGGGACGTCAACATCAGTCGGCCACGTCACCTGATGCTCTCGGCAGGCATATTCATGGCGGCGATCATCATGGTGGTCGCCGGGGTGCTGCCGGCACACATTGCCTTTGTCGCGGCCGTGGCGGCGTTGGCGCTGCTCAACGTGATCAAGCGTGACGAGCTCTATACCTCGGTCGACTGGCCGGTGATCGTGCTGCTCGGTGCAATGATCCCAGTGGGTACGGCGCTGGAGTTAACCGGCGGCACGGCGTTGCTGGCCGACGGTATGCTGGGACTGACGGGCGGCATGGGCGCGGTCTGGGTGCTGGTCATTTTGATGGTGGGTACCATGTTTCTCTCCGATATCATCAACAACAACGCCACGGCCGTGCTGATGGCGCCGCTGGCCCTGGATCTGGCCGGACGGCTGCAAGTCAATCCCGATCCGCTGCTGATGGCAGTGGCGATAGGCGCCTCGTGTGCCTTTCTCACGCCGATCGGTCATCAGTCCAACACGCTGGTCTTCGAGCCGGGTGGTTACAAGTTCGGCGACTACTGGCGTATGGGCCTGCCGCTCGAGCTACTGATTGTTGCCATCTCGGTGCCGCTGCTGCTGGTCGTTTTCCCGTTTTGATCAGGCGCTACAATTCGCATGCTGCGCGACTGCAGCGCAACGACAGGGCGCATTGATGAGCAAACTGGCATTCATTGGTCTGGGCGTGATGGGTGCGCCGATGGCCCGACACCTGGCAGCCGCCGGTCATTCACTGTGCGTGTACAATCGTACTGCCGCGCGCGCGCAGGCCTGGGTTGCGCGTCATGGGGGTAGCTGCGCGGCCACACCACGCGAGGCGGCCAGCGATGCACAGTTCGTATTCGCCTGCGTCGGTGATGATCCCGATGTAGAGGCCGTCGCGCTGGGCGAGGACGGCGCGTTTGCCGGCATGTCGCAGGGCGCCGTTTTCGTCGATCACACGACCGGCTCTGCGGCACTTGCCCGCCGACTTGCTGCCGCCGCGCAGTCGCGTGGCATCGAGACCCTCGATGCGCCCGTGTCGGGCGGTCAGACAGGCGCGGAGAATGGCCAGTTGAGCATCATGGTCGGCGGGCAGTCTGCAACCTTCGCGCGCGCCGAACCGGTCATGCGTGCCTATGGGCGGATCATCCGCCGGCTGGGCGATCACGGCGCCGGCCAGCTGACCAAGATGGTCAATCAGGTGTGTATTGCGGGTCTGTTGCAGGGGCTCGCCGAGGGGATTCATTTCGCCCAGCGCGCCGGACTGGATGTTGAGGCCGTCGTCGAGGTGATTTCCCAGGGCGCGGCGCAATCATGGCAGATGGACAATCGCCATGCGACGATGGCGGCTGGCGAGTTCGATTTCGGCTTTGCCGTGGAATGGATGCGCAAGGATCTGCGCATCTGCCTGGAGGAAGCACGCCGCAATGGCAGCGCTTTGCCCGTGACCGCACTGGTCGAGCAGTTTTACGCTGATATCGTGGCGATGGGTGGGCGACGCTGGGACACTTCCAGCCTGATCGCGCGATTGGGACGGTATGGCGCGGACGGCTGCGCCGATGACGAGGGAAATACAGACTGATGAATCCGATTCTGAGCGATCTTATGCATGTGCTGGAACTCGAACGCATCGAGCAGGACATTTTCCGCGGCGAGAGCCGCGACATCGGCGCGCCACAGGTCTTTGGCGGACAGGTGCTGGGCCAGGCGCTCTATGCTGCAAGCCAGACCGTGGACGGGCGTATCGCGCACTCGCTGCATGCCTACTTCCTGCGCCGCGGGGATTTCAACGCCTCGATCGTCTACCACGTCGATCGTTCCCGTGATGGCGGCAGCTTCAGCGCCAGGCGCGTGGTCGCCATTCAGCATGGCCGGCCGATTTTCACGCTGTCGTGTTCCTTTCAGGCGCCGGAGGAGGGCATCGAACACCAGGTCGAAATGCCGCCTGACGTGCCCGGGCCAGACAGCCTTGTCGATGTGACCGAGCTGTATGCCGACAAGGCTGCCGGCATCCCGGAGAAGATGCGTCGTTTTCTCACGCGAAAGCGTCCCTTCGCCTTTCGTCCGGTAGATCCGGGAAATTTTCTGCAGCCCGGCAAGCGCAAGCCGTCCAAGGCTGTGTGGCTGCGCGCGGTCGATACTCTGCCCGACAACGACCAGCTGCACCGTGTGCTGTTGGCCTACGTATCCGACTACGAACTGCTGGGCACTGCAACGCTGCCGCACGACATCCGCTTCGAGCGTGAGAATCTGCAGATGGCCAGTCTCGACCATGCGATGTGGTTTCACCGGCCGCCGCGGGTCGATGAGTGGTTTCTCTATACCTCCGACAGTCCCTCGGCCCAGGGCGGTCGCGGACTCGCCCGCGGCATGTTCTTCAACCAGGAAGGTACACTGATCGCCAGCACGGCCCAGGAAGGCCTGATCCGCGTGCTCGACCGAACGAAGGCCTCGAACTGAGTCATCGACTTCGATGAATACGACACCGACGTCTGCACAGCCGGCTGCTGACAGGCACGCAGCCGGGCAGCGCGTCGTGGCGCGCCTTGAGGGCATCATCGGCAAACAGCGGATGATGACCGACCCGCTGATGACCTTTGCGTGGTCCGGCGATGCCAGCGCGTATCGGCTTGTTCCGGCGGTGGTCGTGTTCATCAATAGCGAAGACGAGGTACGTGCCGTGCTGGTGGCCGCGCGTGCTGAATCGCTGCCAGTGACGTTCCGTGCCGCCGGTACCTCGTTGTCCGGGCAGGCTGTGACCGACGGTGTGCTCGCCGTGCTCGGAGACGGCTGGCGGCGGCTGCGGGTACACCCGGGCGCGCAGCAGATCACCCTGGGTCCGGCGATCATCGTCGCCGAGGCCAATGCGGCGCTGAAACAGCACAACCGCAAGATCGGTCCCGATCCTGCCAGCCAGGCGACCTGCAAGATCGGTGGCGTGGTCAGCAACAATTCATCGGGTATGTGCTGCGGTGTGGCACAGAACACCTATCACACGATGGCGAGGCTGCGTGTCCTGCTCACCGACGGTACGGTACTCGACTCCGGTGATGCCGAGAGTTGCGCAGCATTCCGTGACAGTCATGCATCACTGCTGCAAGCGCTGGCTGCGCTGCGTGCCGAGGTCATGGAGGATGACGGACTCGTCGAACTGATCAGGCGCAAGTACCGCATCAAGAACACGGTCGGTTACTCGCTCAACGCGCTGGTCGATTATGACGATCCGCTGGAGATTCTCGTGCACCTGATGGTGGGCTCGGAGGGCACGCTGGGATTCGTCTCCGAGATCACCTACAACACCGTGCCGGAGCATCCGTTCCGCTCGACCGCGCTGGTGCCTTTTCCAGATCCGCATGCCGCGGCGCGCGCCATCATCCGCCTGTCCAACAACGGGGTACAGGTGACCACCGGCGTGACGGCAGCCGAGTACATCGAGCGGCGCGCCCTGGCCACCGTCGAGCACCTGGCGCCGATGGCACCTCTGCTGCCGTGGCTCACGGCAGACTCCCCGGCGGTGCTGATCGACGTCACGGCGCCGACCCGCGAGGCTCTGGAGCGTGAGGTCGCGGATACGGTCAAACACCTGCGCGCGGAGGGCGCGACGCACATCGACTTTTCGACGGATGCGGCGCGCTCGGCGGCGCTGTGGGATATTCGCAAGGGGTTTTTCGCCTCCAGCGGCGCGATGCGCCCGCCCGGCACCTCGCTGCTGACCGAAGACGTGGCGGCACCGATCGACCGGTTGGCCGATTTCGTCATCGACATGCGCCGGTTGCTCGACGAACACGGCTACGAAGATGCGGTTATCTTCGGCCATGCGCTGGCCGGCAATCTGCACTTCCAGATGAGCGATGATTTCGGCAACCCTGCGGCTGCCCGGCGTTTCGATCGCTTCTCCCACGCGCTTTCAGAACTGGTCTCGGTGCGCTACGGCGGCAGCCTGAAGGCCGAGCATGGCACCGGACGCGCCATCGCACCGTTCGTCGAGGCCGAATGGGGCTCGAAGGCCTATGCGCTGATGCACCGGATCAAGGCGCTGTTCGATCCCGAGGGACTGCTCAATCCGGGCGTGCTGCTCAATGCTGACAGCGAGGCACACGTAAAGCACATGAAGGTGATGCCGCTGGTCGATGAGCATATCGATCTTTGCGTCGAGTGCGGCTTCTGCGAGCCGGCCTGTCCCAGCCATCACCTGACGCTGACCCCTCGCCAGCGTATTGCCGTGACACGCGAACGTGGCCGCCTGCGCGCCTCGGGTGAGTCTCCGGCACTGCTGGCACGTCTGGACCGCGACTTTCAGTACGCCGGCCTGGACACCTGTGCCGCCTGCAACCTGTGCGCGCTGCGTTGTCCCGTCGGCATCGAGACCGGCACCATGGTGATCGGTGAGCGCACACGTCGGCGTGGTGGTGTCGCGCGCGCGCTGGCCGCAGCGGCGGGCCGCAGTACCGGCGCCATCGAGCAGACCATGCGCCTGGGCCTCGGGGTCGCCGACATGGCGCGTTCAGTGATCCCTGCTGCGCGGCTGGCAGGCGTCACCGAGACCGCCCGACGCCTGAGCGGCGGACGTGTGCCGCGCATCTACGGTGCGCTGACACGTGGCCCCGGGACACCACGTACGCCAGCGGCGCGCGGCATACCGGGCGCGGCGGAAAAACCCGCACCGCGCGGTCCGGTGGTGTACTTTCCGGCCTGTGCGACGCGGCTGTTCGGTACACCTGCGACCGGCTATGACCTGCTCCCGGCGCCGTCAGCGATGGTAACGCTGCTGGCCAGGGCGGGCTACGAGGTCGTTGTGCCCAAGCGGCTGACGGGACAGTGCTGCGGCCAGCCATTTCATTCGAAGGGGTTTGCAGAACAGGCGACGCGGCTGGGTGTGCGGCTGGCAGAACAGCTTTCAGCGCACGCCCAAGGCGGCAAGGTGCCGGTGATCACGGATGCCTCGACCTGCGTGAAGCATCTGCGTGAAACCTGCGACGCACTGGCAGTCCAGGACGCGAGCGTATTCCTGGCCCGCCAGGTGCTGCCACATCTGCGGGTTACGCACCGCCTGGCGCAGCTTGCCGTGCACCACAACTGCTCGGCCCAGCGCCTGGGCGAACAGGCCATGACCGAAGCGGTCGCGGAAGCCTGCGCGCATACGATTGCAGTGCTTGGTTCAGTGACCTGCTGCGGCTACGCCGGCGACAAGGGCATGTTCGTACCGGAGCTCAACGAACACGCGACGCGGTTTGCCAGACACGCGATACCTTCGGGCTGCGATCTTGGAATATCCACCGTGGCGACCTGCGCCTCGGGGCTGAGCGAACAGCTGGGCGTGGCGTTCGTCTCGCCGGCAAGCGTGCTGGAGTACGTGACCCGCAGCGCCTAGTTCAGTGCATCGAGCTTCCGACGATACGCCTCGCGCACGCCAGCGAAGGTGGCGTGTTCATGTGCACGGGCCAGACTGAGTCTTGCCGCCTCGCTGTTGCCGCGTGATTCCAGCACCCTGGCCCGCAGGAAGTGGAACTCGTGTTCGGCTTCGCGCATGCGAATCGCGCGATTGATCGCGCCCAGTGCCTGCCTGGAATCGCCATCGGCGAGCGCCTGCTCCGCCTGGAAAAAGTGATAATAGGGGTTGCGCTGTTGATGACGGTGAATGCGCTCGCGGTAGGCGAGTGCAAGTTCGGTCTCGCCTTGCCGTTCGTACAGACGCGCCAGGTTGCTCATGGCGACCTTGTAGTGACGGTCGGCCCGCAGCGATCGGTGAAAGGCGGCTTCGGCATGGGTGTCGGCTGCATGGCGCTGGTAGAACACCCCGAGATTCGCCCAGGCGGAGGCTGCATCCTGATCTGCACGCAGGGCCTTGAGGAAGTATACGAAGGCCGTGCGATGGTCGCTTTCCTGCATCGCAGCGACTGCCAGATTGTTGTAGAACAGCGCATCGATGGTGTGGTCGGCCACGGGCTGCTGAGGGTAATTACCGTTGTAGTTCGGAAGATTGAAATCCACCACCTGGTCGAATCGGGCGCCGCGGCTGCGGCCGCTGCGAAGAATACGCACGTTGACATGCTGGCTGAGCATCAGTGCCTCGCCATCGCTGCTCCACATCGGTGGGATGTCGACGAGCTGGTAGGTGACTCTGAGGCCTGCCTCGCGTGCCAGGGCGACGAACAGGTTGGTGAACGCCAGGCAGTTGCCGGTGCGGGCGTGGAAGGTTTCGATCGCCGGAGTCGTGCGCGCGGCCTCGTAGTCCATGGCCAGCAGCCCGTTGCGCCGCATCTCCCACAGCAGTCGCTGCACCCTGGCATGCGGCGAACCGACGCCGCCTCCGGCGGTGGCGCCAAACTCGCGCATGGCGCCGTCCAGCGCACGCAGATCCGCGTCGGGCAACTCGTCAGCGGAGACCGGATGGTCAAAAATGGCCTCACCGCTGAGCAGTGCGGTGTCGTTCGGCAGTTCGCCCGCCCGCGGAACCGGCAGGTTCGCGGCACAACCCGCCAGCGCCAGGGCCACCCCCATCCAGCATACTACGGCCAGCCCTCGCGCCCGCATCGTCAACCCACCTCGGCAAGGCATTTGCATCGCAAACCCTACTGTCTCGCAAACCTGCCGCCGGTTCAATGGACGGCGTTCCACTGTAGACACTCAAGCGCAGTGGCGGGTTCCTTGCAGCAGTACCGGGTTAGCGCTGCGCCGGCGGTTGCCCGAGACGCTCGACCATTGCCATGACCGCCCGGATCTGCGGTGCGCTGCGCTCGGTGTAGTCATGGCCGCTGTAGCCCCACCAGTCCCAGCAGGCCTGCGGATTCATTGGCCGCAACGCGCTGGCCTGAATCTGCGGATAGATCACGACGAGATCGTTGCCTGCAGCCCACTCGTTCAGACCGGTATGGCGCACGAAAGCATCGTCGACGAAGTCCTCGGACTGTCGGCAACCATGGAACACTACGAGCAGGCGACAACTTGACGGTGTTTCCGAGCACTGTGCCGGCACGAACAGCCAGCCCGCCGGATGCAGCGAGTGGGCTGTCGAGGCCGGCCAGAATTCGCGCTGGTCGAAGCGCAGCAAGCGTCCGGCGTTCTCGCGCGGCGCAGCCAGTTCGCCGCGCAATGCCGCCAGCAGCGTGCCTGCGGCATCGAAGCCACAGGCGGCCAGATAGGGCGCTTCGAGGCCAACGCAGGCGGTACCGAAATCCACGGTTGGCCAGGCGTGTGTGGCGTCGACATCCTCAGTGAGAGTCACCTGGGCCTCAGGCGCCAGCCTGCGGTAAAACTGCGCGAGCGCCCGGGTGACACCGGCGCCGGCCACGGCGTCGCGCATGCCGCGGAAGATCCATACACGGTCACCCGATAGTGCCGCAACCGGCGCGATGCGCCCCGCCTCAGCGGCGCTTTTCGCCTGTTGCACAAGTCCGTCGATATCGATGTCGGCTTCGTCAGCAGAGATGCACAGGCTCAGCGCCTGCTGCACCCGCCCTTCGGCGCAGCGCCATGGTCCGGCAGCAAGGATCGCAGCGCCGCTGATGCGCTCGGCATGCGCCAGGTGTAGTTGCACGGCCATGTAGCCGCCCGAGGAAATGCCGGCGACCGAGATGTCTTCGGTCGGCAGACCCAGCGCCGGCAGGCCTGCCGCGTCAGGATCGGCAGTGCCGCCGCAGGCCGAGACCGACAGGGCGACGCCCAGCACCAGGACGACAAGCCACGGACTCACTGCCGCTTGCGCCACGCCCTGCGGGGTGCGGCGGCCAGGCCGACAACAGGCACCCACGGTGACGGCTTCAGCTGTCATCCAGGTTTGCCACGAAGGCATCGATGGCCGCGAGACTCTCTGGCTCATCGAGCAACGGCACATGGCCGCGATTGGCGACGATGACCGCCTGCAGATCGGGTTTCTCCTGCTGCATGCGCTCAAGCGTCGCGGGTGCGAGGATGTCGGAGGACTCACCGCGCAGGGCCAGGGTGGGCATGGTCAGCGCGCGGAACAGTGGCCACGGATCGGGCGGCTCGCCACTGACCTCCTCGATGGCCCGCCCGATGGCCGGATCGTAGTCCAGCTGCGGGATGCCCTCGGCGTTTTCGCGAAACCCCTGGCGGGCATAGGCCAGCCAGCGCGCATCATCAAGGCCCGGCAGCGCGACACCGTAGATCTCGCGCACCTGGGCCACGGCATCCTCCCAGCTTTGCACCGCCGGCAGTTTGCCGGTGTAGCCGCGGATTCGCGCAAGGCCCTCGGGTGCGATCTCGGGGCCGACGTCGTTGAGCACGACACCGATCAGGCGCTGGGGCTGCTGCGCGGCCATGATCATCGCCATCAGGCCGCCCAGCGAGGTGCCGATCACGACCACGCGCTCAAGCCCCAGCATATCGAGCAGTCGCCAGGTGTCGTTCACATAGGTCAGGGGCTGGTAGTTGCGCCACTCGGGATCATGCTGCGAGTGGCCACGCCCTCGCAGATCCGGGCACACGACGCGCCGACGGCCTGCCAGATGGCCGGCCAGGTCGGTAAAGTCGCGACTGTTGCGGGTAAGTCCCGGCAGGCACAGGACCGGCACGCCGCCGCCCTCACGCGGACCGAAGTCCCGATAGAACAGTTCGAGCCCCTCGGCGCTCTCCCAGGTGCCAGTGCGTTGTGCTTGCTGTGTATCCATGTTCATGCCCTTGTCCGCTTGCTCAGTACGCCAGGTGCTCATAGCTGCGCCGAAGCTCGCGCTTGAGTACCTTGCCATTGGGGTTGCGCGGAAGCTCATCGACAAATACCACACCCGCGATGCGCTGCTGACGCCCCAGCCGGGCGTTCGTCCAGTCCTTGAGACACGCCTCGGACACTGGCTCCGACGTTACCACGACCGCGAGCGGCGTTTCTCCCCATCGCTGACTGGCCACACCGACCACGGCGACATCCGCGATGGCCGGGTGGTCGCGCATCAGCGCCTCGATGTCGGCGGGATAAATGTTCTGTCCGCCGGAGAGAATCATGTCCTTCTTGCGATCGACGATATAGAGGAAGCCTTCGTCGTCGAGGCGGCCGATGTCACCGGTGCGCAGCCAGCGCCGGCCTTGCGCATCCGTGAAGGTCGCCTGCGCATTGGCTTC
>JAFIFN010000255.1 GCA_020832005.1 Gammaproteobacteria bacterium | reverse complement strand
GGGGGCGCCACGGGTGGGCTCTTCGTCTGCCGTCGGCGGCGCAGGGGCTTCGGGCGGGCGAGTTCGCCCAGCATCGCCGCGGCCGCGGGATCATCATTGGCGAAGGCCTCGGCCTGCTTCATCAGCACGCGGAAATCGGCCTGAGGGCGTATCCCCAGTTCCAGCTGCTCGATGAGCTGCGGCAGCGCACCGATCGCATCACCGAGGAACGCCAGCATCGCGTCATTGCGTTCCAGCGTCCGGTTGATCAGGCGATTGAGCAGGTTCTCGATGCTCCAGGCGAACTCACCAATGAGCTGTGCGCCGACCATCCGGCCACTGCCCTTGAGGGTATGAAACGAGCGGCGCGCAGACACCAGCGCTTCGGCATCGGCGGGATTCTTGCGCCACGCCGGGAAGCTGCGCGCCAGCGACACGAGCTCTTCCTTGGCTTCCTCGATGAAGACCTCGAGCAGTTCCGGATCCGGTCGATCACCATCGCTGGAGGCCATGACCTGGGGCGGTGGCGGCGCGGCCTGCGGCGGGGGTGGCGCACTCGGGGTCGCAAGCGCAGACACCGCCGGTCGGGCCGCGGGATCTCCAGCCGCCGCCCCGCGCTCGGGTAACAGGCGCGACAGGCACGACTCGGCATTGTCGAGCATGTACCAGGGGTCGGCGCGGCCCACGGCCAGCGTCTCCATGTAGTACTCGAGGCTGACCACGGCATCAGCGAGGCGATCGGTCTGCTCAGCATCCAGTGCGACCCGGCCGGGACGCAGGCGCTGCTTGAGCACCCGACCGATGTTCTCGACCACCCGCACCGCGCGCTCCTTGCCGAGCATCAGCAGGCCCGCATTGATGCCGCGCAGCAGCACCGGCACCTCGTCCATCAGCGCAGGATTTTCGAAGTTGCCGAGTGCCGCGGTCATGGCCTCCTTGACGCGCGCAAGGTTGATCGTGCATTCGCGCAGGACTGCCGTGGTCACTTCGCGGTAGTCACTGTCCGGCGGCTCGACGCCCTCGACCACTGCACCCGGACTCGGGCTTGCCATGCGCACCAGCTGCTGGTCGATGTTGTCCTCCACCCGCAGCAGGGTCGAGGCGATGGACAGCAGCGTGGCGTCATCGACAGCCTGCCCGCCGTTGACGATATCCCCGAGCTGGCGGATCTCGTTCTGGATGTCACCGCGCAGCTCGCCGAGCCCGAGCACACCCAGCGTGTCGGCGATCTTCTTGAGCATATCCAGCTGCGGCGCGAGTGCCGAGACATCCTCGCTGCCGGTGCGCACATGAATATCGAGCACATCCTTGACCCGCGCCAGATCGTCCTTGATCGCCGCGGCCACCGTGTGCATCAGCTTGATGCTTGGGCCGGACAGACTCTCGCGCGCCTCGGCGACCTCATCGTCGCCCGGCAGCAGTTCCGAGAGCGCGAACGATGCGCGGATCGCCTCGACCTTGGCGCCAGTGCTGCGGGCCCGGGCCACGTAATAGAGCAGGTTGTTCAACAGGTCCAGGGGCGGGGCGGCCGCCATGCGCGTCTCACCCTCGGCGATCAGTCGCTTGATCTGCCTGTCTGCCTGGCCCAGCAGGCGTTTGACCGTGACACTGGCCTCCAGGCCGCCATCGAGCAGGGCCTCGAGCACGCCGCCGACCACCCACCACAACTGGTGGACGGCATCGGCGCGCGAGGCATCTTCGAGCTGACCGGCGGCACGGGCGAGGCGTTCGAGATTGCGAGTCTGGTTCTCGCCCTTGATGATGCCAAGCAGGGCCAGCTGGAAGGCCGGGCGCACCTGTCTGGCCACTTCCACCAGGTCGGTCTGCGGCGGCGGGCGGGCAGCCTCCGCAGACCGTGCGCTTCGCTCCGGCGAAAGATTGAGCAGCAGCAGCGTGCCCTCTGAGAGCAGCGGCCGGCCCCGAACCGCGCGCAGGTCATTGAGCAGCGGCAGCAAGACCAGTGCGATGTCGCGCCCGCCTGAGAGCACGCGCTCCAGGTACACCGGCAACTGCACCATGGCGCGACTGAGCGCCTCGATGGCCTCTTCGCGATTCCTGCGCCCGCCCTCGGCGGCCAGGTGATCGCAGACCTGTTCCATCTCCTCGGCCAGCAGCGCAGCACCATGCACCTCGACGATGCGCAACGCGCCGCGGGCCAGGTGCAGCAGACTGCGGCAGTGCTGCAGGGATTCGGTCAGCCCGCGCCCCTGCACGTAGTCCTCGAGCGCGCGCTGGGCCTCGCTCAGCGTGGCGCCAAGTTCACGGGTGACCAGCTCGAGTGACTGCGACGCCACATCGCCGACGGGCGCATGCTCTCGCGTGCCCGGTGTTTCCGACGAGGAAGGTCGCACACTCATGCCTCAACCCGAGCGGGTGCGCAGGGATTCAGTGGCCAGCCCGGTCTGCGTCCGCTCCGAGGCGCCTGGCGCCGCGTCAGCGTCGGCATGCTGCTCGCCGTGAAGGTGGCGGTAGATCTGGGTCTCGCTGAAGCGGCTCTCGCTGGCCGCCTCCGGCAGGCGGAAGCCCGAAACGGTCTCGCGCAGCTGGCTGGCCAGCTCCGAGAGCTTCGCAATGGCGTTGGCCGTGGCCGTCGTGCCACTGACCGTCTCGGCGCTGATCTCGTTCAATGCCGTCATGTTATGCGTGATATCGCCCGCCGCCTGGGTCTGCTGGTGTGCCGAGCTGGAGATGTTCTGCACCAGCGAGGCGATCTGGTTGGACACCTGTTCGATTTCCTCGAGTGCGGCACCGGCGTTTTCGGCAAGCAGCGCGCCCCCGACGACATCCGTGGTGCTGCGCTCCATCGAGACCACGGCCTCGTTGGTATCCGACTGGATGGTGCGCACCAGCACCTCGATCTGCCGCGTGGCGTTGGGGGAGCGCGCCCCCACCCGCGGGGCCGCCTCGGGCACCCCCGCCACCCCCCCCCCCCCCGCGCC
>JAFIFN010000053.1 GCA_020832005.1 Gammaproteobacteria bacterium | reverse complement strand
GCCATGTGGTCGCACTGAAGCTGGACTGGGATGCGCAGCGCAGCGAGGCCCGGGCGCTGGGCGCACCGCGCCAGAGCACGCTGTTCGTGTTCCGTGACGGCAAGCGGATCGGCATGTCAGTGGCGGAGACCGACGAGCAGCGCCTGCGCGCATTTCTGGACGATCTGGTAACGACGGCGCCTCGGTAGTGTTGGGACTTGAACTCAGCGTCGTGGCGCTGGGCCTGGCTTTTCTCGCCGGGCTGGTGACCACCCTGTCGCCGTGTGTGCTGCCGATCCTGCCGATGATTGCCTCGGCAGCCACCGGCCGTCACCCGCTGGGCCTGGTGGCGCTTGCCGCCGGTCTGGCGCTGGCCTTCACGGTGGTGGGTGTGACCCTGGCGTCCAGTGGCCAGCTGCTGGGCGTTGATGAGCGTGCCCTGCGCACGGGCGCCGGCGCGCTGATGGCCACGGTGGGCCTGGTGCTGGTGAGTCCATGGCTGCAGGCCGGATTCACGCGCATGGCCGGCGGCCTGGGTACCGCCGGTCATGGTGCGATGACACGCATCCAGGGAGATCATCCCGGCGCGCAGTTCGCCATCGGAGCGTTGATGGGCGTGGCCTGGAGTCCCTGCGTCGGACCCACGCTGGGTGCGGCGATCGCGCTGGCCGCAGGCGGCAGCGGTGTGGCCGAAGCGACAGTGATCATGGCCACGTTCAGTGTGGCCGCCGTGGTGCCGCTGACGGCAGCCGGTGTTGCCTCGCGCGCGGCGTTCGCCGGCCAGCGCGAGCGCATGCACCGGATGGGCGAGATCGGTCGTCGCGTCATGGGCTGGAGCCTGCTGCTGATCGGCGCGCTGGTCCTGCTGGGCCTGGACAAGCGCCTGGAAGTGTTCCTGCTCGACCTGGCGCCGGAGTGGCTGCTGGCGATCACGACGCGATTCTAATTCGCCACGAGCAGCCGGGCGGGTGGTTGACTACCCGTTCATGCCCGCCAGTACCTCGGCCGGCATGCCTTGCGGCCAATCCGAGTCGATCTGCGCAAGCGCCCGCAACTTTGCGCTGCAGAGGATCTGATAGGTGTGGCCATGACGGTGGATCACACCGTCTCGTTGCAGGCGCGCCAGTGTCCGGCTGACATGTACGACGCTCAGGCCCGTGGCATCGGCAATCATCTCCTGGGAAATCGGCAGCGTGTATGCGGCCGGGGGCGCGGGCAGCACCAGGTCCAGGCGGCGCGTCAGTTCCCAGATCAGGTAGGCGATGCGCTCGCGCGCCCGCATTCGGCCCACCGCCGAGAGATGGCTGCGCATCATCGAGGCGTGCTGGGACTCCAGCCACCACAGGCATACCCCCAATCTGGGCGAGTGCGAGATGGCCTCGAGCAGCGTTTCCGGGGCCACCAGCGAGTACTCGATCGGGGTGATGGCAACAATCGTCGAGTCCGCGGTGCAGGTGACGAAGCTGCTGGGATCGCAGAAATCACCTGGCAGCAGAAACTCCATGATCTGGCGCCGACCATCGGCAAGGCAACGGTGGCGTATGGCCCAGCCCGAATGCATGAGCAGCGCAGAGCGCGATGCTGTGCCCTGGTTGACGAGCGGTGTGTCTGCTGCGGCGCAGTGTCGGGGAGCACAGATCATCAGTAAGGCACGGGTATCGGAGGTGCTTGCGCCGATGAACCCGCGCAGCTTGCGCATCAGTGGCAAATCAGTGTCTTGGGCGGCAGCGGTGGCGCTCATCGGGAGGTCCCGTCGATGGTCGGGCTGACGCCCGGTGCCGGTGATCGGCGAATGCTTAACCCAGGTTATGGAAAGCTGTGGGGCGCCCAGCGAGTATGTCCGGTGAAGCAGCATGCTGTAAACCCTGGCTGGTGCTTCGTGCCGTGAATCGCCACCCGAACCTGCCCTGGAGGCCACCATGGAACATCGTTGCGGCACCCGTTACGCGCTGGAGTATCCTGTGACGCTGCGCCTTGCCGATTCGCACAGCGTGTCGGGCGTCATCGGTAATCTGGCCGCCGGAGGTCTGCTCATCCAAGCGCTTTCGGAGCCTCCGCCAAGGCACAGCCTCGTCGAGGTCGTCATACACACGCCGCGGGCGTTGCCCGGGCTGTGGCGATGGCCCGCGATGGTGCTTCGCAGCGGCGAAGACCATGCAGCCCTGATGTTCGACCGCCTTCGCTTCGCTGAACTGCCTGATCTGCTGATCGCGATTCGAGAGGCACAGGCGGATGACTACTGGCGACCGGCAACCGCTGCGGCCCGCAACCATTCATCTGTGGGTTCCATGACTGCACGCGTCCGGGGCAGCGCCTCAGGGTAGTCCTCGGCCAGCCAGCCGATCAGCGCTTCGCGCAGAAAGCAGCGCAGGTCCCAAGCACGCCCCGAATCCGCGGCCGAAATTAGCACCCGTACAGTGACCTCGCGCGGTGTCGTATCGACGACCTGCACGCCGCAGACCTCGCCATCCCAGTCCGGGTGATCCTTGACCAGTGATTCAACCTTGGCGCGCACAGCATCGACGGGCACGCGGTAATCGAGGTGCAGCATCACCGGTCCGAGGATCTTGGACTCGGTTCGGGTCCAGTTCTGGAACGGGCGGTCCAGAAAATAGCTGATCGGTACGATCAGGCGGCGACGATCCCAGATGGCGACCACGACGTAGCTGAGCGTAATCTCCTCGATGCGGCCCCACTCGCCCTCGACGATGACGACATCGTCCATGCGAATCGGTTGGGCGATGGCCACCAGAAAACCGGCGATCAGATTGGAAAGCGTGCGCTGGGCAGCCAGGCCGAGCACCAGGCCTGCAAGCCCGGCGGATGCGAGAAGCCCGGTGCCCAGCTCGCGCAGACGCTCGAAGCTCATCAGGATGACGATCAGTGCAAGCAGCACGACGACCAGCACAATGATCTGACGGACCACCTTGAGCTGTGTCTGCATGCCGCGGGCGCGCAGATTATCGGCTTTCTCGACACCCAGTCGTGACACGATCACGTCTTCGGCCACCATCAGCAGTCGCGCCAAAAACCAGGCGATGGCGAGCACCTGCACAACCCACGTGGCCTGTCTGGCAGGCTCGATCCATTCCGCAGGCATTGCCATGGGCAGGACCGCATAGACCATCGCAATCGAAAGAACCCAGCCCAACGGGACGGCTGCGCGCCGCGCCAGCGATTGCACCAGCCGGGCATCGGCGCGTGTTGCGCGCCACTGTAACAGGCCCTGGATCACCCATCTGAGCAGGTAGCCGGCGATCAGCGCGGCACCCAGCAGCATGACGGATTGCAGCCAGAAAGGCAGGCTGTCGGCGTACGGCATCGTCATCTCCCTTGCACTTGGTCAGGCTTTTTTACCATTACCCAAGTACCACCCTTGGCGCAACGCAGGCAGGTGGCGGTTGCCGCTTGCACTGCGCCGGCTAACTGCGGATACGGTATGGTGCGGGTTTTGTAACCTGGGGCCGCGTCTTGGACCTGTCACGTAGCCGCCGCGGGCGGCGTGCGCTGTTTGCGCTGCTGTATCTGGCCGAGGGTGCGCCGATCGGATTCATCTGGTGGGCCGTACCTACGCGGCTG
Source organism: Gammaproteobacteria bacterium (assembly GCA_020832005.1). Taxonomy (GTDB): domain Bacteria; phylum Pseudomonadota; class Gammaproteobacteria; order Steroidobacterales; family PWYM01; genus PWYM01. The sequence goes on along the minus strand of JAFIFN010000053.1, from coordinate 19,300 downwards.
CGTGAGGCCGGTGTGCCCGTCGGCACGATCGCGCTGCTCACATCCGTGATCATTCTGCCGTGGGCCTTTAAATTCCTCTGGGCACCGCTGGTTGATGTGCTTCGCGGACCGCGCTGGGGACGACGCGGGTGGATCGTCAGCGCTCAGCTGGTAATGGGCCTGACACTGCTACCGCTGGCCTTTACCGACTGGCAGAACTCGCTTGCATTGCTCTTCGGCCTGCTCATCTTGCATGCCTTTGCAGCCGCGACGCAGGATGTCGCGATCGATGCGTGGGCGATCAGCGTGACCCCCGTAGACGAACGCGGCATGCTCAATGGCGCAATGCAGTCGGGCATGCTGGTCGGGCGCTGGCTGTTCGGCGCGGGGTTTCTGATCGTCGCGCACCGGATCGACGATGCGCTGGTCGTGTTCGCGATGGTGGCCGTGATCTGGGTGACAACACTGAGCGTGTTACTCGCAAGCGACGTGGATGATTATCATATTGGCGACGCGGGCGTGCGCCAACGCATCCAGGCGTTCCTCGCAACGCTGTTCAGCGTGTTGCGCACTCCGGTCACCTATCTTGGTATCGCTGTCGCACTGATCGCCTTTGCCGGTTTCAAGGCAGTGGGCGATATCGCAGGGCCCTTCCTGGTCGATCTCGGTCTCAGCCAGGGGCAGGTGGGCCACTTTTTCACCGGTGCCCTGGTGGCAATGATCCTGGGTGCGCTGGCAGGCGGCTGGCTGGCTGATCGCTTTGGTCATGCGCGCGCAGTAAGCGCGTTCGTCGTTGTCGCCGCTGCGGTGATTTTCGCGACCAGTGCGGTGGCCTGGCTGACCACCGGCGCGCATGTCGGCGTCGTGGCCGGAATGCTTGCTGTGTACCTGTGTGCCGGATTGCTCACCGCCTCAGCCTACGCCCTGTTCATGCAGATCACCGATCCCAGGCTCGGCGCGACCCAGTTTTCCGCGTACATGGGTGCGATCAATGGCTGCGAAGCCTGGGCGGGGTTCACGGCCGGCCAGCTCGCCGAGCGCTTCGACTACCCGATTGCCTTCGTCACCGTCGCCCTGGCCTCCTTGCTGGCCTTGCCGCTGATCGCCCTGTTGCTCAGAGCACGCAGGCTGGCCCGAGTGGACGGGATTGCCCCAAAGGGCATAGGATCAGGGGGTGCCGGCTAACGCTCATCATGAGTGTCGTAGTGTCGGCAGGCAGCGTTCCATGATACGAAGCATTCGAGAGACTGGCGGAGCCCAACCGCCGCCCGGCGACGCTGAGGCCCATCGGCTGGATGTCCTGCGTAGCTATGCATTGCTGGATACGCCTCCGGAACGCAGCTTCGATGATCTCGCCCGACTGGCAGCCCTGGTCTGTGGCACTCGAAGCGCGGTTGTCACGCTGATCGATGAGCATCGTCAGTGGTTCAAGGCCAGGCACGAGTTCTCGCTGAGCGAGACCGAGAGGGCAGTAGCATTCTGCAGCCACACCATCGAGCAGACCGAGCCGCTGCTGATCGTCGATGCCACGAAGGATCCCCGCTTCGCCAATAACCCGCTCGTAACTGCCGATGGCGGACTGCGATTTTACGCCGGCGTGCCGTTGCGCACGGCCCAGGGAGAGGCCATGGGTGCGCTTGCGGTGCTCGACCGTGTGCCGCGTACGCTCTCCGATGATCAAGTTGAAATGCTGAAGCTGCTCGGCGGCCAGGCCATGGCGCTGATGGACCTTCATCGTGAACGTACTCGGCGCGCAATGCAGGAACACGACCTGCGCAGCGCACACGAGACGCTGGACTTCCACATCATTAATTCCCCGTTGGCCGTCATCGAATGGGATAGGGATTTTCGCGTGGTGCGCTGGTCGCCCAGGGCACAGGAGATGTTCGGCTGGCGGGAAGACGAAGTGCTCGGTTGTCACCCCACCGAATGGAGCAGCCAATGGAGCTTCGTACACATTGATGATGCCGAGGCGGTCGATGCGAAGATGAAGGATCTTCTGCAGGGGCTCTTGCCGCGCAATATCAGCGTCAATCGCAATCTCACGCGCGACAGTGAGGTGGTGCACTGCGAATGGTACAACTCGGTGCGACTCGACGAGACGGGCGGCTTGAACTCGATCTTCTCGCTGGTCCACGATGTCAGCGAACGTTCCCGGCTCGATGCTCAACTGGCGCAGCGTGAGCAGCAGCTGCACCGTGCACAAAAACTCGAGGCCGTGGGTCAGCTCACCGGCGGCATCGCGCATGATTTCGGCAATCTGCTGACAGTCATCCTCTGCAACGCTGAACTGCTGCACGACGAGCTCGGCGACAACGACCGGCTGCGTCGCCTCGCGGGCATGATTACGACGGCGGGCCGGCGCGGGTCGGAGTTGACTCATCGACTGCTGGCCTTTGCCGGGCAGCAGATGCTCGAACCTCGCCCGGTGAATCTGGGCAGCCAGATCGCATCGATGCACGGCATGCTGCGCCGTACCCTGGGCGAGCACATCAGTATCGAACTCCGAGGAGGGGCAGGCCAGTGGTCGGCGCTGATCGATCCTGGTCAATTCGAAAGTGCGCTGCTCAACCTGTGCCTGAACTCACGCGACGTGATGACTGATACCGGGGTCCTGACGATCTCCAGCGGCAATGTCGTGGTCGGCCCGACTCATGCCGCCGTACAGGAGGGTCTGGCGCCCGGCGAGTACGTGCTGGTCGCGGTGACCGACACCGGCGCCGGCATCGCCGATGAGGTGCTGCCGCATGTCTTCGAGCCGTTCTTCACCACCAAGCCGCAGGGCAAGGGTACCGGCCTGGGGCTGAGCATGGTGCACGGCTTTGCTAGCCAGTCCGGGGGCCATGTCCTGATCCGCTCGCAGCCTGGCCATGGCACGACCGTCGAGATGTATCTACCCAGGGCGGCCTCGCAGGCAGGCGCCGATGCCGGACAGGCGATGGAGGCGCTGCCGGGCGGCGCGGAGACTGTCCTGCTCGTCGAGGATGATGAGCTCGTCCGCAGGTTTGCGATGAGCCAGCTGGTCTCGCTGGGCTATCGTGTCTTCCAGGCGGGCGACGGGCCTGAAGCGCTGCAGCTGCTGGCCCGGCACCCGGACATCGAGCTGCTGTTCACCGACGTGGTCATGCCGGGGGGCATGAATGGTCGCCAGCTTGCTGAGAAGGCGCTTGCACGGCGTCCGGGGTTGAAAGTGTTATACACGTCCGGGTACAGCGCGGACGTATTGGTGCATGATGGCAGGGTGGCGCCAGGCGTGACGCTTCTGGCCAAGCCTTACGGGCGCCAGGAGCTGGCGCAGAAGGTCCGCATGACCCTGGACGCGCGGCAGCCAGCCGCGCCGGCGGACGGAACAGGACGCGATGCCAAGACTGCTCATTATCGATGATGACCCTGGGGTAGCCCATATCATCGGCCTGATTGCCGAGGGCCAGGGTTTCCAGGTGGACATCACCGATGAGCACACGGCCTTCTTCAAACGTCTTGCAGAACACCAGCCCAGCCACATCGCCATCGACCTGATGATGCCGGAGCTCGACGGCGTGGAAATCCTGCGCATGCTCGGCGACATGAAATGCCGCGCCGAGATCATCATCACCAGCGGCATGGGCAAGCGCGTTCTCGATGCAGCCCTGCGCGCCGGCAGGGAGCGCGGGCTGAAGGTGCGCGGCATCCTGCCCAAACCTTTTCTGCCGGCGAACCTGCGCGCGCTGCTGCAGGCCAATGGTGCGCTGGATGAGGCATCGGGTCGCTTTCGCCGGCCGATGCCGGAGATCGACCGCCCGATGCTGCTGGCGGCAATCGCCGGTAAGCAGTTGCGCATGGTCTTTCAGCCGAAAGTCACGCCGCAGATGCGTGTGTGCGGTTTCGAGGCGCTGATGCGCTGGCACCATCCCGAGTACGGCGAACTGCCGCCTGCGCACTTCATCACCGTGGCGGAGCGCCTGGGTGTCATCGAGGAGTTGACCCTCTACGCGCTGCGGGCATCCCTGGACTGGCTGAGTCGCCAGCGGTGTGATGATTCGGTATCCATGTCAGTCAACCTCTCCGTCAAGGATATCGAGAGTGTGGGGCTGGCCGATGCTATTGCCGAGACCTGTCGTGAGGTCAATCTCTCGCCCCTGCGCGTGACGCTTGAACTGACCGAGACGGCCGCGATGACCAACCCGGCCGATGCGCTGGACGTGCTGGCACGCTTGCGTATGAAGGGCTTCAGTCTGTCGATCGATGATTTCGGCACCGGGTATTCATCGATGAGCCAGCTTGCCCGTATGCCGTTTTCGGAGATCAAGATCGACCGGGCGTTCGTAGGCAGCGCGCTGGATTCCAAGGAGTCGCGGACGATCGTGCGCGCCATCGTGGAGCTGGCGCACAACCTGGAGCTCAAGGCGGTGGCCGAGGGTGTGGAGAACGAGGCGACCTGCAGCTGGCTGCGCGACCTGGGTTGTGACGTCATTCAGGGCTATTACATTTCCCGCCCGCTGGAAGCCGATGCGGCCAGTGCCTGGCTGCGAAGTCCAGTGCTGCCCACCCTGCCCGGGGCAGGCCTGGCTTGACGCATCCACAGTTTTCGCCGGTTCAGGGTTATTCCGCGCCCGGTCGCGGGTAAATCCCCATTTCGGCCGCGCGTGGCCGCGGCTAGTGTAAGGGCTTCCAAGCGACTATCCGGTGCGCTTGCGGAGCATTGAGCTTCCGCCCGCCGGCCACAAGGTTTGCCCTGATGTCCCGATTGCTCGTGCTCGAAGAGGATCCCTGCGCCCAGCAGGCCATCGGCGCCGTTGCCCGGCGCGCCGGATTCGAGGTCAGCGTCACCACCGACCCTGAGTTTTTCCTCGACGCACTGGTGAGCTGGCAGCCCACTCATTTGGTCTTCGGTCTGGAACACTCGGCGCTCGACGGCATCGAGTTGTTACGCGAGCTGGCGGTGCGGGCGTGTCGGGCGGATGTGATCGTGACCAGCGCGGGCTGTTCCCGCGTGCTGCAGACCGCGGTGCACCTGGGTCGCGAGCGCGGCCTTCGCATGGCCGGTGGGTTGCCGATGCCCTTCGTGCCCGAAATCCTGAGTGAGATGCTGTGCGTAGACGATAGCAGCGCGGCCAGACCACCACCGATTGTTGCCGGGGGGATCGTCGGGCTTACTGCAGAGGCGCTGGTGGCCGCGGTCGAAGCGAAGCACATGAAGGTGGTCTACCAGCCGCGCGTGGATGCGATGATGCGGGTGATCGGTTTCGAGGCGCTGCTGCGCTGGAACCATCCGCAACTCGGAGAACTTCGTCCCTACGACTTCTTCGAACTCGCAAAGCGTGTCGGGGTCTCGCGCTGCATCACGTTGCGGGCATTTGCCGAGGCGCTGGCATGGCTGTCCGTATTGCCGGACGGGGACAAACTGACGCTGTCCTTCAATCTCTCCAGTCACCTGCTTGCAGATCCGGAGATCGTCGAGCTGATCAGTTCGGCCTGCCGCGATGCAGGTGTGGCGCCTTCGCGGGTGAGCCTTGAAATCAAGGAGCCCGGTATCATGCACAACCCTGCAGAATTCATGACCGGGCTGACCCAGCTGTGCCTGCGTGGCTTCTCGCTGGCCCTGGATGACTTTGGCAGCGGCTACTCCTCGCTGACGCAGCTGCTGCGCATGCCGTTTTCCGAGGTCAAGATCGATCGCAGCTTCGTATCGGCGATGGTAGTCTCGCGCGAAGCGTTCAATATCGTGCGTGCAACCGTCAGGCTGGTGCGCGAACTGGGCATGGAACCCGCGCCGGTCGGTGTTGACGATCCACTGGCACTCGAGCAGCTGCGTTCGCTGGGCTGTAACCGCCTGCAGGGCTACCTGTTCGCACCGCCCATGGAGGCGCAGGCCGCGCGGCGCTGGCTTGACAGCAATCGCGAGGGCGTGGCGCTCGAAGAGCTTTCGATGGCGTTATGAATCGACGCTGATCAGGCCAACCCGGATCGCATATTTCACCAGCCCGGGCAGGTCCCGGATGTCGAGTTTCTCCATCAGCTGGGCACGGTGACTCTCGACAGTCTTGACTGACAGGTGCAGCAGCTCCCCGATCTCGCGATTGGTTCGGCCTTCGCAGAGCAGTTGCAGAATCTCCTGCTGGCGCGCGGTCAGGTCGCTGGGCGTTGCCGCCAGGCCTTCCTTGAAGCGCACGTAGTTACGCACCAGGTCGTTCGAGACGATGGGGCTTAAGTAGGTGCGTCCTTCACAGACGGCGTGGATGGCAAACTCGAGCTCCTGGCGCGTCGAACCCTTGACGAGATAGCCGTTGGCGCCTGCCGTCAGGGCAGCGGCGACGCGTTCCTCGTCGGTGTGCATGGTCAGGATCAGCACGCGGGTATTCGGCAGGTGTTTACGGATGTACTCCGTCGCCGCAATCCCGTTCATGCCTTTAAGCGAGACGTCCATCAGTACCACGTCGGGCATGTGTTCACGGGCCAGTTGCACGGCCTCGCGGCCATCGCTGCACTCGGCCACGATGGAAAAGCCCGGCAGCGTCCTGAGCAGCCCGGCAATGCCTTCACGCACGAGCTCGTGATCATCCACCAGCATGACCCGGGTCCCCGTCATGACGGGGACGCCTCGCCGGCCAGTGCGCCACGGACCTTCTGCTCGCAGGCAAAGCGGCGCACCAGTTCGTCGTCCTCGACCAGCAGAATGGTCTCTGATGCCTTGTGCCCGGGCGCCACGGCGCTGGGTTCATCAGCAGCGGCATCAGGCGTGGTCGCGCGAGGCAGATAGAGCTTGAGGCTCGTGCCCAGCCCGGGTTCGGAGTAAATCGAGACGTGTGCGTTGGACTGTTTGATGAAGCCATAGACCATGGCCAGGCCCAGTCCCGTGCCCTTGGATTTTTCCTTGGTGGTGAAAAACGGCTCGAAGACCCGCGAAAGCTGCTCGCGCGGGATACCCACCCCGGTGTCGGAAACCGCGATAAGCACGTAGGCGCCCGGCTCGACATCTGGGAGCTGATTGGCGCGGTCCTCGTCAATATCGATATTCGCGGTCTCCAGGGTCAACCGCCCGCCTGTCGGCATGGCATCACGGGCATTGATACACAGGTTGAGCAGGGCGCCTTCGAGCTGCGCAGGATCGATCATCGCCGGCCAGACAGACTCGCCGGCGACGAATTCTATCTCAATGTGTTCTCCCAGCGTGCGCCCGAGCATCTCACGCATGCCGGTAATCAGTGCATTGACGTCCACTTCCTGCGGCGCCAGCGGCGGGCGCCGGGCAAAGGCCAGCAGCCTGTGCGTCAGGTCGGCACCGCGGTCGGCAGCCGTGCTGATCATCTCCGCCAGCGAACGCTTCGCAGGTTCGGCGTGCAGTTGTTCGAGCAACAGTTCGGAGCTGCCCTGGATCACCGTCAACAGGTTGTTGAAGTCATGGGCGATGCCACCTGTGAGCTGGCCTAGCGTCTCGAGGCGCTGGGCCTGGCGCATCTGGTCTTCCAGGTTCGTACGCTCGGTGACATCGCGCACGATGGCCACGACGGCACCCGACAATTCACCGTCTTCGAAGTCAGACAGCTGCGCCAGCGTGCATTCGGTCTGAATGATCACGCCGGTCTTGTGGCGCAGCGGACAGCTGGTTCGAAACACCTGTCCTGAAGCCAGCACCTGTCGGCTCTTTTCCAGGAACTCATCGTGCGAGTCCTCATCCATGTGCAGGTCAGCCGTATGCAGGCCGATCAGTTCCGAGGCCGGGTAGCCGAAGACCTGTTCGGCAGCCGGGTTGCATTCGTGGATGGTGCGTACGCCGGGCTTCACAATGATCACCGCCTCGCCGATCCCGGCCAGCACATTGTGCAGCAGTTCGCGGGTGGACTTCAGCTGCGTGCGCGTCCAGCGGTACTCGGAGCGACGGATTGCCCTGCGTGCGAGCCAGAAAACGAACAGCGCCGTTCCACCGATAAATGCCAGTCCCTTGATCGTCTGGGCCAGCAGAATATCCTGCTCGGTGTGAAACAGTGAGCTGACGGCCAGGTCGGTCAGCACGATCCAGAAAAAGCCGAACAAGACGTACAGCAGCGCTACCCGAAGGGCTTCGTTGTCACGCATGCTTGTGTGGCCCCGGGCAATATGCAGAAACGCAGTCCAATAGTTAACACAAAACGCCCAATCAGGCATCTTTGCCAGCGCGAAAGCTTGCGCCAGTTCTCATGACAGGGGCGTTTCGCCGGAACGGCTACCGCGCAGCCAGCGGCATCGCCAGCCGGTACAGTACGGGTACGACCAGCAGCGTCAGCGCGCAGGAAACGATCAGCCCTGAGATGATCGCCCAGGCCATGGGTGGCCATAGTGTCGACTGGGTGAAAGTCAGTGGCAGCAGTCCTGCCACGGTTGTGGCTGTGGTCAGCAGGATCGGGCGGGTGCGTCGCTGGACGGCCTGTGAGATCGCAGCGTCGATCGGCACACCTTCGCCGCGGCGTTTCTCCGCTACATCGATGAGCACGATGGCGTTGTTGACGACGATGCCGACCAGCGCGACGACACCCAGGATGGCGGTGAAGCTGAAGGGCTGACCCGCCAGCAGCAGGCCCGGAATGACACCGATTGCAGCCATTGGCACGGTCACCAGCACGATGCCGACGAGGCGGAATGAATCGAACTGCCAGAGCAGAAACACCAGCAGCAACAGCCCGCCGATCGGCAGCGCCTGGAACAAGGCGCTGTTGGCCTGACCAGCCTCTTCGGCGGCACCCCCGGTGACCAGCACGATGTCTTCGGGCAGGCTCAGCCGGGCGAGCCGCGGTGCCAGCGCGTTCATGACCTGACCATAGGTGTAGCCTTCGGCGGTGCCGGCCAGCACAGCCGTCATGCGCTGCAGGTCGCGGTGTTCGATCACCGCGGGCTGGAACTCAAGTCTTGGCGTCACAAACTGGGCCACCGGCAGGCGCTCTCCGGTGGCGGTGGTCAGCATCAGTCCCGACAAGGCCATCAGCGGCAGCTGATCGCCTTCAGGCGCGCGCAGGCGCATCGGTACTGGCTCGTGGCCCGCTCGCCACGTGGAAGCCACCGCCCCCAGCGTCGCTGCGGCGAGGGCGTCGCGAATATCGCTGCGCGACAGTCCGTGGCGCGCCGCTTCGGCGTCATCGACATCGAACGCGAGCACCGGAATACCGGTGCCCAGTGTGTGGCGCACATCGATGGCGCCGGGCGTGGCCCGAAGCGCGGCGACCACCTGTTCAGCCGCGGCGTGCAGACCGTCGGGATCGCGACCGAGTAAGCGAATTTCCACTGGCGCATCCACCGGGGGACCCTGTCCCAGCCGGCGGGCAGTGATCTGGGCATCCGGCACGGCCTGCGATGCCCTGGCACGCACGAAGTTCAGCAGCTCGGGCAAATCCCCGTCACTGAGCGTCGTCAGCGCGATGCGCGCGAGATGCGGGGCGGCCGGAATCTCCAGCAGGTTGTAGTAGAAGCGCGGACCGCTGAAGCCGGCGAACACGTGCGCGGCCGTGACCTTCGGATGCGCCCGCAGCTCGGCGGCAAAACCGCGCGCCTGCAGTGCCGTGTGTTCGGTGCGCGTGCCTTCCGGAAAGCGCAGATCGACGATCAGTTCGTTTCGGTCGGTGTCGGGGAAAAAGTCGCGCGGCAGGAAAGTGCCCAACGCGAGGCTCACGGCCAGGGCCAGTACGCTGATGACCAGCACGCTGCGCGGTCTGGCCAGTCCGAGGCGGGCCAGTCGTTCTCCGATGGCCAGGAAGCTGTCGCGTCGCTGCAGCGATCGGGGCTTGAGTACGCTGATGCCCCAGGTCGGTGTGACAAGCAATGCGTACAGGTAGCTGACCACCAGGATCAGCATCACCATCACGGGGATTGCGCGCGTGAAATCCGCGACATCACCGCGGGCGAGCAGCAGGGGCGTGAATGCAGCAAGTGTTGTGCCCGTGGCCGCAGCGAGCGGCCCGGCCAGCTCCCGCACCGCTTCAGTGGCGGCCTGGCGGCGACTGGCGCCGCGGTCCAGGTGCCATTGCAGGTTCTCGGCCATGACGATGGCGTTGTCGACCAGCATGCCCAGCGCGATGACCATTCCGGCGATTGCCATCTGGTGCAACACGCCGCCGCCCACGGCGAACACCGCCAGAGCGCTGAGTGTGACCAGCGGCAGCAGGCTTGCGACCAGCACACCCAGCCGCAGGCCCATCGTCAGCAGCAACACCCCGGCCACGATGACCACGCCAAGCAGCAGGGAACGGCCCAGTTCGCTGAGCCTGCGCTCGACCCATTCGGGCTGGAAGAACATCTCCTCGATCGCCAGCGGCGCATAGTCATCGCCCAGGCGCGCCACCAGCGTACGCAACTCGCGGCCAAAGCGCACGGCGTCGAGCCGGTTGTCGGGAATCACGATGCCCAGTGCGACCGTCGGCTTGCCATCAAACCAGATTCTTGTCGTGGCCGGCTCTGCCGCGGTCAGTCGAATGTCGGCAAGTTCGCCCAGCGGCAGCAGGGCGCCGTCGCGTGTACGGATGGGCGTGTCGACGAGCTGGCGCAGCTCGGAGAACTCGCCGGTCGGAGACAGGATCAGGCTGCGGGCACCGGCTGCAAGCACACCGCCGGCCCCGGTGCGATTGCGGGCATCGAGCTGGCCGGCGATATCGGCAATGTCCAGCCCGACACTGGCAAGGCGCGCGGCATCGACGCTGATGAGTAACTGTTCACCGGGATTACCCAGCACTTCCACGCGGGCGATGTCGGGCATGCGGAACAGGTCGCGGCGCAGGGATCGCGCCGCCTCCAGCAGCTCCAGCAGATCATCACTGCCGGTGATGGCCAGCACGACGCCATGGGTTTCCATGGAGCGATCGTTGATGCGCGCAGGCCCGGCGTCGGCAGGAAAGCGCTGCTCGGCGCGCGCCACTGCAGCGCGCACCCGCTCCCAGACGACATCCGTGTCATAGACATGCTGATGCATGCCGACGATCAGCGCGGCGACGCCGAGTCGCGCCGTGGCACGGATCTCCCTGAGTTCCTCGATGCCGGCGAGTTCTTCCTCCAGCGGCTGGACGACAAGGCGTGCCACCTGGGCAGGCTCCGCACCCTCCCAGGTCACGAGGATCTGCCCGTAGCGGTGGGGAAAGAACGGATCTTCCTGGCGGTCCATCATCAGCCAGGCGGCCAGTCCGATCGCCGAGAGCAGCATCACGGCCGACAGGATCAGCCGGCGATGACCCAGGGCCGAAATCATCAGGTTCATCGCAGAACGCTCACCGCCTCGCCGTCGAGCAGCGTCGCCTGGCCGGCAACGATCACCTGGTCGCCCGCGCGCAGGGGGCCGTCGACGGCGACCCAGCCATCGGCGAGCAGACCGGGCCGGATCTCGACGGCCTCTGCGCGGTCGGCGTTGACGCGATAGACGCGGCTGATACCGGTTCCTGGGTTGACGATGGCGGCCAGTGGCACGAACAGCGCCGGCGTGGCTCCGCCATCCACCATGGCGTAGACCGCTTCGCCCGGCAGCCAGGCTTCATCGCCTGGCTCGAGCTCGATGATGACCGGTTGCGTGCGTCCGGGCAGTGCCCCGCCGATCTCGCGCACCCGGCCCGGGCGTTGCGCACCATCCCGGCTGCGCAGGACAGGTACCGTGTCTCCGGTGTTCATTGCCGCCGCGCGGGCGGCGGGCAGTTCGATGCGCAGTTCCAGGCGAGTCGTATCGGCCAGTTCAAGCACAGGCTGGCCGGCGGAGACGAAATCGCCTGCTTCGACGTGAACCTCCATGACCACGCCGGAGAAGGGCGCGCGCAGGCTGGCTTCGGCGAACTGTTCGCGGGCCTCGGCCAGTCTGGCCTGGGCGCTGGCCAGCACTTCGCGCGCACTGTCACGACGGGAGCGGGTGCGCTCGAGTTCGTCTTCGGAGACCAGGCTGCGCGAGCGCAGCTCGGCGAGGCGTTCGGTATCGCGCTGCAGTTGCGCGTACTGCTCCTGTGCTTCGCGAACGCCGGCCTCGGCGGCGAGCACGCCAGGCTGCAGGGCGGGGTTGTGCAAGGTGGCCAGGATCTCCCCGGCGGTCACGTGACTGCCGAGCACAACAGGACGCTTGGCGATGTAGCCGGCATGCAGAAACGCGGGGCGGGCACGCTGTGCGCTGCGCAGGCTGCCGGGCAGACGCAGCGCAGGCCCGGGTGTGTGCTCGCGCACCACGGCCACCACCACGGGGCGTGCCTGGTTGGCCGCTGCTGGATCTTCGCCTGAGGCGGCACCGCGGCAGGCACTCAGGCCCCCGGCGGCGAGCGCGAGCAGCAGCACGGCGGGCCATGCACGGACTGAACTGGCCGACCGATCAGTTATGCGGCCAGTGACGTTGCGAACATTGAACAGGCTCATCGGAAGTGCTCCGGGCGCGGTGCGCGGGCTTTACGGCCGGGGCGCCAGCCCTGCCATGAAAACCTTCAGGAAATCCTCGAGAAACTCTTCGTCCGAACCGATGCCGGGCCAGTGTGCGTGGTGAGCGCGCGCCTCGAACCAGTGGGTGCAGGTGTTCACAAAGATGGTCACGACGTGGGTCGGGTTGATGTCGTCGCGCAGCAAGCCGGCCTGCTGCGCTTCGCGTATGCGTTGCGCCCCCAGCCCGACCAGCGCCGCATCGACTTCACCACAGCTGTCATCTTTCTCCAGGTGGGCCCAGGCGAACATGCGCACCACGCCGGGGTGCTGCTGCAGAAAGCGGAAATACCGCAGCACGGAGTTTTCCAGCAGTTCGGACCCCGGCGCCGAGGCGGCCTCGAGGTCGGCCCGCTGACCTTCGGCATAGCGCAGAAAGGCGTCTTCCTTCACCGCCGTCCACAAGGCCTCCTTGCTGCCGAAGTGATGGTGAATGAGACTCTTCGTTACCCCCGAGGCGGCGGCGATCTCGCGCATAGTCACGGCAGCAGGGCCCTGTTCGACGAACAGCGCCAGCGCGGCATCCAGGATGCGCGAGCGGGTCAGGTCGGGATCACGCGTGGCGGGCTGGGACATGGCGCGAGTTTATAATTAACTGGTCGACCGGTCAATTGCCTGGTCGGCACGCCGAAGGGCTGTCGGCCTGCGAACGGCGGCGCGGAGGGCATCAGTTGCTGCGGCGCCGATGGACGCGCTGCGCCGATGCGGCTACCGTAGCGGTTTGGCAAAAGCGGGGGAGAGCTCATCATGCATTGGACACGGATACTCGGGCTGGCATTGCTGGCCGCCGGACTGGTGATGCTCTTCATGGGCTGGAACGCCTCGGAGAGCCTCACCGAGGAACTCCACGAAACCCTCACCGGGCGTTATACCGACGACACACGCAATTACTTCATCGGCGGTGCGGTGGCGGTCGTGGTCGGCCTGGCGCTCACCCTGTTTGGCGGACGTCGCTAGGTGGGCCCGATGCTGTCGCTGCGCGTGCACGCCAGGTGAAACCCGCGACGCCGCTGTCGCGCGTCCCGCGCGACGCATTGCCACCGGCGATGCGAAGCGCCTGGGATGCGTCCATGGCGATGCACGGCGACGCCACGTTCATCGAGGTGGCCGGGCACAACCCGGTGATGTGGCAGTGGTATCTGCAGGACTTCTACCAGAAGGTGTTTTATTCCGGGCGCCTGGATCGTCGCCTGGTCGAGCTGGTGCGGCTGCGCCTGGCCAACCTGCACGGCTGCGCCTTCTGCAATCGCGCCGATACGGCTGCAGCGCGCGCCGCCGGTGTTCCGGACAGCCAGATCGAGGCGCTTGCCGACTATGAGCAGGGCCCTTTCTCGGATGCCGAGAAAGCCGCCCTTGCCCTGGCCGATGTCATGGTGCTGACAAATCCCAAGGGTCATGTGGATGCTGATCTTCACGCGCGCTGCCGGGCGCACTTCAGCGATGGTGAGCTCTTCGAACTCGGCATGATCATGGCCGTGCTGTGCGGCATGGCGAAGTTCATCTTCGCCTTCGATCTGGTCGAGAAGGAAGACTATTGTCCGTTTACGCCGGAAGCGCCTTCCGCCTGAGCCAGGTGACTGTACAGTGACGACAGACTCAGTCCTGGTGGGTGAGGCGCTGGGCTTCCAGGCGGCGATACTCGAGCGCGTCTCGCGCACCTTCGCGATCACCATTCCGCAGCTGCCACCGCCATTGTGCACGGTGGTCACCAACGCCTACCTGCTGTGCCGGATCGCCGATACCATCGAGGACGAACCCCAGCTTGACCAGGCTCAGAAAGAGATGTTCAGCGCCCGGCTGGTCGCGCTGCTGGCAGGCGAGGACGCAGCCCAGGGATTCGCCGAAGCGCTGGTGCCGTTGTTGTCCAAGCACACGCTGCCGGCCGAACGGGAGCTGATTGCTCACGTGCACAAGGTGCTGGCAGTGACGCACAGCCTGAACGAGACACAGCAGCGTGCGCTGCGCCGCTGCGTGGAGGTCATGAGCACGGGCATGTCGAGATTCCAGCGTCGCGCCAATCGCGCGGGCCTGGCCGACCATGCCGAGCTAGATCGCTACTGTTACTACGTTGCCGGCGTGGTCGGCGAGATGCTCACGGAACTCTTCTGTGCCTACTCCGAGCGCATCGCCTGTCATCGAGAGCAGCTGATGGCCCTGGCACCGTCGTTTGGCCAGGGCCTGCAGATGACCAATATTCTCAAGGATATTCACGATGATCATCATCGTGGCGTCTGCTGGTTGCCGCGCAGTGCCTTCGACCTGCCGCCCGGGCCATTGCACGACCTGGTCAGGCAGGCTTCACCGCAGGCCTTCGGCGCAGGGATGGAGTCGCTGCTGGCCGTGGCCCATGCGCACCTGCGCAATGCGCGCACCTACACGCTGTTGCTGCCGCGCGAGGAAACGGGGATTCGGCGTTTCTGCCTGTGGGCGCTGGGACTGGCCGTGCTGACCCTGAAGAACATTCATCGCCGGCCGCTGTTTCGCGATGCGCGCGAAGTCAAGGTGAGCCGGCGAACCGTGGCGGCGGTGGCGATCATCGGTCGCGTCACAGCCAGGCACGACAGTCTCATCGACCTGCTCTTCAGGCTTGCAGCACGGAGCCTGCCGGAGCCAGCAGGCCGGCAGCCGGCCGCCAAGGGTATTTCCTGATGCGCTCCGCGGGTAGTCCCGGATGGTGACGGTATCCACGTCCGGGCAGACTGCTCAGTCAGGCTTGGTGGAGCCGGGGAGGTCGCGTGAGCGTGAATTCATTATTCCTGCAGGGTGGACACTGGTGCCACTGTGCCAGCGAGGACTGCTGCGAAGGCACGCTGGCCACGATGGCAGCCCCAGCGCTGCGAGCGGGAGCTGACGGCGGGGCAAGCCCGTTGCCGCTCGTGGCGATGGATCCGCCGGTTGCCGAACTGGCGATGATCGATGAAGACGCGCTGTGTGCTGCCGTCCAGCGCGGCGAGTTTTCGTTCGTGCTGGAACCGCAGTACACGGCAGAGCACATGATCACCGGCTTCGAGGCCGTGTTCCAGTGGGAGCATCCACAGCTCGGCCCATTGCCGGCTGCGGAGTTCATGCCCACGGTGGAACACCTGCACAGCCACTACGATCTTGTCTTGCAGATGCTCGACAATGCCGTGGGCTGGCTTGCCACTTCCGGCGTGCGCGGCATGCCCGGCGCGTCGCTTTCCGTCGCGCTGCGCGCCCACGAACTCGGCTATGCCGACCTCGTCGATCAGCTGCGCTGGAGTTGCATGGAGCATGGTGTGCACCCGCGTCGCCTGATGCTGCACCTGCCCTGGTCCACGGCAGTGACGACCAATGCGATGGCGGTGGCGACCGTGCGCGAATTTGCGGCGGCGGGATTTCGCATCTGCCTGGATTCGACACCTGCCAGTGTCCCGGCCTTGGGTTCGCTGGGCGAGCGTGAACTCGTTGCCATCCGACTGGATTGTCGTCGCACGATCGTGTCGCCCGGTGGACGTTGCCTGGTCAGGACTGCACGCAGTCTGGCGGCACATGCCCTGGCCTACGATCTCGATGTGCTGTCCTCCAATGTCAACGATGAATGGGTCGTCGATCTGCTCCTGGCCGCCGGATGCCGGCTGTTCCAGGGGCGCGCATTTGGTGAACCCATGGACATCGTGCAGGCCGGTGCCTGGCTGGAGCAGACCGTCAGGCTGGTTCGTCACGTCTGAGACCGACTTGTCCCGCGGGCCGCGGTGACAAGTGATGGCCAATCCAGCGCACAGTGATAGGCTAGCGCCCGGTGAGATCACGGCGCTGGGGCCTGACGATGCGCAGGCGTGCGATCTCCGACACCGAAATCCGTTGGAGACACAAGCTTGAGCATTGACCTGGCCGCCAGGGCCCTTTTCGAGCACAACCCCGATCCGATGATGGTGTACGCGCTTGATTCTCTGCGCATCCTCGACGTCAACTTATCGGCGCTTGAAAAATACGGCTACTCGCGCGACGAGTTCCTGGCGATGACCATCGCCGACCTGCGGCCGCCTGAAGATGTACCCGATCTGCTCAGGAATGTGGCCGCCGTCTCCGGTGGCCTGGACCGCGCGGGCGTATGGCGGCATCGACTCAAGTCGGGTGAGCTCATTCACGTAGAGATTACCTCGCACACCCTGGATTACGGCGGCGTCGCGGCCGAGCTGGTATCAGCCCACGATATCAGCAGGCTGGTGACCTTGGCCCCGGAAATACTGCGTCGTACCGAGGAACTTGAGGCTGCGAACCTCAAGCTTGGCGAGCAGCAGGCCAACCTGCGCACGGCGCAGCGGCTGCTGGGCCTGGGTATCTGGAAGCTCAGGCTGGATACCGACGAACTCGAGTGGTCACAGGAAGTGCGGGAGATCTATGGCAGTGAAGCCAGTGACTTCGAGGCCTACGTGGCGTTGGTACACCCCGATGACCGCGAGCAGATGCGGGCAAATTACGCCGCCTTTGATGCGACCAGCGGCGAGAGCTTCGAATTTCAGCACCGGATCCTCCGCGCTGACGGTCGCGTGGTGCATGTGCGAGGCATTGGCGAGGTCACCGGGAGCGCTGGGCAGCAGATGCTGACCGGTGTGGTGCAGGATGTCACCAGGCAGGTTGAGGATGCCGCCAGGCTGGCAGCGGCCAGCTCGCTTCAGCGGATTGCCGGAAAGGCCGCGAAACTTGGGGGCTGGCATATCGATCTGGCGACACAGTACGTGTCGTGGTCGGAGGAGACGGCGTCGATTCACGAACTCCCGGATGTGCGCAATCTGCCCGTGGCCCAAGGGCTCGACTGTTACGCCCCCGAGTGCCGGCAGCGTATCGAGGAGGTGTTCACCGCCTGTGCGCGTGATGGTGTGCCTTACGACGAGGTCTTGCAGATCGTCACCGCCAGCGGTCGACGCGTCTGGGTGCGCACCATCGGCGAAGCCGAACGCAGCGCCGATGGCAGAATTCGCGCGGTGCGCGGTGCTTTCCAGGACATCTCCGAGCAGGTCGCCGCGCAGGAGCGCTCGGAGAGTCTGTCCAGGCGGTTGCACCAGACACTGGACAATATCGACGATGCATTCTACATCCTCGACCATGAGTTTCGTTTTGCCTATGTAAACGCTGCAACTCAGCGGCTGATGAATCCTGGGGATTCGACGTTGCTGGGCAACTGTATCTGGGAGCTGTTCCCGGAGCTGAACGATACGACCATCAAGTCGCGCCTCGAGGCAGCGGTGGCCAGCGGTGAAAGCGTCGAGATGGAGTTCCTGTATCCGGCGTTGGAGCGCTGGTTCAACGTCAGGGCCTATCCGGTCCAGGAAGGTCTCGCGGTGTATTTCCGCGATGTGACAGTGGCGCGCAAGGATCAGGAACAGCTGCGCCTGCTCGAAGCTGCCGTGTCACGCCAGAACGACCTGTTGATCATCACCAGGGCTGAGCCGATTGATGAGCCTTCGGGCCCCGAGATTCTCTACGTCAATGATGCCTTCGAGCGGCGCACCGGCTACACCCGCGACGAGGTGATCGGTCGCACACCGCGAATGCTGCAGGGGCCGGCGACCGATCGCCGCACGCTGGATCGTATCCGCCAATCGCTGGTAGCGCGAAAGCCGGTTCGCGCCGAACTGATCAACTACACGAAGGCCGGTGAGCAATACTGGCTGGAGCTGGATATTGTTCCGATCGCGGATGCGGCGGGCGCTTTCACTCATTTCGTTGCCGTGCAACGTGACATCACGGAACGCCAGCGCGCGGAAGCTGCGCTTAGGATCAGCGAGGAGCGCTTCAGGCTGGTCGCGCGTGCCACCAATGATGTGATCTGGGACTGGAATGTCGTCACCGGGCGCGTCTGGTGGAACGAGAATCTGCTGCTGCAGTTCGGTCATGATCCCGCCGCTATCTCCGTGTATGACACCGACTGGGCGGAGAATGTCCATGCTGCCGACCGCGCACGCGTGCTGGCTGGTCTGGAAGCGGCCGTAGCGGGCGATGCGACCAACTGGTCGGATGAGTACCGGTTCATTTGCGCAGATGGCCGGGTGGCTGTCGTGAGTGATCGCGGATTCATAATCCGCGACAGCTCTGGCAAGGCCCAGCGCATGCTCGGCAGCATCGTGGATGTGACTGATCGACGCGAACTCGACGAACGCCTCCGGCAGTCACAGAAGCTCGAAGCCGTCGGTCACCTGACTGGAGGCGTTGCGCACGACTTCAATAACCTGCTGACGGTCATTCTCGGCAACGCGGAGCAGTTGCGTGAGCAACTCACCGAGGAACAGAGCCTGCGGCTGCTCGCCGAGATGACGATGACCGCGGCAGAACGCGGGGCCGAACTGACGAATCGGCTGCTGGCGTTTGCCCGGCGCCAGGCGCTCGAGCCGAAGCGGGTTGACATCAACAGACTGATTGAAGGCATGGACGGTTTGCTGCGACGTACGCTGGGCGCCGACGTCGAGATCGAGGTGGTCAGGCGTGCCGGTCTCTGGGCGACTGAAGTTGATCCGGGTCAGTTGGAGGTAGCGCTGCTGAATCTTGCAATCAACGCACGCGACGCGATGCCGTCCGGTGGTCGGTTGACGATCGAGGCGGCCAATGCCTTGCTCGATGACCACTATGCTTCAACCCATGACGAAGTCCAGCCCGGGCAATACGTCATGGTCTCGGTTTCCGATACCGGCTGTGGTATGGATGCCGAGACGCTGGCCCGTGCCTTCGAGCCGTTCTACACCACCAAGGAGGTGGGCAAGGGCAGCGGCCTGGGTCTGAGCATGGTCTACGGCTTTGTCAAACAGTCGGGCGGTCATGCCAAGGTCTATTCGGAGGTCGGAGAAGGCTCGACGGTTCGCCTGTACTTTCCGCGGGCGCGGTCCGAGGGCATCGATGACGAGGTGCCTGCAGTGGAAGCCGAATCAGCGGGTGGCCTGGAACACATCCTGGTGGTCGAGGACGATGAGCTTGTGCGCGCGCATGT
>JAFIFN010000052.1 GCA_020832005.1 Gammaproteobacteria bacterium | reverse complement strand
GCTTACCTGCTGGCCGCCGGTGTGCCGGTCTTTATCTATCTGGCCCCGCTTCACGCCGGTGAGGCGCGATATGATGCGGCGGCGACAGGACTGCTTGCCGTGCTGCTGCTGGTCATGGGCTGGCACACGGGTGGCGTTCTGACACCGGCGCCCGACCCCGTGACCGGCGCAGTCAGTGCCGGTGACATAAGCAATGTCTTCGTCCCCGATCTGCTGCTCTCAACGGTGCTCATCGTATTCATCACGGCGCTGCTTTTTCGCGCCTGGCGGGAGTCACCCGGCGAAGGGCTGCCCTGGCGCTGCCAGCTCGAGGCCGCCTGGGGCAACGCGCTGACACTGGCCCTGGTGCTCGCCTTCATCGTGCTGCTCTGGGCGCTGCTGTTTACCTGGGGCGCACTGTTCAGCCTGATCGGTATCGACTTCTTCCGCGAACTGTTCATCGAGCGGCCGTTTCGCTACGCCGTCACCGGGCTTGCCGGCGGAATCGGCCTGGTGCTGGTGCGCTCGCGCATCGGATTGATCACAGCCGTGCGGTCGATCTGCGAGTCACTTGCGCGTGTGCTGGCGCCGCTCGCAGCGGTCATCGTTTTAGGTTTTGCGCTGGCGCTGCCCTTTGCCGGCATCGATCTGCTCTGGCAGGACGGCCGACGGCCGACGGCGCTGCTGTGGCTGGCCGCCTTCACACTGTTCCTGACGAACGCCGCGCTCGGCGAGGAAGGCTTCACGGGACGACTGCGTCGTCTCCAGTGGCTGTTGGGCCTCGCAGTGATGGTGCTGCTGCCGCTGCTTGCGGTAACACTCATCGGACTGTTCCAGCGCGTAGCCGTGTTCGGCTGGAGCGGCCCGCGGCTGTGGGCGGCGATCGTCAGCGCGGCGCTGGTAGCCTACGCACTGGCGATGGCGTGGTCACTGCTGCGCCAGCGCGCACTGGTCCCGGAGACCATCGGGCGCTGGAACACCGCACTGGCGTTTGCTCTGGTGGCGTTGCTGTTTGCCGTGCATTCGCCGCTGGCGGATCTGCGCCGGATTGTGGCCGCCGATCAGCTCGCGCGGGTGCTGGACGGTCGCATCCCGACCCGGCAGTTTGATGTCCATTACGTACATCGATCGCTGGGCCGGCATGGTCGTCACGTGCTCGAGCGACTGCGCAACAGTGAGCTGGCCGGGGATGCGCGGTTTCTCGCGAGACTCGACCGGGTCAATCCGGAAACCTGGGCCGATCGCGAAGCATTCGACCCGGCAGCCCGCGTGGGCCCCCACCTGCGCACGGCCTCCGGCGAGGCCCTGCCACCACAGGTGCTCGATGTCCTGGCCCGCGATGGCGGCGTACTCAACAACTGCCAGGGTGAACCCCTGACCTGCGTTGGCGAGTACGTCGAATTTGCAGGCCAGGGCTACTGGGTGGTGCTGGGCAGCAGCGTGCTTCGGCAAGTGGGCGGCGATAGATGGCTGAACATCGGATTTTCACGCATCTTCCGCGAGCGCGACGGGCAATGGCAGCGTGTCGGCAGCCTGGCGCGCGACCACGATCGCTGCCCGGCGCCTGCTGCCAATGAGATAATGTTGCCCGCCCTGCACCAATTGCCTGACCTGCCCGGCGTCCTCCTGCAAATCGGCGAGTGTCGCTACCCGGTCGTCTGGCAGGTCGAACCCCAGCCGCTGGTTCGCTGACCCCCGGTGGCTAACCGCAGTGAGCCGCGGATGGACGCGGGGACACGGACCCGGATCGCGAGATACATGTGCGTCCTACGTGGCAGGAGACTCTATGCCACACCACGTACCTTCTCCGCATTTTTTCGATATACCACGTTGGTTCGTGGCGGTGGAATTCAACACGCCGATCCATGCCCGAGCAGACCGGACGTCTATCCGCCTGGCCTGGCACAAAAAAAGGCCGGACACCCGTTCACACGGAGGCCCGGCCCTTCGATTACGCGCTGCAGGCGCAGATCAGATCCCGTCGCTGTTCTCGGGCTCATCGGCTGACTCAGCCTCGCCTTCTTCCGGGACTGCACTGACGGCCGGTGCCATGTCGGCTTCAGCCGCCGCGGTGCCGCGTGCCGGGCCATTGCGACTCACGGCGTTGAGCTCAGGATAATCCTGCAACATGCTCACGCCGTAGAGGGGCTGGTTCACACCCTGGTGGCAGGTCTGGCAGTTGAGCTTCGGTGCGTCACCGTGCGGGCCCAGCTGCGAGTCCGGATACACCGGCTGCAGGGGTACCAGGTAGTCCTGGTTGAGCTCGCGCGCCATGCGGATACCATGCCATGCGGTCGTGCGTTCCGGCGGCGAGCCGTCCCAGCTGAAGAACGAACGCGAATTGTGGCAGTGCGTGCAGTTCACACCCAGCGAGGTCGAGAAGTGCATCATCAGCCCGTAGGTCCACTCGGCGTCCATGATGTTGCGCGGGTTGGTCCCCTGCGGCAACGCCGTGGTCGGGATGATGCGGATCTCCTCGTCACCCAGCAGGAAGGCTGAGAACGGATCGCTGGGCAGCGAGGTGGAGCCGACTGCCGGGCTGGCCAGGTTCTGGCCACGTCGGCTGGCGGCCATACCGCCGGCCTGTGGCGGACCACCACGCTCTTCGAACCACACGTACTCCGGTACCGGCTTGCCCTGGTGACAGGTATAGCAGGTCACGCCGGTGTCGCCGACGTGGGAGTGCCACTGGTCATTGATGGTCTTGGTCATCTCCAGCATGCGCCGTGAGACCACCTTGGTATAGATGTCCTCGCTGGCGAAGTTGCCGGGCACATGGCAGTAGTTACACCCCTCGTCCGGTGATACCCACTCCGTGAGCGCCGTCATCAGCCGGTTGAACTCCACAATCGTCAGATCGCCAAGCACCTCGACGTTCTCGTAGAGATCGCCGGCACGCGGCCCGCCGGGGCTCACCGGCGGCAGCGGCTCGGGCACCTGGTTGGCCTCCCGCTTGGCCTCGGCCAGGCGCGGGTTGGTGACCTGCTCCATGCCTACCCCGCGGTAGCCAATTTGATCAACCTCCATCGGGGGTCGCTCGCAGGCCGTGAGCACTGCAGCGGCTGCCAGCACCGTCAGCGGCATGAGTTTTCGCATCGTAAGACCCCTCATGGCGCCACCCCCTGCGTCGCGGCCGGATCAGGCATGGCTGGATACACGTCCGGGTAAGCCGGTGCGATGCCGTGCTGCACACCCCACAGGTACCAGTTGTCAACCACCGTGCCGGTGAGCAGGATACCGATGCCGCCCGTGAGCGGACACAACACTGCGAACCACCAGGCCCATCGGTGAATCGACTCCATCGTAGCGTTGAACCCCATGGTCCAGCGCCAGAACAGTGCGGCGCGCTCGGAGGCCGTGCCACGATCGGTGATCTGCTCGAGTTCGCGCTCGCCGCCATAGCGGCCCACCGCCAGAATCGTCGCCCCGTGCATTGCGAACAACAACGTCGCGCCGTACAGGAAGGCGATCGAGAGCATGTGGAAGGGGTTGTAAAACAGGTTGCCGTACTTGATCGAGAACGCCGCCGTCCAGTCCAGGTGCGGGAAGATGCCGAAGGGCACCGCCTCGCTCCAGCTGCCCATCAGCAGTGGCCGGATAAAGCCCAGCACCAGATACAGCCAGATCGCCGCGGCGAAGGCCCATGCGACATGCGTGCCCATGCCCAGCGCGCGGGCGCGCCGGTACATTCGCACCCACCACAGCAGGAGTGACAGCGTCAGGAAGAAGCCTGCCATCAGCCACCAGCCACCCTGTGCCAGCGGCGGAATGCTCAGGCCGTATTCGGGGGCCGGCGGTTCGAGGCCCAGCCAGAACAGCTGGCGGACGAACTGCAGCGGATCCCAGTTGACCTGGGCCCAGAAGTTGAAGCCGATGATAAGAAAGGCGATGACACCGCATAGCAGCGCCGCCACCCCGGTGAAGCCCAGGTAGATGGGCCCGATCTGCGCATTGCCGATCTTGCCCAGCCAGTACTGCAGCACAGGTTGGCCGGTACGCGGCCAGCTCCCTGCAGGCAGGGGCACGCCAGCCTCAGGTACGGTCTGTACCTGGACCTGCGTGAAGATATTCTGATACTCAGCCATTGTCGGTCCCCTGTCTTAAGACCAGATCGGAAGATCAAGCCACCAGTTCCACCATTCAGGCCAGCCGCGCGTCCAGAACGGGCCGCTGAGAATGATGCACACCGCGCTCCAGAAACCCGCATTCAGCGCCAGGAACAGGCCCAGGCGATGAATGCCCAGCGTGCCGATGGAGTAGCCGATGGTGTCGCGGAAGAACGTATCTTCGTACTCCGGCGTCTTGACCCGTTCGCCCTTCTTCGGATTCGTCGCTGAGAGAATCAGCGAGCCGTGCAGCGACAGCGCGAACACGGTGGCGAAGAAGAAGCTCACGGCGATCATATGCGCCGGGTTGTAATGGAAATGCAGGTACTGGTAGCCGACGTTCGACACCCAGTCCAGATGACTGAGAATGCCGTACGGGAAACCATGTCCCCAGGCACCCAGCAGCACGGGTCGAATCACGACCAGCGAGATGAATGCGAAGATTGCCACCGAGAAGGCAAATGGAATGTGGTATCCCATGCCCAGCTTGCGGGCAATCTCGGCCTGTCGCAGCGCCCATGACACGAACGCGCCTATCGCGCAGATCGTGATCAGCTGCCACAGGCCACCTTCCTGTAATGGCGCCAGGCCGAGTCCGTAGGACAGGTCCGGTGGCGCGATATTGATCTGCCAGAGGTTCCAGGTGGGTCCCAGGGCAGCGCCATAGACGATCAACGCCGTTCCGATAACGCTGAAGAACAGCGTCAGGACTCCGAAGAAGCCAACGTAAAACGGCCCCACCCAGAAGTCGAACAGGTCGCCGCCGACCAGTGTGCCGCCACGTACGCGGTATTTTCTTTCAAAGCTCAGCATCGACATGAGTCGAACCTCCGGATCTTGCAACCCGTGGCCACCAGAAAAGCGGCGCACGACCTTCCTGCAGCGTCCCTGGTGACGGACGGCAAGGCTTGTCGAGCCTTACCGACCGTCACCCTGGACAGGCCACGCCTTACAGCGTTGCAGTATCGCGCTCCGTGCGCGCTACCAGCGCGTCGGGTGCGACCTGAACGGAAGCCGCTGCCGCATGGCTGCCACCATCCAGCCAGTTGAAGCGATCGGTGCTCAACAGGATGAAATGGATGATCAGCGCGAGCGCGAACAGGAACGTAAACAGAGCAATCAACACTCTGCGTGGATCGAAAAGTAGCCATATACGCCACATGTCTAAACCTCCTAATACCATTTGAAAAGTTATGTGGACCGCGATGTGATGTGCATGTGAGGGAACATCACACGGTCCTTAGTCGGTTTTAGAGCCAGGGGCGCCACAACCACACCAGAATATGGGCCACCACTGCAATCGCAGTGAAGATCATGAAGCTGGTCACGAACACGCCGTGAAATTCCTTAGCTTCCTGCTCAGTGAGCCCTGAGAGAGAACCACTTCCGTTACTCATCTACCTTCCTCCCGTTTCGGCCTTGCTCGGCCATTACCGCAAGATGCGGCTGCTTACACTCGACACCGCCCTGAGGCGATACGAATGAACCTGTATTGGCGGGCGCGCTCATGCGGCCCGTCCACGTGCCAGTTGCGCGCCGGTATTGGCGACGCGATCTACTGTGACATTGGTCTCGCCGGCGGCGCGGGCCGCGGCTTCGGTGGCATCGCGCAGGCGCTTGGCCGCCGAGATGCGCACCAGCATCGGTTGAGCCTCGACCAGGCGATCCAGCGCCAGACGCGCCTCTTCGTCCCAGGAGATTTCCCGATGCAGTCGAGTCGGTGTGGCCTCGACACGGTCCATGTCGGTGGCCAGCGGCAGGATATGGAACAGCGCGTCGAACAGTGCGTTGCAGACTTCCTGCACCACGTAGCTGGCACCCGAGTAGCCCATGAAGGGCGTGCCGGTATGCCGCCTGGCAATGGCGCCAGGGAATGAGGCCGGCACGTACATCGCACGCGATCCGGTTTCTGCCATGTACATGCGCTCGTTGAAGCTGCCGAACACCAGCAAGGGCTGCTTTTCGCGGATCGCCGTGCGTACCGCGTCGTTGTCGGTTTTCGCGCCGCGACAGCGGGCGAATGAAAACGCGCATGGCAGGCCCATTTCCGTTTCCAGGAAATTGCGCAGGCCGCGCGAGTAGGTTTCGGTGGCCACGACGCCGAAGCTGGCGGTGGCGAAGAAGTCCTGGGTCACCGAGCGCCACAGGTCCCACAGCGGCTTGATCGTGGTGTGCTTTTCGCGCTCGATGAAGGGCTCGGGATCGAGTTCCAGCAGCTCGCCGAGCTTGCGCAGGAACCGCGTCGTGCTGTGCAGACCGATGGGTGCCTGCAGGTAAGGCCTCTCAAGCGTCTCGCACAGCAGGCGGCCGAACTCGCGATACATCACGACGTTGACTTCCGCATCGGCGAGCTTGGCCACGTCGGCCAGGTGACTGCCCAGCGGGAACACGAGATTCACCTCGGCGCCGATGCCCTCGATCAGGCGCTGGATCTCGGCCAGGTCGGAGGCCAGGTTGAAGGTGCCGTAGATCGGCCCGATGATGTTGACGCGCGGACGCTGACCGTCCTTGCGGGGCTTCACGGGTGCGACCTTGCGCGGTCCAAACTCGGTCCACAGCCAGTTGATCGCACGATCCGCACTCTGCCACTGGTCTTCATCGATGGTGCGCGGCAGGAAGCGCTTGATGTTCGTGCCTTCGGGTGTAACACCGCCGCCGATCATCTCGGCGATCGAGCCGGTCACGACCACCGACGGCAGCGAGGCATCGAGCACGGCATGGGCGCGCTTCATGGCATCTTCGGTGCCGTTCTGGCCGAGTTCTTCTTCGCCAAGGCCGGTCACGACGATCGGCAGTTCATGCGGCGGCAGACCATCGGTGTAGTTCAGCACCGAGGTCACCGGCAGGTTCTCGCAACCCACGGGCCCGTCGATGATCACCTGCAGGCCTTTGATGGCGGTGAACGCATACACCGACCCCCAGTAGCCGCCGGCACGATCATGATCGAGCACCAGCATCAGACCATCTCCTGCGACTTGCGCTGGCGGGCGGCCTTCTCGAGCTTGCGGGCATAGCGCTCGCGAAACTCCGGGCGATCCTGCGGGGTCTGCTGCCAGACACCGGCGGTGGCGCCGCTGCCGACACCTTCGAAAAATGCGGTCATTTCCTCGAAGCGCGGCTTCGAGGCCAGGGCTGCGTTGACGACCTGCGCCAGCGAACCTGCGCCGGCCGGCCCCATCAACGGACGCGCCGAGATAAGGTTGGTGAAATACAGCGCCGGGATGCTGCGCTCCTTGGCCTTCTGCACCACCGGCGTCGTGCCGATCGCCAGATCCGGCTGGAACTCGTTCATCGCCGCGAGATCCTGCTCCAGCGAGGCGCGGTACTGCACTTCAACACCATGCGCCTGCAGCCATTCGCGATCGGGATCCGACCAGCGGGTGCGCGGACAGGCGGTGCCGACATAGCGCACGTCGGCGCCGCTTTCGATGAGCAGGCGTGCGACCAGCAGTTCGGAACCTTCATAGCCCGAGAGCGTGATACGGCCGTTGATCGGAGCGGCACTCAGCGCGCCGCGAATCGCCGGCAGGAAACGCTGCTTGGCCTGCTCGATGAGACGTGTGGGTACGTTCGCGGCGGCACCGATGGCTTCGAGCCACGCGGCCGTGCCGTCGTGACCCACCGGTGCTGAGCCCACGATCGGACGACCGGCGGACGTGAACTCGCGATAGGACGCGGTATAGAACGGGTGGATGGCGGCAACCACGGCGCAATCCAGCGCGGCATAGAGCTCGCGCCATTCGCGCGTGGGCACGGTCGGGCCGATGTCCAGGCCCAGTGGCTCGAGCAGCGCGGCCAGGCCCATCGGGTCGGCTGGGAACATCTCACCCACCGGCGTGACCGTAGGCCGCTCTTTTCGACCCTCGCGCGGCGCCATCACGGGGCCGGTCTCGGCTTCGTTGCGTGCGTAGGCCAGCATCGCACCGGCGAGGATGTCCTTGGCCTCGGCATGCGTGGGCACGCCGAATCCGGGCACGTCGATGCCGATGATGCGCACTCCGTTGATCACCTTGGGCAGCAGCCGCAGCGGCACACCCGAGGCCGAGGGCACGCACAGGTTGGTGATGACAATGGCGTCGTAGAGTTCGGGGTCGGCGAGCTTGAACACCGCTTCGCGAATGTCCTCGAAGAGCTTGCCGGTGACCAGGGATTCGGAGTTGAACGGGACGTAGCCGACCGTGCGGCGCGCTCCGTAGAAATGCGAAGTGAACGTCAGGCCGTAAACGCAGCAGGCCGAGCCGGACAGTACGGTGGCGGTGCGGCGCATGCGCAGACCCACGCGCAGCGAACCGAATGCCGGGCACATCCCTTGGGGCTGATCGTGTGGCCCGACGGGATAGTCACGCGCATAGCGCTCGAGCATCTCGCCATTGCCGGCGGCGATCGCCTCGCTCTTCATGCGCTCGGCGCCAGAATGACAGCCCAGGCCGTCGCGCTGATCGGCGGACTTCGCAGCGGTGACCTGGCTGCCTTCGGACTGTGACACACGGGGTTCGTTATCCAGCGCGGCCGCACCGGCCGCGTCATAGACAACTTCTCCGTTTGTCTGATCAAGACTCACGCGCGCACTCCAGGCTGCTCATACCTCGTCATAGATCACCTCGAGTGAAGGCTTCTCGACGAAGGCACTCCCGCGCATGTCTTTCTGCGTCGCCGGCTGCAGCACCACGTCGCGACCCACGCTGTCGCCCGAGAACAGGCCTAGCAGGCCGTCCTGGTCCAGCGGTTCGGGGTGGCGCGGCGGGGCGCTGGCGACGTTATCCGAGAGTTCCTGGAACAGCGGCGCCCACTGGGTGCCCGGCATGCCCACGATCTGATAGTTCGCACTCTTGCGGCGGATGTCGTCATGCTGCGGGATAGCCGCGAGCACCGGGATGCCGACTGCCTTGGCAAAGGCCTGCGCCTCGCCGGTGCCGTCATCCTTGTTGATGACCATGCCGGCGACGCCGACATTGCCACCGAGCTTGCGGAAGTACTGCACCGCAGAACACACGTTGTTGGCGACGTAAAGTGACTGCAGGTCGTTGGAGCCCACGACAATGACCTTCTGGCACATGTCGCGTGCAATCGGCAGACCAAAGCCGCCGCACACAACGTCGCCGAGGAAATCCAGCAGTACGTAGTCGAATCCCCACTCGTGGAAGCCGAGTTTCTCGAGCAGTTCGAAGCCGTGGATGATGCCGCGGCCGCCGCAGCCGCGACCGACCTCGGGACCGCCGAGTTCCATCGCAAACACACCGTCGCGCGTAAAGCAGACATCACCGATCTCGACATCCTCACCGGCGAGTTTCTTGCGCGAGGAGGTCTCGATAATGGTCGGGCAGGCACGCCCGCCGAACAGCAGCGAGGTGGTGTCGCTCTTGGGATCGCAGCCGATCAGCAGCACGCGCTTGCCAGTCTGCGCCATCATGTAGGACAGGTTGGCCAGCGTGAAACTCTTGCCGATGCCACCCTTGCCGTAGATGGCGATGATCTGTGTTTCCTTGGTCGCGACCGCCGGCTGCTCCGCGCTGCCCTGGGGTTGCACGGGCTCCTCGGCGGCTTCGCGGCGCAGCGCATCGCGCATTTGATCGAGCGACAGTGCACCTGCGTTGGCCATGGCTTTGCTCATTGCATGGCCCTCCAGTCCAGAACCATTTTCAGGCATTCCGCATCTTCGAACGCGGAGCGATAGGCGGCGGCGGCCTGTTGGGCCGGCTGCCGATGCGTGATCAACCCTTCCAGCGATAGTCTGCCGTCGTGTACGAAACCGATGACGGCCTCGAGATCTGCGCGCTGCCACTCGGCCGCGACACGCAGCGAGATCTCGCGCATGAAGGCCGGCGGGAACGAAAAGGACAATGCGTCGCTGTAGAAGCCGGCAAGTACGATCTCACCCTGCGGCAGCATGCGTGAGATCAGCGTGTCGAGCAGCGAGGCATCGCCACTGACATCGATGATCCGGCGATAGCGCGACTCATCACCCGCGGGGTCCACGACCTCGTAGCCCTCGGCGCCGTGACGGCGGGCAGCGTTGATTTCCCAGACCACCGGCGGTGTGTCGCATACGCTGGTGAGCAGGCGCGCCAACAGGCGGCCCAGCACGCCATGGCCGACGATCAGGTCGCGAGCGTCAGCATGTACGCTTTGATTGACAGGGGAGCGCTCAAGCGCGTGCCAGGCGGTGGCGGCAAGGGCCAGCAGCACCGCGCGGTCGTCAGCGACCTCGCCAATGGGCACGATGCGCGAACCGGGCACGACGACCCGCGAGGCGGCACCGCCGAACAGGCCGCGTACCTCGCCGTAGCAGGACGCGCCAGGCACGAATACCCGCTCGCCGACCTGCCGCCCGGAGGCGCTGCCGGCTTCGCGGATGATGCCCACCGACTCGTAGCCCGGCACCAGCGGGTAGCCCATTCCTGGAAACGGCGGCATGCGGCCACTCCAGAGCAGGCGCTCGGTGCCGGTGCTGATACCACTGAAGTCGATATCGACAACGACGTCGCTATCACCGGCAGGGGTGAGCTCGAGTTGATCGAGGCTCAGGCGCTGTGGCTGCTGCAGGACTACCGCGGTCGCTTTCATGTACTTCCGGGAGTGGACGAGGGAGGACTTGAACTGCAGTGTCAGTTTACGCTGACCCTTCGACATGTCAAGTCTAGTTAACACCTTTTCCGGAAGATCTGGCGACCAGGACGCGAGTCAGCAGCGGCGTGTGCGTGGCGCACTCCTCCACCGCGCCAAAGCCGGCCTGCTGGAGAAGCTGCTCAAGTTACACGCGTGTGCGCGGGCGGCCGCTGCCCATGGCCAGCAGGTACATGCCGAAATAGGCAAAACCGGCGGGCACGGCGCGCCGGGTATCGGCCATGGGCTCGGCGATCAGCAGCCGGCCATCGGCCGGCAGTGCGGCGTGCACGGCGCGCAGCAGGCTCAGCACGCGCTCATCATCATGATCGTGAACAATGCGCACCAGCGAGATGATGTCGGCACCCGATGGCAGCGGATCGCGGAAAAAATCCCCGCCATGCACGGTGATCCGCTCGCCCAGGCCCCGGGCCGACAGGTGCTCGCGCGCCTGGACGGCGACCGCCGGCAGATCAAAGACGTGCAATTCCAGGGTCGGTGCGCGCGCGGCCACGGCCGCGGCGAACCCGCCCAGACCGCCACCGACATCCAGCAAGCGGCGATGACGCTGCAGCGGGTAGGCCGACAGGATCTCCCCGGCCACCAGCTGCTGGGAGCCGGCCATCAGCTGCGAGTATGCCCCCACCTGGTCGCCCGCCAGCCCATCGGGTGCCTCAGCGCCCGCGTAGCCCCAGTAGTCCGACAGCTGGGTGGCCCGCCCCCCGCGCAGCAACGCGACGGGATCGGCAAGGTCAGCGTAGAGCAGCGCGTGATGCTCGATCATCGCCACGACGCCGGGGTTACCCAGCAGCGCCGCGCCCAGCGGCCCCAGATCGAAGGTATCCGGGGCTGCGCGCTGCAGCAGCCGCAACGACACCGCCGCGCGCAGCAGCGTATCCATGGCCGGGGCCGGCAGATCGCTGTGCCCGGCCAGTTTCGCCAGCGTGCAGGGACCCTCGCGGCGCAGGTATTCGAACAGATCGAGACGTACGCAGGCCGTGAGCACCTGGGTGTAGACAAAGCCTGCGACCAGATCGAAGAGTTCGCGGGTGTGCCGGCGAGCCACCGGTCGGGTCAGCGGAAAGGCCGCCGCCCAGCGCTGGAACCGCGGACTGGCCAGGATACGGTTTCGCAATGCGCGCAGGCGTCGACCGAGCCGCAACGAGACTGTGCCGGACATCATTGATGAGTCAGGTGGCGGCCGCCTGGACGCGGCCTGCCCGGTCATGCCGCGCGCTGCGCCAGTTCCTTGGGCAGGAATCGCGCCGCTTCGGCCATCAGCAGCGCCTGCAGCGCCTCGCGGCCCGGACAGGGTGGAATCGACGCCATGGCCGCTGCCAGCAGCTCTTCCAGGCGGCTGACGGCCCCTGCCACGCCAAGTTCGCGGGCAGCACTCGGACGATCCAGCGCCACGTCCTGGCCCACCGGCTTGCCCAGTTCATCCCCCCGGGCAAGCACGTCGCGCAGGTCATCGGCCACCTGGTAGGCCTCGCCGAGGCGCTCGCCGAGCTCCCGCCACGTCTGAGGGTCACCATCGCCGGCGGCGGCACCGGCCATGGTCGCGGCGGCAAACAGCGCCCCGGTCTTGGCCTGCTGGTACTGGCTGAGATCGACACTGGGCTCGCACTCCCAGGCCTGTCCGGCGACGATACCGTGCGGCGCGCCGACACCGCCGGCCACGCACATCAGCACCGGGGCCAGCCGTGCAGGTGCATCGGCTGCCGCATGAGCCAGCGTCTCGAATGCCAGCACAATCAGCGCGTCACCGGCCAAGACGGCGAGCCGCTCACCGAAGGCTGCGTGCACCGAGGGCTTGCCGCGGCGGGTGCCGGCATTGTCGAAACAGGGCAGGTCGTCGTGGACCAGCGATGCGCAGTGCAGCAGTTCGATGGCCGCCGCGGCGGCATCCGCCAGGCCCCTGTGCTCGCCGCCACAGGCCGCGGCGACGGCCAGTGTGAGGCGCGGCCGAACGCGCGCGCCACCTGGCAGCACGGCGTACTCCAGCGCCTCGCGCAGCAACGGAGGACCACCGCTGGCGCCGGCCCGGGCCAGCGCCTCCCCGAGGATCTGGTCAATCCGTACCGTCGCATCCATCGGGCACTCTCCACTGGCATGTCACGGCGAGGCTGCGCCGCAATGTGTCATGTAGAATAGACACATCCATCGGGCGAGTCAAAATGAGGATCTCAGCAGTGCCGGAGCCACATGTCGTGGTCGTGGGCGCCGGCATGGCCGGTCTCGTGGCCGCACTGGAACTGTCCCGGCGCGGCGCGGCGGTGCGCGTCATCGAACGCGCATCGGGCCCCGGCGGCAAGATGCGCCAGGTACCCCTGGGCGGGCAGCAACTCGATGCCGGACCCACGGTACTGACGATGCGCTGGGTGTTCGACGAGCTCTTCGATGCTGCAGGCAGTGCGCTGGCAGACCATGTCCGGCTGGCACCCGCTGAACTGCTGGCCCGTCACGCCTGGAGCGCTGACGAACGTCTCGACCTGTACGCTGATCTTGCCGCCAGCACCGATGCCATCGGCGCCTTCGCAGGCGCCGCCGAGGCCCGGCGTTTTCGCGCCTTCTGCGCGCGCGCCCGCAGCACCTTCGAGGCGCTCGAACACAGCTACATGCGCGCCGCACGCCCGACACCGGTTTCGCTGGTGCGTCGTGCCGGCCTGCGCGGGCTGCCCGGACTGATGAAAATCTCGCCATTCGCCACGCTGTGGGATGCGCTTGGCGAGTATTTTCATGATCCCCGGCTGCGCCAGCTGTTCGGCCGCTATGCCACCTACTGTGGTGCGTCGCCCTACGCGGCACCGGCCACACTCATGCTGATCGCGCATGTCGAACTGGCCGGCGTGTGGCGTCCCCTCGATGGCATGCACTCACTCGCACTGGCCATTGCCGCACTCGCCGCCAGGCACGGCGCGGAGTTTCACTATGACTGCGAAGTGCGCGACATCACCACGCAGCAGGGCCGCACCAGCGGCGTCCACCTCGACGACGGCCGCCACCTGGCTGCCGATGCCGTGGTGTTCAATGGCGATGTCGCGGCACTGGCCGGCGGCCTGCTCGGCGCGGATGCGCGCAAGGCGTGTGCCGCAACAACGCCGGCCCAACGCTCACTCTCGGCGATCACCTGGACCATGTGTGCGCGCACGGCAGGCTTCGATCTGAGTCACCACAATGTGTTTTTCAGCGATGACTATGCGGCCGAGTTCACCGACATCTTCACGCATGGTCGCCTGCCGCGGACACCCACGGTGTACATTTGCGCGCAGGACCGCGGCGCAGATGCAAGCCCTGGCCCTCAGGACGCCGAGCGCCTGCTGTGCCTGGTCAACGCTCCGGCGCTGGGCGACCGTGACACCCCAACGCTGAATGCGGCGGAGATTGAACGATGCGAAGAACGGACCTTTCAGCGGCTGGCCGACTGTGGTCTTGCGCTCTCCCCGCAGGCCGCGGCGACACTGCGCACGACGCCTTCGGACTGGGCGGCGCTGTTCCCGGCGACGGGCGGCGCGCTGTACGGCCAGGCCTCCCATGGCTGGCGAACATCCTTCAGCCGGCCGGGGGCCCACAGCCGCCTGCCGGGACTCTACCTGGCGGGGGGCAGCGTGCACCCGGGGCCCGGGGTGCCGATGGCGGCGCTGTCGGGTCGACTGGCGGCAACGGCACTGTGGCAGGACCTGACTTCGCGCGGCCGGTAGCCCCGGGCGGCTACGCCTGGTGGTATGTCGATGCGCTCAGCGATGATGCGACGCATGGCATCACCATCATTGCCTTCATTGGCAGCGTGTTTTCACCCTATTACGCATGGGCCCGGCGCAGACACGCGGACGCGATGCCCGAAGCCCACTGCGCGGTGAATGTCGCCGTCTACGGACCACGCGCCAAACGCTGGGCGATGACCGAGCGCGGCGCCGGCGATCTTGCACGCGAGCGCGACCGGCTGGTCATCGGCCCAAGCGAGCTGCACTGGGACGGCAACCAACTGCGCATCCGCTTCGATGAGATCACGATGCCGGTGCCCAGCCGGCTGCGCGGCGAGATCCGCGTGACGCCTACGGCGCTGACGGGCCAGGTCTTTGCGCTCGATGCACCCGGACGTCACCACTGGTCGCCGTTCGCACCGGGCGCACACGTGGAGGTCCGGCTGGAACAACCGCAACTGTTCTGGCAGGGGCATGGTTATTTCGATGGCAACTTCGGCGACGAACCCCTCGAGCAGGGCTTTACCGACTGGGACTGGTCGCGGGCCCGCCTGCCGGACGGCTCCACTGCGGTGCTGTATGAGGCGCGCGCACGCGCAGTCGCCGATGAACGATTGCTGGCGCTGCATTTTGGCGCGGATGGCCGCGTGCAGAACTTTGCGCCACCGAAAATGGTGAGGCTGCCGCGCAGTGGCTGGCGTGTGGCGCGCGCGACAAGGGCACAGGAGGGCAACGCACGCGTGCTGCGCACACTGGAGGACACGCCTTTCTACGCACGCTCACTGCTGAACACGACGCTGCTGGGCCACGAAGTCACTGCCATGCACGAAAGCCTGTCGCTGACGCGATTTTCCCAGCCCATCGTGCAGTGCATGCTGCCGTTCCGGATGCCGCGGCGCGCGCGACGCTGAACACCTGGAAGGGCAGCCTGATGCACTGCCGAAGTCAGAAGCGAACCAGCTAAGCGGCATGCGGCGTGTCCGGTTCGGGCGGCAGCGTCTGCAGCGTGAATACTTTCTGGCGCTCTGTGGGCCTATCTTGGCTGTGCGCGGCGCCGTTCATATTTTGCTGCAGTCCATTATTAATGGACATAGACTTAAGTTGGACGTATGATCGACTTCCAATCGATGTTCATTATTAATGAACGGATAGGAATAATGGACAATGGCGACGCCAACAGAACAGCCGATCCTCAACCAGGCGCTCGAAGCCCTCGAGCGTGAGGCTGGCCTGCGGCTGACCGTCGAAGCCCTTGAAGCAGCCGGGCCGGACCATCGCCGATACGACGCAGTCCTGCGGATCGGCGAGACCCGCCTGCTCGCCGAGATCAAGAAATGGGCACAACAGGCCAACCACGGCGCGCTGATGCATCAGATCAAGGCCCTGCCCGAGCGAGGCATCCTTGTCGCCGACTTCGTCAATCCGCGCATGGCGGAGAGGTTCCGAGCCGAAGACGTGCAGTTCATCGACACGGCGGGTAACGCATTCATCAACGAACCACCAACCTACATCTACATAAGAGGAAACCGCCCCGAGGAACCGCTCGGAGGAGCCGAGACCGCCTGGAAGCGGGATGAAGCTTACGGACGCGCCTTCGCGCCCGCGGGACTCAGAGTCGTGTACGCATTCCTTCGTGATCCCGAACTCGTCAATGCCGCCTATCGCGACATTGCAGAAGTTGCCGGAGCGGCAGTCGGGACTGTCGGATGGGTATTGAATGACCTCAAGGCGCAACGTTACGTCGCGGACTTCGGCAAGCGCGGCGGCCGGCGGGTCGTCGACTATCGTCGACTGCTCGACCAGTGGACTGAAGTGTTTCCGCAGAAACTTCGACCAAAGCAAATGCTCGGCGTTTTCCAGGCAGAGGATGCCGCTTGGTGGAAGGATGCGGACGTCGCCCGCTTCGATGCCCGCTGGGGCGGCGAAACGGCCGCCGCCAAACTGACTGCCTACCTTAGACCAGAGATCGCCACTGTCTATTTGCCTGCCGATCAGCTCGGTGGGCTCGTAGCCACACATCGGCTGCGCAAAGCCGCAGACCGCCACCGCATCGATGAAACGAATCTCGTATACCTTATCGAAAAGTTCTGGGCGCGAGATGAGATCGAAATCGAAACGGTAGACCCGGTCCTGATCTATGCTGACCTGATAGCGACCGGTGACCCAAGGAATCGCGAAACCGCGCAGATAGTATTCGACAGATACCTTGCTGAACGTATCGAAAAACATTGAAGCCCTACTTCGTCACCACTACGGTGAGATTGGCGAAGTTTGCGCCGGAGTTGGCGTCGATTTCCTGATAGTGGGTGCCACTGCGCGCGATCTGGTGTTGCACTATGGCCACGGTGCGCCTATCCAGCGGGCTACTTCTGATATCGATGTCGCCGTACTCATCGCTGATTGGGGGACGTTCAACGAACTTCAGGAAGCGCTTGTGGCAACCGGCTACAGGAAGTCGAAAGCAGCTCAGCGCTTCTTCTCCCCATCCGACATCCCAGTCGATATCGTGCCCTTCGGTGCTGTGGCCGACGACGGCTCCAATATCCTGTGGCCACCGGCTGGTGACACCGGTATGAGCGTCCTTGGATTTCAGGAGGCGCACGAGCATGCCGACATCGTCCGCATTCAGGAATCGCCCGACATCGATATTCGCGTCGCAACACCGGTGGGACTTGCGTTACTGAAGCTCATGGCCTGGCAGGATCGATCGCGGGACGTGAGGCCGAAGGATGCTGTGGATCTTCGCTATCTGTTCGATTACTACGAGAACATCCCGGAAGTGAGCGACACGGTGTACAGCGATGCCAAGCTCGGCGAACGATACTCATGGGATACCGCACTGATGGCTACAGAACTGCTCGGGAAACGTGTCCACGAGATTATCGGAACAGACGCAGCACAGGTGGTTCAAACCTTGATCGGGGATTCTCAGGTTCTCGAAACACTCGTTCTGGAGATGAGCGCCTGGAAAGAACACGCGATTGAACGATCCGGTTCGCTGCTGGATGCGTTTCTAACCGGATTTAACCAATGAGCGGGCATAGCCGGCTAGCGCCGCTTGCTATGCAAAACGACATAGAGACGGGTTCCGCAACGCTGGCGCGACGCTGAATCCGATCGGGGTCCATCGGCAATTCAATCGCCACCTTCGTCCGGGGCCGACTCCACCGACGGGACATCCGCCTTGCGTTCGCGTCGCAGCACCAGCAGCTCCCGCGCACACAGGCCAAACACCACCCCGAACACCAGCAGCAGCTCGATGAACAGCAGCCAGGAGGTGTTCAACGCGTCTGGCCCTGGAACTCCAGACTGCTCGAGGCCGACGTGGCGGACGCGCCTGCCTGCTGGCGCTGGCGTTCATCGAGGCGATGGAACAGTTCCACCAGCCAGCTGACGCGGCCTTCAAGTCCGCTGACCTGCACGTCCGCTTTGTCATCAAGCCCTGCGGCGACGGCCGCCTCGACGAGAAAGCGCGCAGAGGGTACGGGCGCATCACCGAGCTGCTCCAGATCGACATCGCCTGCGCTGAGCACACGCAGCAGCACCTGCGCCTTGCGCCAGCCAGGCACCACGGCGCGGGTACTCACGGCATCCAGATCGCGGCGCTCGACCTCGCGACCGATCTCGGCATACAGCCAGCGTGCGGCGCGGATGCCCGCCCGGTAGCGCCGCGGCAGGGCATCGATGCCCGACTCGGCGCGCTGGTAGAGCACATCGGCGGCGGCCAGCAATCGCGCCACGACCTCGCCAAGTGCCGCACTGTGACGCGGTGCGTGCAGCAATGCACCAGCATCGATCCCCGCCTCCGCCAGCCAGTCCAGGGGCAGGTACAGCCGACCTGCGCGGGCATCCTCGCCGACATCGCGCGCGATATTCGTCAACTGCATCGCTACGCCAAGGTCACAGGCCCGTGCCAGCGCATCAGCCGAGCGCACGCCCATCAGCAGCGACATCATGACGCCGACCGTGCCGGCCACGCGTACACCGTAGGCTTCGAGCTCGCCGATGCTCGCATAGCGGCGTGACTGGGTGTCCCAGGCGAAGCCCTCGAGCAGGGCCGCCGGCAGTTCGCGCGGAATGGCAAAGCGATCGACGACATCGGCAAACGCGCGGTCCGCAGCGATCGGCGCGGGCCGCCCATCATAGATCCGTGCAAGTCTGTGCTCGAGTTCGCGCAGCGCACGTGCCCGATCGGGCTGCAGATCCACGGCATCATCGGCAAGGCGACAAAATCCGTATAGCGCGGTGGCCGCGTCGCGCACGGGCAGTGGCAGGAACAGCGAGGCTGCGAAGAACGAGCGCGAACCGTCGCACAGCAGCGCCCGACAGGCGGCATGATCCGCCGGTGCCGCGTGCTCGCTGTCAGGCCAGCGCCGCTGCATCCGGCACCACCGTATCAAGCACCCTCGCCGATGAGATCACGCCCGGCAGACCCGCACCCGGGTGCGTGCCCGCGCCGACAAGATACAGCCGCTCCAGTTCCTCGCTGCGATTATGTGGACGAAACCAGGCGCTCTGGGTGAGCACCGGCTCCAGGCCGAACGCAGCACCGTTGACCGAGTTGAGCCGGTCGCGAAAATCCAGCGGCGTCATCAGGCGTGAACTCACCACCGCATCCTCCAGCCCCGGCAGCACACTGTCCGAAAGTGCCTGCGCGAGGGCCTGCCGATAGGGCTCGGCGCGCGTGGTCCAGTCGACGTCCGCCCCAAGGTGCGGCACCGGCGAGAGCACGTAGAACGCATCGCAGCCCGGCGGTGCCAGCGAGGGGTCGGTAGCCGTGGGCCGGTGCAGGTACATGCTGAAGTCCTTGGCCAGCACCTTGCGGTCAAAGATGTCGGCAAGCAGCTCGCGATAGCGCGGGCCCAGCAGGATCATATGGTGCGGCACTTCGTCATAGCGCCGGTTGGTGCCGAAGTACCATACGAACAGGCTCATTGAGTAGCGCGCGCGCTCGAGGCGGCGATCGGTCCAGCGCCTGCGCGAGGCCGCCGGCACCAGGTGGCGATAGGTCCAGGCCGAATCGGCGTTGGATACCACGATGTCGGCGGCGATGCGCTCACCCGAGGCCAGTTCGACGCCGGTAGCGCGTCGTCCCTCCACCGTGATGGCGGCCACTTCCGTGTTGCACAACACCGAGCCACCCTGACCGTGGATGAGGTCAACGAGGCCCGAGACCAGTGCCCCGGTGCCACCCATGGCGAAGTGCACCCCCCAGCGCCGTTCCAGGAATGCGATCAGGCAGTACACCGAGGTGGTACTGAACGGGTTACCCCCGACCAGCAGTGGATGAAAACTCAGCACCTGGCGCAGCCGCGGGTCGGAGACGTATTTGGCGACCATGCCGAACACGGTCCGGTAGCTTTGCAGACGCATCAGTTCCGGCAGTACGCGGGCCATGTCGGTCCAGCTGTCGAAGGCGACATGCCCGAGCTGCTCGAAGCCGACGCGGAAGATCTCCTCACTGGCGCGGATGAAGCGCTCGTAACCGGCCACATCCTCCGGCGACAGGCGTGCGACCTCTGCGCGCATCGCCGCCGGATCGCTGCTGCAATCGAAGTGCTCGCCGTCTTCGAAGCGGATGCGGTAGAACGGTTCAATCGCCCGCAGTTCGACATCGTCAGCCAGCCGGCGGCCGCACATGGTCCACAGTTCCTCCAGCAGGAACGGCGCGGTGATGATCGTGGGACCGGCGTCAAACGTGTAGCCATCCTGGCGAAACACGTACGCGCGTCCACCGGGTGCGTCGAGCTTCTCCAGGACACTGACACGATAGCCCCTCGCGCCGAGGCGCACGGCGGCTGCCAGTCCACCGAAGCCGCTGCCGATGACCACGGCATGAGGTCGTGCGCGACCGGTGACCGGCTCGTCATGCGGACGGATCAGTGCTGCCAAGATATCCCCTGCCAGGTAGGTGACTGCTGCGCGGGTGCGTCGGCGGGCCGGCGCGCTTAACTCGCGCTCGACATTAGCATGAAATGCCGGGGTGTCAATTTTGCCTGTCAGTCCTGTGGCCCGGCTCGCTGACTGCAGGGTGGCCACTGCACATTTGCCACCACTGCCAGAGCGACAGGTATGAAAAAATCAGGGCTGGTTTCGGGGGAGACACACCATGTCCAGGACGATGATTGGCGC
The DNA here is from genome assembly GCA_020832005.1 of Gammaproteobacteria bacterium. Taxonomy (GTDB): domain Bacteria; phylum Pseudomonadota; class Gammaproteobacteria; order Steroidobacterales; family PWYM01; genus PWYM01. Next base: position 2,348 of record JAFIFN010000052.1, on the reverse strand, counting down.
CGCGGTGCTGGCCTTCGCGCTGAGCGTGCACACCCAGCCTGCCGCAGCCACCTCCCCCACCGGAAGCTTCCAGCGCGTGGAAGCCCAGGCGATGTCGGGGGATGCCTTCGTCTTCCCCGACGACATGCGCGGCGAGTCGCTGATCATCATCGGTCTGGCGATCAGCACCTCCCAGGCAAACGGGGAGATCCAGCAGAACCTGCTGCTCGACTGGCAGACATGGCTGGATGAGCGCGACATCCTGTCCGACGCGCTGCGGGCCTATCACTTCCCGGTGATCGAAAACCCACCGAGATTCATTCGCGGCGTGATCCGTCGCGCGGTGCGCAGGCTGTTTGATGGGCGCGTACCGTTGTCACAGGCGGCTGTGCTCTATGTCGGCGACTCCGCCGCGTTCGCTGCCCGCGCCGGCATCGAGATCGACGAGGATCCCACGCTGGTGATCGCCGACGCGCAGCACCGTCCGCTGGTGCTGATCAAGGGCGGACCGAGTGACGAGAACACGGCGCGTTTTCTTGCAGCCCTGACGCAGCTTGGTGCCGATTAGGTGCCCGGCACCCTGCCGCGCAGCAGCGCATTCGGCAACACCGCGTCATCCCAGTCCATGCGTGATTTGCCGATGCGCACGATCACCAGCTCGGCGCTGGGAATCACGTAGACGCGCTGCCCGCCCGCACCATCGAGAAACACCACATCGTCGGCGAGATAGGCTTCCGAGTGCGGCACCTCGAGCGAACTCTGGCTGTTGTAGGTCCGCACACCGCTTGCCGGTGAGCCCAGCCATACTTTAAGCCCGTAGTTGGGGTTCAGCGCCGAGGGTGTGGTCATCTCCGCCAGCCACTGCGCCGGCACGACCTGCCGCCCATCGACGCGACCTTCGTTGAGCATCATCACGCCAACGTGCATCCAGGCCGGCGCACTGGCCAGCAGGCAGCAGAACGTCCGGGGTGAGCCGCCTTCACGATCCAGCCACACGGCGGTGTCGGGCGCACCCAGCGGCTGCCACAGGCGCTGCGAGAGATACTCCGCATAGCGCATGCCTACTGCGCGGGTCAGTGCGATGCCCAGGACCTGGGAGCTGAAGTTCAGGTATTCGAAGCGCGTGCCGGGCGTCTCGTCCAGCGGCAGCGACAGCGCGAGTTCATCGATATTACTGCCGATGACCAGCCGCATGCCCTTGCTGAACGGGCTGGGCCGGAAGGCCTCGACCAGCAGCCCGCTGCTCATCGTGGCCAGCTGACGCAGCGTGATCTCACCACGCGGATCGTTCGCCCACTCCTCCACGTAACGGCCCACCGGGTCATTGATGCTGCCAATGTGGCCTTCATCGATGGCGATGCCCAGCAGCAGCGCCATCACGCTCTTGTGCATCGAGGCGGTGTCGAAGCGCGAGTCCGGACCGTGTCCACCCCAGTAGCGTTCCACCACCAGTGCACCGCGATGATGGATCAGCAGTGCGTAGCTTTCGGTCTGCTCGGCATAGGCCATGGCCTCGCGCAGCGCCTCGGCGGAGATGCCGTTCACAACATTCTCGGGCAGCCGCCGGTCGCCGCCTGGCACCACTTCCGCCGGACTGCGCCAGTCGACGTTGCTGACATCCAGGCCCTGCAGCGAGGTCGCGTAGCGCTTCCACAGCCACGGGTCGCTCAGATACAGGCCGCTGCCAATAAGCGCCAGCAAGGCGATGAGACCTGCCAGTCCACCGAACAGCAGCTTGACAATTCTCATGTTCTGGCCAGCCTCCGTGCCCGACGTGCCCGACGTCTGTCCATGGCCTCCTCATCGAGCAGCAGACGTATTGTCGCCAGGATCGACACCGCCAGCAAAATCTCGCCGAGGTTGCCGACCGCGGGGCTGGCCAGGCTTGCAGGCACGGCGGCAGCCATGAACATCAGCACCGAACCGACCGACAACCACGGCCAGCGCAACTTCGCCCAGATGAAACCGCCTGTGATCAGCAGAACGATGTTCGTCACCACCGGTGGCAGCGGAGGCCCGCTGCTGCGCACCACCTCCTGGTCGGCGAAACACAGGGCGTTGGCACTGACGGCCTCCGCGTAGCGCACCGTGTCCATGAAACACACGGGTCGAAGCTCCAGGGTAAAGAACAGCGGAATCTCGATGGCGACCATGCCCACGGCGAGCAGGCAGAAGCCGCCCATGACCCAGCGCGGCTTGGCCCAAGGCACATCAGCCAGCCGCAGCATGCCGCCCGCGGCAATAATCCACATTGGCGTGAACAACCAGTGGCCCCAGTAGCGTGGCAGGCTCAGTGCGTACAACAGGTCACTGGGACCCAGCCAGCGCCCGGTGCCGATAATCAGGCAGTCGTACCACAGCAGCAGCAG
>JAFIFN010000254.1 GCA_020832005.1 Gammaproteobacteria bacterium | reverse complement strand
GCACGCTGGGATCTGTGCGAGGGGTGCCGGGCAACCGGCATTCCTATCGCGACCGAACAGTTGGCTGCTGTCGGCAGTTCATCATGACTGGCTGGTTTCGTCGCCAGTTCAAAGTGCTGCAGGCGCGAGGAAGCACCTACGTGCAGTTCTCGCTGGTAACGACCTCAACATTGCCATATAGGCGCGATCCACGGTCCTCCGGCTGGTCGCCAGGAAGTGTGATTTATGGCGGGGGAGGTCCAGCGCGTCTACGGGTGCATTTGTGCTGGCGAGGACCCGACCACTCGGGACGATTCCAGGCCCGAAATGGACACTTTCCTCCGAGCCCCTAGGGCTGCCTGCACACAGCCCCTATACGTGGTCCCGTTTATCCTGGAAGAGAACGGTTGCGCGATGTTGGTGACATATCAAGCGGTACAGGCGTCTAGGCGCTTTCGACAAAAACACAGGATCGCAAATGGCGCGAGTTCGCACCCGTTTCGTGACCGAATTGGAGCGTGACTGAAGCGTTTGAGGTTGATCGGTCTTGATCGGCCTCGAGCAGATGGAGAAATGTTCCTCGGAAAAACAATAGGATATCTATCCTCAACCATTGAGACCCATTGAAGCCATTACACAGGTTGGCCTCCGAAGCCAAAGGTCACTGGTTCGAATCCAGTCGGGCGCGCCATTTAAATCAAAAAGTTACAATCTATTCCGCACGGTCCCCTTGGCTCGCTTGACCACGACGTGACCATGGTGTGACCAAGTCTGCGAGCCTCGGGTGCGCTTGCGTCAGCTTCGAGCGTATCCCGCCATGAACGCATCAAGGGGATTCGGAGCGCGGCGGAAGCGTGCTACTGGGTGTGGACTCATATCCGCGAGGAACTCGTGTGAGCGATATTGGAGCACCCGGTCAATGGCCGCCGCCGATGCCTCGCTTGCGAGGGCGCGCACGCTGGCGCCGAGCAGGTGAGAAGCGACCAGTTCGATGTCGCCCTCGTATAGCTCGGTGAGATCGAAGTCCCTCCAAAGACCTGTCCGCTCCTCCGGAAGCTCGCAATAGTTCTCAAGAACGTACCGGACATCCAGAGCGTCTTTGGCACGCTGGCCTGTCAGCCGATCCCCCCACGCGATCAATTTCAGCAGCACCAAGCCAACAGGCGACACGACCGGAACGTCAAGGGGCGGGTCCTCCTGAATGCGGACCAGATCAGCGTCAGCGAGAGCTTCGGCGAATCCGAGGACGCTCATCTGTTGGTCGTTGCCCGGGGGCCATGTGACATTCCCGTTCGTGTCAGCTATATCCCCAAACGGCACGATGTCTAGCGGGATGCCATCCGAGGACTGGAGCCGTTGCGACAGCCTGGTCGGCTGGTAGCCGGCCGCGACGAGCGTTGCACGCAAAGCCTGGTACGCGTCCCAGTCAACCACCTGGATCGCGAAATCCAGATCTGTGGTGCCTCGTTGGATAGGGCTGCCATAGGCATAGTGGAGAATGAGATCTCGGGCGCTCGCTCCGATGACCAGAAAATCGAGCCCGTGACGCGCCATCGCCCCGGACACCGCTCGGTATACATCGACAACGCGGACATCCAGCTTACCCGAGACGTTGAGCAATTTTTTCATCGTAGAGCTTGCGCGCGACTTCAAGATTGCGCGGGTCGCCGGTGGCGATCAGATCAGCGTACGCCAGGATCGGGTGCACATAGAGACCAAAGTCACGATTCGGCCGCCAGAACGGAGCAAGCAGCTCAACTGTCCCGGGTTCCAATATCGGCAGGGCCTGCTTGCGCAGTCGTGCTCTCGCGATCAACTTGTTTAACTGCTCCTTCGGAACGTACGCCGTAGCAACGACGGGACGCAGGTAGCCGGTGTAATGAGCGCCGGCCAGCTCACCCCCCCAGTATCCGTCGAAATCTTCGATCGGGAAGTTCTGCCACCAGTCCATGCCTTGGGCAGTAAAAGTGCCAAGACCCTGTTTTGGCCGTAGCGCCGTGGGGTATCGCTCCACCCAGGTTTCCAGGACGGCATCGGCATGAACGAGGCGACGCTCGTTGTCGGTGATAAGCAGAAATCCCGCCGCTTGGAGGTCATCCATGACGTTTGTGACGGTTCCCAATGCCACACCCGCGATCTCGGCAATGTCACGGTATGGCGCCCTTACGAGTTCCGGGTTACAGAGAAACGTGTAGGTAACCTTCAACCCGGCGATGGTGAAGCCCTTGTGTTTTCGTGGCCCTGCACCTTGCGTCTCCCTTTCTCGCCGTCGGTTGCCCTTGATCTGAACGTGGTGGAAGGGTGTTCGGATGTAGGCGTTGCCGGCGGCGTCCATGAACTGAACGCCTTCTGTCCTTAGCCGGTCTGCCATCCTTGGGTTAACGTAGTCGGCAACGAGGATGCCGGCGGGAAAGCGGCGCACCCGGTCGATCAGTACGCCCAGGGGGGCTTGTTGGGCCCATGCCTTGACCTCGGCGTAGTACTCCTCGCCATCGATCTTGAGCCTTGCGTTCTCATAACCAGCGATGTCCCCGCCCCGGGGCGCCTGCTCGATCACGCGAATGCGCAAGTCGGTCTCCCGCTCGATGGCGCCGATCGCCTCCAGGAGGATGTCTGTTCCGACGGGTCCAAGGCGTTCTTCGAGTTTGTTCATTTTTCACAAATGTACAATATTAATGGACGAAGTAATAAACTGAACGCCTGACGGTCTACTTTGCGACAGCAAGCTATGTATTCACTGCCTTCCTTGCCAGTTTGTTCATAAATTTACTACGTACATTAATAATGTACAACCAATACAATGAACAGACGCCTCCGGATCCGCTACGCCACCGGGCCCGGAACCCCGAGCGGCCGTCTAACAAAAACCACTGAAACCGATAGAGGCCACTACACAGGCTACCCTCCGAAGCCAAAGGTCACTGGTTCGAATCCAGTCGGGCGCGCCATTTCCCCGC
>JAFIFN010000051.1 GCA_020832005.1 Gammaproteobacteria bacterium | reverse complement strand
CGGTCGCCGGCTCGATCGTCAGTTCGGTCTCGTGACAGGCCCTGGGATTGACCAGGCACGAGGTGATCTTGCCGCTGAAAGTGTGGTCCAGGCAGGCCTGGTTGCAGGCGATGCAGGTGTTGATCTCGTCTGCCTTGCCCGCGGCGGCCTTGGCGACGAACATCGCATCGGCAAGAAAGGGGCGCGCCATCGACACCATGTCGGCATGACCGTCCGCGATCAATTGCTCGGCGACTTCCGGCGTGTTGATGCGATTGGTGGTGATCAGCGGTATGCCGACCTCACCGCGCAACTTTTGCGTCACCCACGTGAAGGCCGCGCGCGGCACGCAGGTGGCGATGGTCGGGATCCGCGCCTCGTGCCAGCCGATACCGGTGTTGATCAGCGTCGCGCCGGCTTTCTCGATCAGCCGCGCAAGCTGAACGACCTCGTCGAAGGTCGACCCACCCTCGACCAGGTCAAGCATCGACAGACGGTAGATGATGATGAAATCGGCACCGAGGCGCTCACGCACCCGGCGCACGATTTCCACCGGAAAGCGGATGCGGTTGGCGTAATCGCCGCCCCATTCGTCGTCGCGCTGATTGGTTGTGACAGTGATGAACTCGTTGATCAGGTAGCCTTCCGAGCCCATGATCTCGACACCGTCGTAGCCGGCCTCGCGTGCCAGCTCGGCGCAGCGCACGAAATCCTCGATGGTGCGCTCGACATCCTCGCCGCTGAGCGCACGCGGTGCGAACGGCGCGATCGGCGCCTTCAGCGCGCTGGGTGCGACCAGCTCGGGGTGGTAGGCATAGCGCCCGAAATGCAGGATCTGCATGGCAATGCGACCGCCCTCGCGATGCACGGCATCGGTGACGACCTTGTGATGCGCGGCCTCCGCACTGTTGACCAGGCGCGCGCCGCCCGGAAACGGCCGGCCCTCGTCGTTCGGGGAAATGCCGCCGGTCACGATCAGGCCGACACCACCTTTCGCCCGCTCGGCGTAAAACGCCGCCATGCGCTCGAAACCGTTCTCGACCTCTTCGAGCCCCACATGCATTGACCCCATCAGAACCCGGTTGGGCAACGTCGTGAAGCCCAGGTCAAGCGGTTGCAGCAGATGGGGGTAGGCGGTCATAGGAAGCTCCTGTGAAGTGCACCGGTGTTGCCAGATGCCAGCGTCGTGATCTGCACCCGAGGTTGGCCCGGGATCTACTCTGAATACTGACGCGGCTGAAGGGCCGGATTATGGCTCAGGTTCGGGTGCGTTTCCTGCTTCACTGGGCAGATGGCCGTAGTGACCTGCAAGGATCGGAATTGCAGGCCGCGGGCGGCAGCACACACCGGCTGGCTACAGAATGATCAAACAGGAACGCCGCAAGTCATTGTTGTGAAAGGCGTAAACCCCGCTCGCCCGACATATTGCTCCGCAATGATCATCGCGGAATTTTTTCTTCCCGCCGCGCCGGAAGCTGGGGTTGCCTTGTCCAAGAGAGGGTAGATCAGTGGAAAAGCGGCAGTTACGGTTTGTCGGGGTGGCGGCGTTGGTGGTGCTGTTGGGCATGGTCGCAGGGTGCTCGCAGGCTGGCATCTATGTGGATGGCACATTCGAGATCGATGAGCCGATCGATCTGGAGTTGCTGCAAAAGAGCACCACAGCCGCAGTCATCGCAAGCGACTGGGATGTGCGGCGTGATGAGATCCACATCCGTGAAGGGCGTCCACCCATGCTCTACCAGGAGTGGTGGCGACTTCGGGGCGCCTGGTTCTGGAAGGAATACGATGCGCTACTGGTGGTGGCCGGCGCCGAAAGCAACGTCATCACTGTGCACGTCAATCTGAGAAATCATCGACTGAAACACCTGGTTCCGAGGCACAGACAGGCAGCGCTGGAACAGATGCTCGATGAGTACTATGCCCTTCGTGACGAGGTCTTTCCGGACATCCTTGGCCGACCAGCCACTGAGCTTGACATCAGAACGCTCAGGCATCCCGCAATGGGCGTTCCCGTGGAGCAGCTCGCGAGGTTTGACCGCGAACCGTTGAACGATTTACTTGAGCGCCGACTGGCCCAATGGGAGGCGGGGGCGCTGCCCGGCACACCTGAGCGCCAGCGGGAGAAACGCTGGGAACTTCTGAAAGAGCTTGGCCTGTGGTACGGACTTCCGGTCCTGATCGGCACGCTGGTGCTGCTACTGATCTGGCGCTTCATCGTGCCGCACTGGGATTTCGGGGTAAGCGGCAGGCGCGCCTTGTTCGTGACGCTGGGATTTCTGATCTACGCGCCCGTGGCGGTTCCGTTCATGGGGATTACGACCTACGCGGGTTCACTGATCTATCCGGGGCCGGTGGTCTTCTTTGAGTTGATTCTCGTGTCCATCATCACAGGCGTGATCGTGGTGCTGCAGCTGCCCGCCCTCGTCGTGCTGTGGCTGGTGTCGCGCTGGCTGATCAAGCCGACCGAAGAATTGAAACGGTGACCCCCTGCCCTCGCCCCTCGCCCCTCGCCCGACCGGACAAATGAAATTCAGCGGGTGACCCGTGCAAATCCGAACGTTGTCGCCACCTTTCTGGAGGTGCTACCATGGTAACACCTCTTGCGGAGCGCCCTGGATGCCTACCACCTCGTTGAAGTTGCCTGATGACGTAAAGCAGCTCGCAGTTTCCGCTGCGAAACACCAGGGCATCACACCACACGCTTTCATGGTCGATGCGATTCGGGCAGCCGCGGTGGCTGCTGATAAACGAGCGACGTTTGTTGCCGATGCTGCTGCGTCGAAGGCCGAAACGCTCAGGTCCGGAGAAGGATATTCTGCGAACGAAGTTCACACCTATATCCGAGCACGTGCAGGCGGCAAGGTGGCCTCGAAACCAAAGGCCAGGTCTTGGCGCAGCTGATCTATTCTCGCCAGGCGCTCGCCGATCTTGATCGGCTTACTGATTTTCTCCTCGAAACGGATTCTGACTCGGCACTGGAAACTGCGGAGCTCGTTTCCGAGGCAATCCAGTTGCTTGAGAATCATCCGCTGGTCGGACGCTCCTGCGAGCAGGACATGCGGGAGCTTGTCATCTCACGAGGTCGGACTGGCTATCTGGCTCTGTACAGCTACGAGGAGGCGTACGATACCGTACTGATTCTTGCAACCCGGCATCAACGCGAAGCGGGCTTTCAGACGGAGTAGGCGGTTTGACGATCGTCAATGGCCCATCAGGGGTGCTGGACGGCGCCCTCGTACACGACTTCGCATTCTTCATCGGTGAACTGATCGATTCCACGCTGCAGCAGTTCGGTCAATGGGCCGACCAGCGTTGCGATGGCGCCAGGCTCTTCGACCTCCGGGTTCTCGAACGGCCCGGTGACAGCCTGCTCCAGCACCGCGCAGCCATGCTTGTCCAGCAGCATGATGGTCAAGTCCTCAAAGCGGCCGGCGGAGAAATCGAGCTTGCCTCGCGCCGCCAGGCGATTGTCTTTCGTGGCAGCCGCCACATCGTCTGCCTGCGCAACGCCCTGGCGGATCGTCCAGGTGGAATTGACTTCGCGAAACTCGGTCTGCCCGTTGGCCCCACTCAGCAGACGGGCGAAATCCCGTCCCTTCGTGGCCACCAGTCCGACCGGGCCCGCCAGCAGAACCGCGCCCACATCAAGCAGCCCGAATCGGCGTGTCGAATCGTAATCAGACAGGCGGGCATCGAGATCCGTGCCATGCAGCGTCAGCGCCGTGCCGTGCAGTGACAGCGAGCCCTTAAGGCTTCCGACCACGTCCTCCCATGCCGCACCGCTGGCAGAAAGCTCGGTGGAAAAGGTCAACTTGCCTTCCGCCCGGGCTTCGGGCTCCAGCGCCTGCAGTGCTTCCTCGAGCTCGAATCCATCCACTTTGAACTCCAGGGTCCAGATCGGGATGTCGGCAGAAAAATCCGCATCAAGGCGGCCGCGACCCGGGCCGCCGAACACCATAAGCTCGACCGGATCCAGCGTCAGCCCACCCTCGCGCACGCGTCCATCGGCTGCCACATCCGAGAGCTCGATGCGCCTGCCGCTCGCCTCGTCGAGGTAACTGATCGCGCCTGAAAAGGACACACTCGGTGGAAGATCGAGCTGCGCCTGTGCCTGGCCGGGGAAACTGACATTGAAGTCGCCCGATGCGTCGCGCACGATGCGGATATCGGCGCCATCGAGCACCAGCCGCCGCAGCTCCACCCGCCCGACGAACAGCGGCGCGACCGCCAGCTGCAGGCGGACACGCTCGATCTGAGCTACGCGCGAATCACCATGGACGAACTGGAGGGACTTGGCTGTAACGCCCGGTGTGGGCAACAGGCGCAAACCCACGGGGCCCTCGATCTCAACGTCCATCCCAAGCGCAGCGGATGCGCGGCCCTCGATCTGCGCACGCAATGCTGCATCGTCCACAAACGCTGAAATCACCAGTGAGGCCACTGCAAGCACGGCGACTGCCAGCAGCACCCACAACCAGCGTGAACGGTCCCGGATATCCACGATTCGAACCGCCATCAGGTATCGCCAGAGTCCCAATCGTAGCAACAAGTCAGAACTGTAGCACCGCCTGTACGCAAGGAACCAATGCCGGCGCTGGACCGCTCCTGCGTTTTTTGGTTAGATCGACGACGATGGGGTCGGGACATCCATAAGGCGTCGCGGGGCGACACCGAACACGCTGGCGAGCCGCCGGAAGAGAGGAGGTTTAGTGATGCGCACCACTCGCCTGATCGTTCCGGGTATAGCCTGCACACTGATGACAATGCCCATTACCCTGCCCGCCCAAGAGCGACTGCTCGAGCTGGAGCGACGAGTCCCGCTGATTACGGTGCCGCGTGAGCAACCCAGGATCACGGAGATCGAACGACTGGATGTACCGCAGGCCGCGAACTGCGCTCCAGAGCAGGGGGTCATCTGGTCCCAGGAGGGGCAGTGGTCCTGTATGGATCTTCCTGCAGCGCAGAGTGGTCCGGGAGCGAAGGTCTGGATCGGACCCAATGTGCAGGCGGGCGAGGGTCGGCCTGCCACCAGAACTATCATGTACCGCACCCAGACGCACGTGCTTAATCCAGGAACGAGCCCCGCATCAGTCAGATGCATCAACTTCTTTCGAAATGGAACGCTGGATACCGAGGCCGGCACGAACGTCACAGTCTCCCCAGGGGCGCAGGGCTATTGTCGCGACAGGGTCGGAGACGGCTGGATGCTGATCGTCAGCGACAGACCTGTGCTTCCCTTCAGTTACACGTTTCACATGAGCGATAACAACGCCCGACGCGCCACCAACCCCTGGTACCCAGTCGACTGCTCGCGGCCTGAGGGCTACGAGTTCGTCTGCCAGTTCGCCCGCTAGGGTCGGGTCACCGGCCAAACCTGACCAATCGCCCGGGCTGCATTCAGCGCCGATAGATAATCGATCCCTTCTCGACATTGGCGATGCCGAGACCGATTTCGAAATGGCCATCGAGGCCGTAATCCATCAGGCTTTCGAGATAAAGCGCCGACCATTCCTCCGGATGGCCGTTATCGATCACGTAGAAGCTGCGATTGCGGCTGTTGTAGCCTCGGACCACCACCCAGTGCAGCGCGTTGATCGAGTCGTGCGGCGACCAGATGTCGGCGGCCAGCTGACTGCCCCAGCCCACCAGCACGATCACAGGCTTGCCCTGATCGAGCAGTGTCCGCAACCGCCCCAAGGCATCGCGATTCTTCCTGGCGTCACCCAGCGGCAGCACCTGATGCACGAAGCCTGAGGCCATCTCGTTCATGCGATCGCGCAGGGTACCGGGCGGGGTGCCCCACCAGTTCTCCGTGAACAGATTGCCGGAGCCGTGCACGCGTCGCTTGAACTGCTCGTAGGTGGTGTTGACGCCATAGAATCGCAGCACGCGGGAACCCGACGAGGGTCCGCAGGAATTATCGCCACTGAGGCGGTTGGTGTAATCACCCGTGGGCACGTCGATCAGCACATTCGGCTGAAATACCGACAGGTCCGCGCGTGCCGGGTCAATGGGCGACAGCCGCACGTGCAGCGGCTCGTAGAACACGCGCACGCCGGTCCGAGAGCCGGCCTCCGGACCATCGGTGTCGCCCACGGTATGAAACACCCGGACGTGACTGCGTGCATTGCGCCGGGCAACATGGACCGGGTCGGCGAAGCGCACGGATACCTCGTCGTGGCGCGGCGCCTCGCCGATGCCTTCGACAAGAAAATCATGCTCATGGTCGCGGTCGGTGTAGGTGGCTGTCGCCGTCCGGTCGAGCGCGGATTCGCGCGCACGCTGAGGTTGGCCGTTTTCCCACCAGCCATAGTCGACATCGACCGAATCGATGCGCCAACCCTCCGGCGCGGTCCAGAGTGTTTCGCCACTGCGAGTTCCCTCTGCGCGGGTATCACCACCCCGGGTTTCGATCGCCGTGCCGCCGAATGTGGCGAGCAGCCGGCGCCCATCCGGAGACAGTGACAGCGCCGAGTGGACCGTCATGCGTGGGCCGTTACCCCCGAATTCACGGTCGCCGGTGGTATGCGGCAGGACAAAGAAGCTTGAATGCAGCGCGCCGAGCACAATGGAATGACTGCCCGGTGGCCCGCCGATGGTCGGAGGTTCAACGATCGGCACAACCACCCGAATCGGGTTGTACTGTATCTGCACGCTGGTGCCACGCACCGTCTTGCGCCCCCTGCGCAAGGGTCCAACATCGGGTCCGTTGGTATCACCCATCACCATGAAGGCCCTGACCGGTCCGCTCACATCCGGAATCCGCCGGGGATCGACCTTGCCGTGACCCGGCACGACCACGTCGATTTCCCAGTCGGTGTCGACATAGCTGCCGGTGGCCGTGATGGGCGTAACAATGCGTTCGATGGGCGCACCATCGGGTTCGCACCACACGTTCAACCGCCGCTCGACCCGACCGCTTGTCCAGTCCGGGCGGGTTTCGCGAGCATCCATTTCCACATCGGCGTACAGGCAGGCGCCGTCAATCGACAGATCCAGCCGCAACTCAACCGCGGGGCCGTTGCCGGCAAAATCCCCATCACCGCGTCCGGTCTGCACCGCATAAAGCCTGTCGGACGGAGGTGGCTGAATCTCCACCGTTCTGGAAGTGATCCGGGGCAGTGTCACAGCCGCCTCACGAACCACGGCAATCCGCGGCTGCGGCTCGACGCGAGTCTGACTTGCAGCCGGCGGCACGGCGATCGGCGGCTGCCGGGTCAGAGCTTCACGGGGCACGGCGATCGTCGCCTGACGCGCAGGCTGGGCGGCGGCATTGGCATTGCACTGCTGCAACTGCTCGGCGTTCAGCGTGCGACCTGGATGGCCGTAGCTGACGATCCGGCCGACCTTTGCTGCCAGTTGTGCACAGGCAGCGACACCGGGCTGTGCCCAGGGGCCGGAAATTCGGCAATCCCGGTCGGCACATTGCCAGGTCAGGCTGCCGGCCCGCACCGCACCGGTTTCCAGTGCCGGGGCTGCAGTCCTCGCCGTGTAGTTGTAGGTCTGGGCCGTAACCGATCCAGACGCCAGGATCAAAACAATCCCGACCAGAACGATTCGATGCGGTTTCATGCGGGCTCTCTACAGGGAGCCCGAATGAAGACTCCAGCCTTCCTCGCGCTCAACACTGTCTGAGCGATCATCCGGTTGATCGCCTCGTTTTGCGCCTCAGGTCATCATCTCGTCGCATTTGCGGTGCAGTCTGCCTTTAATACCCTACCGCTTTGGCAATCTCAAGCGGTTGCTGGCACCGCTGAGAATCCCCTGTCGCGAAGCACACCCGTCGAGGTGCTCCAGAAATGCGGCATCGGGCAGTGCGTGAATGACGAACTTGTGCGTCGGTCTGATATCGGCGCAGGCCTCATGGAAGCCGCGCTTCACGCCGGCCGCGGGGCTGCGCTTGATCTCTATCGCGAAGCGCGTACGCGGACTGCCGGGCAACTCCAGCATCAGATCGATCTCCGCCCCGCCTGGAAGCATTCAGATTGGTGCCTTGGGCGTGGGCAAGCATGGTCCAGAGCCGTTCCAATGTTGCTGCAGGTACGCGCGGACCCAAAGCCGGAATGTCGCGCTCCAGGCAGGTCCTGATCAGGCCAGCGTAGTTTTGCCGACCTGACGCGGCCCTACAAGCGCAACAGAAGGACTGTTCTGCAGGCGATCTCGAATCAGGCCTTCCAAGCGTCGCTTTATCATCTATGCATATTTAATACGAAATATTGCATTTGCATAGATTTCATGTACGGGTCATTGACCACTTCGCCTGGCCGTGCCGAGAACCTGATCCAGATGGTTGACAGCTAGGCGCCGAACCTAGAGCGTGGTAGCGTACTTGGCCAGATCGCACTTGCGACAAGACGCTTCTCCAAACCGACTGGGGGCCGGCGGTCATGCGGTATCTCGGATGCCTCGTTGTCCTGGTGCTCGTGTCTGGATGTGTTGAAGTCGAGACCTATCCGAGCGACTGGCCTGCGCGCACTGTACTTGCCCCCGGAGCCTGCCCGGATATATCCGGGCATTACGGATTCTCGAACGCCACGGGTCCGCGAGATTTCATGTCGGATCGGGCGCTGAGGGTCCTGCATGAGCTTGCCGGGTTTCAGAGACTGCTCCCCGTCCCGAACAGGGTGGCCTTCTCGCAGCACGAGGGTGAGTGGCTCAACATTGAAATCTTTGTAGACAACGCCTCGACACTCACTCGGGAGTTCACAGCCGAGAACGCGACCCTGCGTTGCGATGCCAACGGTCTGTACGTCAAGCCGCCGCCGCTTGAGCAGACTTTCCAGGCCGGCGGTCAGACAATCCGCCGCGAGTTGCTGTTCAACACCACGGAAGCAGGATCGCTGGTGTTTCGTGAAAAGTACACGGCAACGAGTCGGATATTCATTATCCCGGTGGTCGGCTTCGGGATTCGTTGGAGCAAGCTGGATTTGGTTGGTCCGTGAACTTCGATCCGAGACAACGCGAATGCCCACGGCAATAGAAGTGCTGACACGCGCGTAGAATGTCTCGAGCACATCGAGGTAAGTCATCCGAGTACGGTGGCTGAGGTAAACTGAGATATGCGCGCCACGGGATGTCATCATGACTTCGCTTCACAGACTGCTCACCTGCATCATCGTATTGCTGCTGTGCACACCGGCAACTGCCGATGTCCGCCCCCTGAAATACGACGACGTGTTCCTGCTCGAGGCGGTGCGCGAACCGGCGCCCTCGCCCGACGGCGAGCGCATCGTATTCGTGCGCAACTGGATGGACCGCCAGCGCGACCGCAGCCGCCATGCGCTGTGGATCGTCAATGCCGATGGCTCCGGGCTGCAGCCGCTGACCCCGCGGGATTCAGACGCCCGCTCGCCGCGCTGGTCCGCGGACGGCGACCGGCTGGCCTACCTCGCCGACGGCCAGATCCACGTGCTGTGGCTGGACACCGGGCGCAGCAGCCGGATCAGTGCACTCGAACACGGCGTCTCTGAGCTTGCCTGGTCGCCCGACGGCCGCTGGCTGGCCTTCGTCGGCTTCACCCCGGCCGCGCGCAAGCCGCCCGTGGAACTCCCGGGTCGCCCCGAGGGTGCCGAATGGGCCGAGGCGCCGATCTGGATCGAGCAGCCCGTGTACCGGCGCGACGGCGCCGGCTACCTGCGCGAAGGCCACAACCACGTCTACCTGATCCCTGCCGAGGGCGGCACCGCCATCCGGCTGACCACTGGCGGTTTCGACCATGACGGCATCAACTGGCACCCGGACGGCTCGGCGCTGTACCTGAGTGCCAACCGGCGTGAGGACGCCCACCGCGAACCACTGCGCTCGGCCATTTACCGGCTGGAGATCGACAGCCGGGAACTCACCGAGGTGATCTCTGGCGAGGGTCCCCATGCGCGGCCAAGAGTGTCGCCCAACGGACGCATGCTGGCGTGGCTGGGCTTCGAGGACCGCGAGCTTTCCCACCAAGCCAGTCGCGTGTACGTGATGGACCTGGATGGCGGCGATGCGCGCAACCTGACCGAAGAACTCGACCGGCACATTGATGACTTCCACTGGCAGCCAGACAGCCGGGGCCTGCTGATCCAGTACGACCATCATGGCAGCACGCTGCTGGCCCGTCAGCCGCTGCGCGGCGAACGCCAGGTGCTAAGCGACAGGGTCGGCGGCGAGTACTTCAGCCGGCCTTACAGCAGTGGTCAGTTCGCCGTCGCCCGCTCCGGACTGGTCGCTCATACCCACGCCGACACCGCGCGCCCCTCCGAGCTTGCCGTGATTGACCGCCGCGGCAGCCGTGTCATCACCGACCTCAACCGGGACCTGTCGCTCAAGCGGACCGTCGGTGAGGTGGAGGAGTTCTGGTACGAATCATCAGTGGACGGGCGTGATCTGCAGGGCTGGGTGATCCACCCGCCCGGCTTTGATCCCGAGGCGCGTTACCCGTTGATCCTGGAGATCCACGGCGGCCCGTTCGCCACCTACGGTCCGTTCTTTGCTATGGAGCTGCAGCTGATGGCAGCCCGGGGCTACGTGGTGGTCTACCTGAATCCCCGCGGCAGCACCAGCTACGGCGAGGCGTTCGCCAACGAAATCCACCACAACTACCCCAGCCACGACTTCGACGACCTGATGGACGGCATCGATGCCATCATCGCCCGTGGCTACATCAACGCCGAGGAACTGTTCGTCACCGGCGGCAGTGGTGGCGGCGCGTTGACCACCTGGGCCGTGGCCCATACCGATCGTTTCGCCGCCGCGGCCGCGGTCAACCCGGTGATCAACTGGTACAGCTTCACGCTGAATGCCGACATGTATCACTACTTCAGCCGTTACTGGTTTCCCGGGCCACCGTGGGAACACGCCGAGCACTACCTGGCCTACTCGCCGATTTCGCATGTGGGACGGGTCAACACGCCCACCCTGCTGTTCACCGGCGAGGAAGACTACCGAACGCCGATCGCCGAGAGCGAGCAGTACTACCAGGCCCTGCAACTGCGCGGCATCGACACAGCGCTGGTGCGGGTGCCGGGCGCCTCGCATGCGCTCGACAGCCGTCCAAGCAACCTGATGGCCAAGCCGGCCTACGTCATCGCGTGGTTCGAGCGATACCGTGGCGGCAAGGACGAGGAACAAACACCATCGAAGTGATCAACGTTCATCACCGCACGCTGGACACCGTAACTCCGGCGCAAGCCGGTGCGTTGCTCGACACCTTGGCCTCGGATAATGATCTGCTGTGGCCTCACCAGTCGTGGCCGCCCATGAAGCTCCACGAACCCCTGGGTGTGGGAGCCATCGGCGGGCACGGGCCTGTGCGATATGTTGTCGAAGCCTACACCCCGGGAGCATCCGTTCGATTCCGGTTTCTTGCACCGAGGGGCTTCGTCGGATTTCATACCTACGAGGTTGCGCAGGATTCGGGTGCGGTCATCCTGAGGCACGTCCTTGAAATGCGCGCCCAGGGACCCGCGCTTGTTACCTGGCCTTTGTTTTTTCGACCACTCCATGACGCGCTGATCGAAGATTCACTGGCCCGCGCTGAGGCGGTGCTGGGGCTACCGGCGAAGGTCCAGCCGTGGTCGGTGTGGGTCAGGATGCTGCGCTGGATTGCGTCGAGGGGTCGAGCGCGCAGCAAGGTCACGCCTGAACGATCCGAGGCGTCCACGCATTCCAGCAGGTAGCGAGCCTTCCCGCCGGCTTCAGGTGACTCCAGGACGTTGCCACTAAAAATCCGCGGCGAAATTCCTCGCATAGAGCTGCTGCAAATATGGCAGCGCGGCCAGGGGCGCCTCCACCCAGGCGATCAGGCGCCAGTGTTCGCCTTTACGCCGCACCGTCGCCACCACCCGGTTGTCGCCGCCCATCGGTGGCGTGTCGGCACTGCGGAAACGGATATCCCAACGCATGTTGAACACGGCCGTGACAAGATCCTCGTGCAGCTGCTTAAATACGAAGTCCGAGAACGTCAGGCGCACGCGCTCGATGTATTCGCGATTGTTGTTCCAGTAGCCACGAATGGCATCCCAGTCGGTCATGCGCGTGGCAACCTCCTCTGCCAGGTAGACCGGCGCTGGATCCGTACTGTCCCAGTGTGACTCGAGCCGCTTGGGATCGTTTGCAGCCCACGCCGCCTGATAACTTGCAAACATCGCTTCAATGGCCGACTGATCTCGGGCTTCCATCAGAAATCCTTCGCAACGTCGCACTCGCAGAGCCTGCGCATGCGGACCACCGAATCATGCACGCCTGTCACAGGAATACATCCCCACCGTTCGGACTGATGCATTGACCCTGGTAATGACGGCCGTCCTCGCTGGCCAGGAAAACATAGCTCGGCACGATATCGTCCACCTCCGCAAGTCGTCCCAGCGGAATGCTCTGCCGGATGGCTTCCATCAGATCGTCGGGCACATCAGCCAGCATCGGCGTGTGTGTCGCCCCGGGCGCCACACAGTTCGCCGTGACACCCGTGCTGCCCAGTTCCAGCGCCAGGGTACGTGTGAAGGAGATGATCGCCCCCTTGGCCGCCGTGTAATGCGCAAATCCCGGGGCACCCTTGTAGGCGAGCTGGGAGGCGGTGTTGATGATGCGGCCGGCACCGCGTGCGAGCATCTGCGGCAGCATCGCGCGGGTCACCAGGAACGTACCGCGAAGATGTACAGCGATCACCCTGTCCCATTGCTCGACCGGCATCTCATGCACCGGCGCGGCTGCGGCAATGCCGGCGTTGTTGACCAGGATGTCGATGTGCCCGAAGTGGTTCAGCGCCGCGGTTGCGATGCGACTTACGGCCTGTTCGTCGCTGACATCGGCTTCGCAGGCCAGCGCTTCGCGTCCCAGCGCGCGGATCTCATCGCACAGGGCCGCTGCAGCTCTGGCCTCGGACCTGGTGGGGTGGTTCACAACCAAATCCGCGCCTTCGCGTGCGAACGCAAGCGCAATGCCACGGCCGATACCGGAACTGCTGCCGGTAACAAGCGCCTTGTGTCCTGCGAGCTTCATGCGTTCGATGATAGCGAAATCAGCTTGCGAAAGTGGCACCGCCTGAAAATTTCTTTTGCAGGCGCGCTGAGGCTTGCAAACTTGCCCCGGCTGCCTGCACTGCGGCACGATGCATCCTCAGAATCCTCCACCCGCGCCTTCATGCTCGTACAAAGCGCACAGCACATACAGGAACGCAATTGAGTACTGGTGACAATAGCACCGCCGCCACCGAACGGGTCGCCATCATCGGCACCGGACTGGTCGGCGCCAGCTGGGCCGTGGTGTTTGCCCGCGCCGGGGTCATGGTCACCGGCTTCGATCAGCTACCGGCCCAGCGCGAGCACGCGCTGACGCTCATCGATACAGCGTTACAGTCATTGGCGCAGGCGGGACTGCTGTCGGAATCACCCGCGGTCGTGCGTGCGCGCATCAGCATGGCCGAGACGCTGGATCGGGCAATTGACGGGGCGAGCTACGTGCAGGAATCCATCGCCGAGTCACTGCCGGCCAAGCAGGCCTTGTTTGCGCAGCTCGATGACGCGGCCGCGCCCGAGGCGATTCTGGCAAGTTCCACCTCCTCGTTCCCGACCTCGGCCATCGCCGGGGAGCTGGCGGGGCGGTCGCGCTGTCTTGTCGCCCATCCGGTCAATCCGCCGCACCTGATTCCGTTCGTGGAGGTGTCGGGGGCGGAATTCACCGCAGCGCAGGTCATCGAGCGAACCCTGAAGCTGCAGCGTGACA
The DNA here is from genome assembly GCA_020832005.1 of Gammaproteobacteria bacterium. Classification (GTDB taxonomy): domain Bacteria; phylum Pseudomonadota; class Gammaproteobacteria; order Steroidobacterales; family PWYM01; genus PWYM01. The sequence goes on along the minus strand of JAFIFN010000051.1, from coordinate 9,304 downwards.
TCGGACAGTCGCCGATTCACGTGCGCCGGGAGATCGAGGGCTTTGTGCTGAACCGGCTGCAGTGGTCACTGCTCGCCGAGGCCTGTCGACTGGTCGCCGACGGTGTGGCCAGCATTGACGAGATCGATGCCGCGCTGCGCGACGGTCTGGGGCGGCGCTGGGCATTCATGGGGCCCTTCGAGGTCGGCGACCTCAACGCGCCGGGCGGCCTGGCCGATTACCTGTCGCGTTTCGCGCCGACCATCCAGGCCATCGCCACCTCGCGCGGCGCGCAACCCGTGCCGCTGGACAGCGAGTTTGTCGAGGCTGTGAATGCCAACTGCCGACAGCGTTGGCCTGCTTCCGAACGCGAGGCCCGGCTGGCAGGTCGCGACGCCCGGCTGCTCGAACTGGCGGCGTTGCTGGCCGCGCCGAAGCCCTCGAGCTGAACGCCACTTCAGCAGATACGAAAATCACGCATCAACGCGATTGCGCCCGAACTCGATCACGACCTTGCCGTCTCGCTCAGCGCCGGTGCGGCCAGCACGTTCGCAGGCCTCGACGATATGCTCCAGCGGGTAGACCCCGGCGATCTTGGCCACGAGCTCGCCCTCGGCCATCAACTGTGCCAGCCGCGTATACAGCGCGGAGACATCGGCAGGCGTGCGCTTTGCATCGAACTGCCGTGCAAAACTCAGGCCCCTCAGCCGGATGTCATTGCGGAACATCAGGTAGAAGTCCAGGTGGCAGGGTTCGCCCGTCATCGAGCCGTAGCTCACCAGCGTACTGCCAGGCGCCAGGCACTCGGCGAGTCGCTGCGTTGCCGGTCCTGCGACGGCATCGATGCCCAGGCACGGCGCGACCCCACCGGTGGCCTTGAGCACGCGCGCCGACAGGTCATCGCCATCCAGCAGCACCACATCGGCGCCAAGTTCATCGAGTTCGGCGGCGACTTCTGCGCGTCTGATCACATTGACCGTGCGAATACCTGCACGTCGGGCCAGCCTGATCAGGTAACGGCCACAGCTGGAATTCGCGGCGTTCTGGATGATCCAGTCGCCGGGCCGAAGATCAGCGAAATCCTCCAGCAGCACCGCCGCCGTGGGGCCGTTGACGGTGAGCAGCGAGAGCTGGATCGCATCGCCCTCGGGGGCCGCGGTACAGTCTTGTGCCCGACAGCGTACCTCCTCGCGAAACGTACCACTGGCCAGTGCAGGAAACACCCGATCGCCCACACGGAACTTCGTCACGCCCTCTCCGATACGCAGCACGCGTCCGACGCCTTCGAAGCCCGGTGTCCGCGGCAACGGGAAAGCAAAATCCTGTGCGCCGGTGATCGTGCGCAGGTCGGCGATATGCATCGCGGCGGCTTCCATGCCGATGATGATCTCTCCCGGGCCTGGCTGCTCGGCCGGCTGATCCACCAGCTCCAGGACATCGCGCGGTGGTCCGTAGCGGGTGTGTCTGACAAGTTTCGGCATGAGGCGCGCCTCCAGGCGTCTATCTGATATCCGTATCGGCGTCGCGGCACAGCGTGCCGCACGCTGCGGCCGTCGCCATGCTTACCGGCGCTCTTCGATCAACTCGATGAGTTCGCCGGCAGGCCCGATGAGCGTCGCGGTGCGATTGTCACCGTAGGCCTTGCCACCCGGGCGCGAGGGTGGCGTGATGAACAGCGAGGCATCCACGGCATCGAGGTCGCGCACGCTGAAAGAGGTGATGGATACACCGGGCGGCAGATCACCGTCCGGCACCGGCCGCGGACCTGTGCCCGGCGGGTAGCCATCCACCTCGATCGAGTTGCTGAAAGCGCCAAGGCGCACCAGCGCGAGCGGATAAGGATGATCCGCGGGCTTGCCCTGCGCGGCGGCAATGATATCGATGGGACTTTCCACATAGAACGCCTCGATGCCGCCGAACTGCTCGACATAGAAGTCGGTGAGCACGCGCGCGTCGGGACCGGCAACCACCATGATGAACGGGCGGTCAATCTCGACCCTTGGAGTCAGCAGCGTCGAGGCGCTGCGATCACCGGTCTCGGTCGTGAAATAGAACAACGCCTGTGACGGGTCAACGAACTGCACGGCACGGATCGATGATGTGCCGCCGCTGAGGTAGGCCGGACCACCGACATGGCTGAACGGGCTGTCAGACAGCCGCTCGTATATGGCATCAGGATCCTCGACGATGATCTCGATGGCATTCCAGCCCCAGGTCGTCATGGCGCGGTAGTCGTCGGGCACCGGCACTTCAATGGCGCGCAGGTACACGTCATCGCCGCTTTCACCCTTCATCAGCGCGTAGGGCCGGCCGGCCACCGCAGGTGCGCCCCAGCTTGCGGCCAGCGCTTCCGACACGGTGCCCGATTCCACGGTTTCATAGGCCAGGTAACGGCGATACAGCTCGGCTGTCTGTGCGACATCACGGGCACCTACCGTAGCAATTTTGATGCGCTCCATGTTCGGACCGGCCTCCTTTGCGGTGATCGATGGGGACAACAGGCAAAGCACGACCAGCCAAAACCCGCAGCGTGCGCTGATACTCATCTGGCAGGACCTCCGCATGACGTGTGTTGGTAGAGTATATGTCACCCTGTCGAGCGGGGCGCTCATCGCGCTGATGGGCGCGTGTATAGAGGATCCGGATTGACAGCGACGACGACAATCGCGAGGGCTGCAGGCTGGGCGTGCGCAGCGGCGCTCGCCGGTCTGCCCGCAGTCGCAGGCGCCGAGTCGGGCGGGCGGCAGCTCTATGCCGAGCCCTCGCCGCTGATCAGCCTGATTTCACGCGCAGCGGAGATGCCCGAAGACGCGCGCCTGGACCTGGCGCACCTGATCATCGATGCCGTCGCCGCCGCGTACGAATCCGAACTCGACCAGATACTGATTGAACCGCAACAGCGGGCGTCGGATCAGCGCAGAGTCGCGAGCTGGTCCCGGGCCACCGCCCAGCTGCTGGCCGAACTGCGCAGCGCACAGGCCGACCTGCTGACGGCGGAGAATCTCATGCTGCGGACCGACCCGCAGGGCCAGATCTTGCTGCTGATCGACGGTCGGGCGGTATGGGCCTCATGGCCCAGGCTGTCGGCCCAGACTCGCCTCGAACGGCAGGTGGCCGCTCAGTTCTGCGCCCGGCATGCCTGTCCCCGTGATGACGATGAGGAAGCGCCGGGGCTGCAGGTCATCGATGCGGCACCCCGACAGGGCCATTGGACCCTGTCGCAGCACAACCCCCCCACCTGGGAGAGCGAGGCAGGCGTGCGCTGCGAGTTCGCGGACTTCTCGGATCGCAGCAGCAAGGAGGCGAGCTGTCGTTCGCTGGTCGCGGATCTTGAAAATCTGGCGTCGGCCTTGCGCACCACCATGCGCCGCGGCACGCGTATCGACTGGCCGTCGCTGTCGCTGCGCGCGGAGATGTCGGATGGCCTGCACGGCTTCACCGTCAATCCGCAGGGTGACTACATCACTGTGTTCGTGCCCGCCCTGGCGAGCCATCCGATCGACTGGCGCGAAACGCGACGATGGCTGCAGGCGCATCTGGATGATCGCCACGAGCCTGCCACCATACGACGCGTCCAGGCCCCTGGCGGGTGATACGCAGCCTTGATCGCCAAGCGTCAGGTCGTGCCCGCTTTCAGCCCGATCTCCCTAAGCCGTTCTTCCAGATACTCATGGGCGGACACCGCGGGTGAGAGCATGACCTCCGGACGCGGATGCAGGAACATCGGCATCGAATAGCGTGAGCGATTGTCATCGTCGGACGGGTTGACCACGCGGTGCACCGTCGAGGGAAACCAGCCACCTGAGGCCATTTGCAGCATGTCACCGACGTTGACTGCAATCATGCCGGCATCGCAGGGCACGGCATGCCAGCGGCCTTCGCGATCCTGTGCCTCCAATCCCGGCTCGCTGCCGGCGAGCAGCAGCGTGATCAGGTTGATATCGGCATGGGCGGCGGCGCGCTGGGCACCGGCTTCGATGCGCGCGGGCAGCGGTGGATAATGCAGGATGCGCAGCAGGTTCATGCGACTGCCCTCGAGCATGCCCGTCAGCGGCTCGCTGTAGCGCGCCTGGACCTCGTCGGGGCTGCCGGCATCGATCCAGCCCAGCAGTACCCTGCCGAAATCCACGAGCTTGTAATAGACCTCCCAGGTCGGCGCCGAGACGGACGCGGGCAGTTGCGCGTCCGGATAGACGTGATAGAACTCCTTGATGTCCTTTACGCTGCGGCCGCGTGCGTTCTCAGAGCCCAATGGAAAGTAACCGGTCTGCGTGCTGACATCACGGGTGTATGCGTGCTTGCCATCATCGGCGAAAAATTCCGCCCAGGCGTCGTAACAGTCCTTGATCAGGCCGGCATCCAGCGGGTGGTGCGTGAGCACCGCGAAGCCGGTGTCGCGCAGCGAGCGCACAAAGCGCTGCGGCGCATCCGGCGCGCCGCAGTCCAGTGTGGCAATGGTGAACATGGAATGGGTCATCAATTGCCTCGCCGGCCTTGGTCGGCGGCGCTCAAAGTCAGCATGAAAACTTCCTTGACGAGGTCTGCATCCACGTCGGTGAGCACGGTGATGCTGCCGTCAGGTTGCGCTTTCGTGCCCTGCCCTGCAGCTTCCTGTGGCGCGCTTTGAAATATCCGTCCTCGCCGCTCGCCATGCGTATTCACGGCAACAGGCAAGGACTCGGCAGTGAACAACGCCGGATGCGTCAGCGCAATCAACGCACTGGGGTCGTGCAGCTGACAGCCGCTCAAGCCCGCGTGACGACGATAGAAATCGATGTAGAACTCCGCCAGCTGCGCAACAAACCCGCCGACACGCGGTGCCGCTTCTGCAATGTGGCGGAAATACTCCGGTGGGCAGATGACCTGCGTGGTCACATCCAGGCCCACGAGCGTGATCGGCCAGGGCGCGGCAAGCACGGCGGCCGCGGCGGCCGGATCGGCCCAGAGGTTGTACTCCGCATGCGGTGTGATGTTGCCTGGCACGCGAAGCGCCCCGCCCATGATCACCACACCGGCGACCTGCCGGGCGACCGCCGGCGAGTGCGCCAGTGCATGAGCCAGGTTGGTCAGCGGACCAATGGCGCACAGCGTGATCTCGCCGGGACGTTCGGCCACGCGCTCGCAGATGAACTGCCACGCAGGCAGCGCGTGTGGCGCTGTGCGCGGCGTGAACACAGGCGTATTTCCCAGGCCCTCGATGCCATGGACGAAGCCCGCGTCGCTCTCGGCGGCTCCGAGCAGTGGCTGCGCCGCGCCGCGCGCCACCGGGACGCGCGCACCGGGACGCGCGAACTCAAGCAGCCCCAGCGCGTTGCGCGTCGTACGCTCGATGCCGACATTGCCGTGGACCGTGGTCACGCCCACTACCTCGAGCCGCGCTGCGTTCAGTGCGTAGACCAGCGCGAGCGCATCGTCGATGCCTGGATCAGTATCGATGATGATGGGTATAAGTGTCATGGGCCATACGGGTCGGGCGGGATCCCTGGAATCGCGGCACTGGCTGGTCTTGAGCGAATCACGAGGCTGACAGGCTTGTATGACAGCCGCAAGTACACGGACGACGGGCGTGGCGGATGGCCCGGGTTTCTATATCATGGGACGACCCGAAACACGGAGACGTCGATATGCCCACCCTCGCACTCACCATCAATGGCCGTACCCACGAGGTCGAAGACGTGCCGGCGGATATGCCGCTGTTGTGGGTGTTGCGCGATCGTCTGGGGCTCGTCGGAACCCGCGGCGGCGGCGGCATCGCCCTGGGCGGGGCGTGCCCCGTGCATGGTGCGGGCTCGCCGCTGCGCGCCGGCGCCGTGCCGGCCCGCGCGCGGGCCGGCCAGCCGATCACGACCATCGAGGGCCTGGCCTCGGCAGACGGCAGTCTGCATGCCCTGCAGCAGGCATGGATCGATCACGACGTGGCCCAGTGCGGCTACTGCCAGACCGGGCAGCTGATGAGTGCGGCGGCATTGCTGGCGCGCAACCCTGATCCCAGCGACGCGGAGATCGACAGCGCCATGGCCGGCAACATCTGCCGCTGCGGCACCTATGTGCGCATCCGCAGGGCGATCCATGCCGCGGCCAAGGCCGGTGCGGCCGCAAACACCAACACCACTGCCACAGGAGCAGCATCATGAGCGCACAGATGCATGATGGCTTCACCCGGCGCGGACTCGACGACATCGCGCGCGACATGACACCGGCACCTGCACGCCAGCTGCTGGCCACACGGCTGGCGCGGCGCGACTTCCTGCGCCTTACGGGGCTTGCGGGGGGCGGCCTGATGTTGCAGTTCTCGGTTGGCGACGTCCGCGCCGATGCTCACGCGCAGGCCAGCGCGGGCAACGCCCGGTTTGCACCGAATGCGTATCTGCAGATCTCCACCAGCGGCATCCTGATCTACGCCACCCAGCCCGAAGCCGGCCAGGGTGTGAAGACCGCACTGCCGATGATCATCGCCGAGGAACTCGATGCTGCGTGGGAGGATGTCGAGGTGCGCCTGTCCGGCGTCGACGCGGCGGCTTTCGGTCGCCAGTTCGCGGGCGGCTCCACGGCGGTGCCGCGGGTGTGGACCCCTATGCGCCAGGCCGGCGCCGTGGCCCGCGCAATGCTCGTCGAAGCCGCGGCACATCGCTGGCAGGTCCCGGCCAGCGAACTGCGCACGCGCGACAGCCATGTCATCGATGCCAGCGGCGAGCGACGTATCAGCTACATGGCCCTGGCCGAGGCGGCCGCGCGCCTGCCGGTCCCGGATGCCGCGCAGGTGTCACTGAAGTCGCGCGAGGACTTCCGGCTGATCGGTCAGCCCATCACCGGCGTGGACAACCACGCACTGGTCACCGGCCAGCCGCTGTTCGGCATCGATCATCAGCTCCCCGACCTGTTGCATGCCATGTACGTCAAGTGTCCGGCCATCGGTGGCACGGTGCGCACGGCGAATGTCGATGAGATCCGCGCCCTGCCCGGGGTGCACGATGCCTTTGTCATCGACGGCAACGGCGAGGTCACCGAGCTGATGTCCGGTGTGGCCATCGTCGCGAAAGACACCTGGGCGGCAATGCGCGCCCGCCGTAGCTTGCGCGTGGAATGGGATGAGACCCATGCGGCACGCGACACCTGGACGCAAAGCCAGTCGCGCGCCGATGAGCTGGTCGGCGCTGAAGGGGCGGAGACACTGGCCGACAACGGCGATGTCGACGCCGCCATGGCCGCGGCTGCGCAAACGGTCGAATCCGTCTACCGCTACGCTTTCGCCTCGCACGCACAGCTGGAACCGCAGAGCTGCACGGCCTGGTACAAGGCCGATGGCACGCTGGAGATCTGGGCGTCCAGCCAGACACCCCAGCGTGCTGTCGAGAATGTCGCAAGCGCGCTGGGCATGGATAGCAAGGCCATCATGCTGCACCAGGTGCGTATGGGCGGTGGTTTCGGACGCCGCCTGGTCAACGATCCGGTGTGCGAGGCCGCGGCGATTTCCCGGCAGGTCGGCCGCCCGGTGAAGCTGACGTGGACACGCGAAGATGACATGTCGCATGACTTCCTGCGTGCGGGCGGCTTCCATGCCCTCAAGGGCGGTGTCGATGACGCCGGCCGGGCGATCGCCTGGCAGAATCACTTCATCACCTTCAGCGCCGATGGCAAATCACCGGTGTTCGGCGGCAATCTGTCACCGACCGAGGACCTCGGTCACCTGATCAAGAATTTCCGGCTCACGCGCACACAGTTGCCCTGGGCGTCGCCCTGTGGCTTCTGGCGTGCGCCGGGCGCCAGCGTGTTCGGATTTGCGCTGCAAAGCTTCCTGCATGAACTGGCGGTTGCAGGTGGTCGCGACCACCTGGAATTCCTGCTCGAGATTCTTGGCGAACCCCGCTGGCTGGACCCTGGCAACACCTGGACTCTGCATACGGGTCGCGCCGCGGACGTGCTCAAGCTGGCGGCCGAAAAGGCCGGCTGGGGGCGCGCGATGCCCGAAGGTCGGGCGCTGGGCCTGGCTTTTTACTTCAGTCATGCCGCACACGTGGCCGAGGTGGCCGAGGTCAGCGTTGATGACAACAAGCGCATACGCGTCCACGAGGTCACGGTGGTCAGCGACGTCGGTCCGATCATCAATCGCAGTGGCGCGGAGAACCAGTGCGAGGGCTCCGTCATCGATGGCCTGAGCGCGATGCTCGGCCAGAAGCTCACCCACGAACGCGGGCGCGTGCGCGAGACCAACTTCGACCGCTACCCGCTGCTGCGCATGCCGCAGGCACCGAAAGTTAGCGTGCATTTCATCGAAAGCGACTATCCGCCCACGGGCCTGGGTGAACCGGTGCTGCCGCCGGTCGCACCTGCGGTATGCAATGCCGTGTTCACCGCCAGCGGTCACCGCATTCGCACATTGCCGATCAGCGAGGAAGGCTTTTCCATCTGAGCCACCGACCAGCCACTGTTGCGTGTGCACTGCTGTGCTGCATTATGTGCAGCATGGCTGCTGCACAAGCACTGCTGCTCGACGATTTCTCCGACACCGATGGGGTGTCGGTGTTCGGCACCCGCTGGCAGGGCTTCACCGATCGCGTGATGGGCGGGCGCTCCGAGATCCAGGCCGGTTACCGCGCACATGACGGTGGCCATGCCCTGTACATGCAAGGCCCGGTGCGCCTGGAGAACAACGGCGGATTCATCCAGGTGCGACTGCCTCTGGCCACAAGCGGCGAGGGCTTCGATGCCAGCGCCTACGCAGGCGTGGCCATCACGCTGCGCGGCAGTCCCGGGCCCTACTTTCTGCACATCCGCAACCATGAGACGCAGCGGGTCTGGCAGTACTACCGCGCCGTGCTTGAGGTCGATGAGCAGTGGCAGCGCCTGGTCGTGAGTTTCGCCGATTTCGATTCGGAGCACCTGCGCGGCGCGCTGGACACCCGCCAGCTGCGCTCGCTGGCCATCGTGGCCTATGGTGAGGCCTTCGAGGCGGAGCTGGAAATCGCGCGACTCGAGCTCGTCCCCGCCGGCACGCCCTGACAGCGGCGCGCGCCAGCGCCTGCTAATCCTCGACGGCTGCGCGGGCCTTGATCCTTGTCGTAATCCAGCTGCCGACACCCAGAAACACGGTCAGCAGCACCAGCGGTATCAGCGCACCGGCCCCTGGCCCCTGCTGGTCCAGGCCTCGCTCCATGCCCTGGTCAAACAGCGCATGGATCGACCAGCAGTACACCGCCCACTTCACCCCCAGCCCGAGTACGGCGGCGCAAAGAAAGCCCGGCCAGGGCAGGCGCAGCAGGCCGGCACTGTAGTTGATGATGCCGTGCGGAAAGCCCGGCAGCACCCGCAGCGCGGTCTGCGTGAA
>JAFIFN010000253.1 GCA_020832005.1 Gammaproteobacteria bacterium | reverse complement strand
GAGCGTCGCGTTCGCAATGCGAAGGTCGGGAGTTCGATCCTCCTCCGCTCCACCAATCCTCACCTTATTCCCTGATTGTCATGCGATTCGAGTACGTCGATACGCCAAAGGGCCAGCTCCATCTGCGTCGGCACGGACAAGGTGCCCCGCTGGTCCTCCTGCATTGGGCTCCAGCGTCAGGCCGAATGTATGAGGCGGCGATGCGTCATTTCGCATCCAGCGGCTTCGAAAGCCTGGCCTTTGACCTGCCCGGGTACGGCAGATCTCACAAGAATGCCCGCGGCTGGACGATTCCGCAGTGTAGCGAGAATATTCTCCAGGCACTCGATCAGCTGGCGATTGACCGATTTCACTTGCTGGGCGGGCACCTGTCTGCATCGATTGCTGTCGAGATGGCGTTGACGGCGCCAAAGCGCATTGCACACCTGGCACTGGATGGCCTGCTGAACCTTGCGGAGGACGAATGGCGCAACCTGCTCCATCGCTTCCGGGGAATGTCGCCGATGATGGACAGGAACGGCGCGTTCCGCTCCTTTGCGTTTGACATGGTCGTCAGCACGCTTCAGGAATGGAATCCAGAGTTCGTTCTAAGCGATTCAACACTACCCCAGGTCTATGACTTGCTGAACGACTACCTGGAGATGGGTCTGGATCCCATCCGGGACTTCGTTGAGCCGCAGTCGGATACCACGGACGACGCGTATGACCTGGCAGGCGCACTGTCCAGGCTACGGGTACCGACTCTCGTGCTGTCTGCCGACAGTGAGCCACTTCGGGCAGGATTTCAACGCTCGCTGGACGCTATTCGGGGTTCCGATGGGCACGTGTTTCCAGGCCTTCACCCGCTGGTTTCTGACCGGTCCGGGGAGTATGTCGAGGCCATCGCGGCCCACTTCGCCAAGCGAGGGAGCAGACGATATCGCTGATATTGCATCAAGGCGTCTCACCCAAGCACCTGTTCTTTCACCGTCGGTGCCTTCGTCGCCTCTATGTCGGCGTTTTCGCGATCGGTCATCCAACGATTAACCCGCTGACCAAAGCGCGCGATCATTGCCATATTCAGAAAATGCATCAAGCCCAGCACCAGCAGCGTGACACCGATGCGTGAACCCACTGCGGGCACCAGGTCGCTTGGATCGTCGGGCCAACGGTCGAGGCGAAAAGAGATAAAGCCCAGATTGATGAGATAGAACCCGACGACGAGCAGGTGGTTGGTGGAACGTGCCAGCGCCTCGTCCTGGCCGAAACAGCGGACGAGAAAAATCTCGCCGTTACGTGACAGGGTGCGCGCGACCCAGATCGTCAGGCCGATCGAGATCAGCAGGTAGGCGGCGTGTGCGACGTGGCTCATCGAGGTTCTCCCGTGCTCAGTGGATTCGTGGCCCTGAACCGACAGGGCAACCACAGCTTCGGGACTGGCCAGCAGCAATACGTCCGCGATGATCATTGCGGAGCAACTTTCCTGGTGATGCCAGCCTGAACCTTTTAAAACAATAACCTGCAGATTTCCTGTTTGATCATTCTGGACTCAGCGGGCGTCGGGCTCGGCGCCGAGTTCGCGCTTGCGATACTCGCCGGGGACCATGCCGACCTGTTCCTTGAAGGCTGCGTAGAAATTCGACTGGGAACTGAAGCCCACAGACAGGCCGACCGAAAGCACCGAGGCCCGCGGGTCCTCGACGAGCAGGCGTTTGGCCGCCTCGATGCGATGACGCCGCACGTAGCGCGAGAAACTCAGGCCGAAGCGCGTATTGACCAGTTCGGAGAGCTGATGGCTGGTCAACCCTGCCAGTTCCGCGACGCGTGCGAGTTTCAGGGAATCGTCCTCGTAGATATGCTCGCGCGTGAACAGCTTCTCCAGCCGCTCTGTCGCAGCTTCGCAATCCACGCGCCCCAGCGTCGTCTGCGTGTAGGCCGTGGCCACCGCCTCGCGAGTCTTCTGCACCAGGTCAGGTACGGCCAGTAGCAGCCAGGCCACCAGAAAAAAGCCAATCGCGATCAGGGCAGCGTATACCCAGGCAAATACATGCCAGCCCAGCGCCTGTGGCGCCAGTACGCCACCGCCCACCAGCAGCACGGCCATCGCCGCGAACAGGGCAAGCACCTTGAGTTCCAGCGCGAACCATCGCCGCACCGCGCGCAGCCGGTAGACTAAAAAGCACAGGTGCAGGGCAGCCAGGCCCCCGAGCAGCAGGGCCAGTGGAATCGCCAGTGCCAGTGGTGTCGTCAGTCCCAGCGCGAGCATTACAACCGGCAGCGCCCACTCCACCGGCCGCCAGTTTTCCGCAGGACGCAGCACGCCGAGCAACAGCCAGTAGAAGCCCAGCGACTGCAGGAACAGGATGACGACGTATTGCCGTGGCAGCACATCGGGCGGAGGGTGCAGCGCGATGTCCAGGTGCGCAAGCTGGGTCATCGCAAGTCCCGCCAGCATGACGTAACCGGCGACCCGCGACTGCCACGGCAGCTCGAGATGCCGATAAACTGTCGCAAACGCGACCGCCAGCAGCGCTGACATGCCAACCGAAAACCCGACCAGCAGCGAGAGCACGTTGTCCATCGGGGGATTATTCCACAGGCGGGCGCTACGCTTGTCTATCTGGAATCCTTGCTGGCCACTGCTGGTGTCTTGCGCTGGATTGTGATTCGATGGCAATGGATGGCCAGGGTGCGACACCCGCCCAGGTGGGATCCTGTGGAAATCAGCTCGATATGAAGCCCATCGCAACAAGCTGTTACTTGCCGCGCGCAGTGTCGGCGCTGCGCTCCTGCGGGCGGCTTTGCGCGGTGAGGGTTGCAGCATGACCTGGCGCCCGCTGCGATACCTGCCGGTGCTGAGCATACCGGTGCTTGCGGCGGCCGGCTTTCTGCTGCAGGGCGTCTGGACCTGGGCGCTGCCGCTGTACGCATACCTGCTGGTGCCGCTCGTGGAACTCGCGCTGAAACCCGATCC
>JAFIFN010000050.1 GCA_020832005.1 Gammaproteobacteria bacterium | reverse complement strand
CGCGACCGACATAACCCACTTCGGTGAACTTGGTCGCCTCGACCTTGATGAACGGTGCCCGCGCGAGTTTCGCCAGCCGGCGTGCGATCTCGGTCTTGCCGACGCCTGTGGGGCCGATCATCAGGATGTTCTTGGGGGTGATCTCGGCACGCAGGGGTTCTGCCACCTGCATGCGTCGCCAGCGATTGCGCAATGCGATCGCCACCGCGCGCTTGGCGGCATCCTGGCCGATGATGTGTTTGTCCAGTTCCTGGACGATCTCGCGGGGCGTCATGGACATGACGGGAAACTCCTTGTCTCCGAGGGGTCGCAAGCCTGGGCGGCCTGCGGCGGGAAGCAGGCCTCGATCAGCTGTCAGACAGCGTTTCGATGGCGATGTTGCGGTTGGTGTAGATGCAGATCTCGCCGGCGATCCCCAGGGCCTTCTCGACGATGGTGCGTGCATCCAGTTCGGTGTTCTCCATCAGCGCCCGGGCGGCCGCCTGGGCAAAAGGTCCGCCCGAACCGATTGCCATCAGGTCCATTTCCGGCTCGATGACATCGCCATTGCCGGAGATGATCAACGACTTCTCGTGGTCGGCCACGCACAGCAGCGCCTCCAGGCGGCGCAGCCGGCGGTCCGTGCGCCATTCCTTGGCCAGCTCGATGGCCGCACGCGTGAGATTGCCGAACTGCTGGAGTTTGCCTTCGAACAGCTCGAACAGCGTAAATGCATCAGCCGTGCCGCCCGCGAAGCCGGCCAGCACGCGCCCGCCATGCAGCCGGCGCACCTTGCGGGCATTGCCCTTGACCACGGTATTGCCCAGCGTGACCTGGCCATCTCCGCCGATGGCCACGGTGGACCCGCGCCGCACCGACACGATCGTGGTGCCGCGAAACTGTTCCATGGACTTAACTCCCTGATCCTTAGTCGCGCCGCTTGCGCGCGCGGGGGTGTGTCCTGTCGTATATCTGGGCCAGATGCTGGAAATCAAGGTGGGTGTAGATCTGGGTGGTGGCGATGTCGGCGTGACCGAGCAGCTCCTGCACGCCGCGCAGGTCGCCACTGGACTCCAGCAGATGGCTGGCAAAGCAATGTCGCAGCAGGTGGGGGTGGACCGGTACGGGGCTGTCGGCACGTCTGGCCCAGGCGCGGATGCGCAGCTGCACCGCGCGCGGACTCAGGCGTCGGCCGCCGCGGCCCACGAACACCGCCGTCTCGCCGCTGGCGGCAATGCCGGTGCGGCGCCGCAACCAGGCCTGCAGTGCCGTGACGGCCTTGCTGCCGACCGGCAGGATGCGCGTGCGCGCGCCCTTGCCGGTGACGCGCACCGTGGCATCGGCAAGGTCCAGATCGGTCATGTCCAGCCCGGTCAGCTCGGCCAGGCGCAGGCCCGAGGAATACAGCAGCTCCAGGATGGCGCGGTCGCGCACCGCCAGATCGTCCTCGCCCTCCAGCGCCAGCAGATGCGACACCTGGTCGGCATCCATGGTCCTGGGCAGGCGGCGCGGCTTTTTCGGCGGCTGGACGTCCGCAGCCGGATTTTGCGCAAGTTCGCCTTCCCGGATCAGAAAGGCGAAAAAGCCGCGCAGGGCCGAGAGCTTGCGGGCAATGCTGCGCGGGTGGCTGCCCTGGCGATGACAGCGCGCAGCGAAGGCGCGCATCTGCCAGTTGGACAATTCGCCCCAGCCGGTGATTTCCTGGCTGGCCATGAAGTCGAGCAGGTCTTTAAGGTCACGGGCGTAGGCGTCGACGGTGTGGCGCGACAGCCTGCGCTCGGTGGCCAGGTGCACCAGGAAACGGTCGATCCAGCGCTGGGGGGTGTCGGCCACGGCTTGCAACGGCTGGGCCTCGACCCGGCGGCGGCGTTACGCCAGCCGGATGGCCGCACTCACCGTCTCGGCGATGCGACGCAGGAAATCCGTGCCCTTGCCGGGATTGAAATGCTCGGCCTCGCGACTGCCCAGCCCCAGAAGGCCGATCGGTTCGCGTCCGCCCAGCGGTACCAGCGCGGCAGACCCGATCTCGTTGGTGTTTTCGCCGAACAGGAAATCGCGCTGGGCATCGCGGATCTGTCCGCAACGCGGGTTGCCCGATTCGAACAGTGTGGCGAAGGGTTGCAGGGCCGGGTCGTCGCGCGAAATCACCCGCAGGAAGCGGCCCTGGCCCAGCGCCTGCTCCGTGGCCGGATCGCCGAACAGCACCAGCATGGCCTGGTCGACCGAAAAGCGCTCGCGCAGCTGTTCTTCCAGCACCGTAAGCCGCTCGCGCAGGCCGTCATGGCCGAGCAGCTCCAGCGCCAGGCCATGGATGCGCGTGACCAGGGATTCGTTGTCGCGGGCAATGCCCACCAGTTCGCGCAGCTGACGCTCGAGGCGCAGATTCCGATCGCGCAGCTGCTCCATCTGGCGCTCGATCAGCGATACCGCCGGCCCGCCCGTGTGGTGCGGCAATCGCAGCCGGTCCAGCAGCTCGGGATGGCGTTCGAAGAACTCCGGCCGAACCTCGAGGTAGGCGCAGATGGCGTCCTCGGGGATCTCGGTGTTCTCGATGCGTGGCTTGTATTGCGTGGTCATTGGGTTAGTCGTCCGTCGTAGACCCTGATGGCCTCACCGGTCATCCATGCCGGCTCGGCGTGTCCTGCCCATCGCACTGTCAGTGCACCGCCGGGCAGGGAAACCGTCACCTGTTCATCGAGCAGCCCCCATTGCCGGCCGATGGCGACCGCGGCGCAGGCGCCGGTGCCGCAGGCGCGCGTCTCACCCACCCCGCGTTCATGCACGCGCAGGCGGATGTGCTGACGATCCAGCACCTGCAGGAAGCCGACGTTCACCCGCGCCGGAAAGTCTGCATGCACTTCCAGCACGGGGCCCAGTATACCCACTGGCGCACTGGCGACGTCATCCACCTGCAGGACCGCGTGCGGATTGCCCATCGAGACGGCACCGAACTCGACCTCATCTTCGCCGATACGTCGCCGGTAGCGCGGTTCGCGCCCGTCTGCGCGCAGCGGGATATCCGCTGGCTCGAAGGCCGGCACGCCCATCTCGATTTCCACCTGCCCGCCGTCGAGGCAGCGTGCACGCATGCTGCCCGAAGGGCTTGCCAGCAGCATCGGCTGGTCTGCGATCCCATCGCGCTCGGCCACCCAGCGCGCCACGCAGCGCGCGCCATTGCCGCACTGGCCTGCTTCGCTGCCATCGGCATTGAAGATGCGATAGCCGGCGTGGTGGCGATCGTCGGGTGGCGGCGTCACCAGCATCAGCTGATCGAAACCCACACCGGTGCGCCGGTCAGCAAGCCTGCGCACGGTGGCGGCATCCGGCCAGTCCGGTCCAGGCGGCGACACGACCATGAAGTCGTTGCCCAGTCCGTGCATTTTCGTGAACTGAAGTATCATCGTGTGCATCCTGCGCGCGCCGCGCTGCCACTGTAGCCGTGCGCAGGGGCGATTGCGACTGTCGCAAGATCATGGACATTTGTCATAAGCGCGGCTACCGTAACCGGCGAATGGCGGCGGTCCCAAGGGGCATCAAGCCCTGCGCAACACGTGACGGCAGCAGCTGCCAGTGATTGAGCGGTCTGAAAGTCTTAGGGGAGTGATTGAATGCGCCATATCATGGTCATGAACAGCAAGGGTGGTTGCGGCAAGAGCACTCTGGCAACCAACCTTGCCGGGCTCTACGCATCCGAGGGCTTCGAGACCGCGCTGGTGGATTACGATCCGCAGCGCTCCAGCCTGGACTGGCTGTCGCTGCGCCCGGAGGAATACGCGAAGATCACCGGGATTGCCGGCTACGAAGACGGACTGCGCAGCGTGCCCAGAAATGCCGACTTCGTGATCATCGACGCACCTGCCCGCACACATGAAAAAGAGCTCAATGAGCTGGTGCGCCGCGCCGAGACGATTCTGGTGCCAGTGCTGCCCTCACCGATCGACATGCGCGCCAGCCAGGCGTTCATCGATGAACTGCTCAACGTCGGCAAGGTTGCGCGCAAGCAGGCCAAGATTGGCGTGGTTGCCAACCGCGTGCGCGAATACACGCTGATCTTCGAGGAGCTCGACGACAACCTGCAGCAGCTCAAGGTCCCCTATGTGGGTCACCTGCGCGAGGCGCAGAACTACATTCGCGCCTACCAGCGCGGGCTGTCGATCTTCGAGCTGCCGCAATACCTGGCGTGGCCGGACTGGGAGCAATGGGAGCCGCTGCTGGAGTGGCTCGACAGTAAACGCAGCCAGCCCAGCTGAGGCCAGCAGCGCAGGCCTGAGACCTCAGCGTGCCTGCGCCAGGCAGGCACGCACCCCTTCCCGGGGGTCGGGCCACAACAGGCGCAGGCCAAGGGCTTCGCGACTGTGCCGGTCGTCCAGCCTGCGATACTCCGTCATGAATCCCAGCATGGCCGGCGACAGCCGCGCCCGGGCCTCGGCCAGACTCACGACCGGCGGCACAGGCAGGCCTGCCAGCACCGCGACCTGCATGAACCAGGCGCCCAGCGACCAGTCCGAGTCGTCCCGGAGCAGATAGATGCCGGGCGCCAGCGCACTGTCCAGGGCCCGCTCAAGACCGGCGGCAACATCATCGACGTGGATCCGGTACGACGGCGGTGCCTCGGCCGGGTCGAGCACCGGGTCGCCGCGCTCGATACGCGCCAGCGGCAGGCGTCCAGGGCCGTAGATGGCCGGCAGACGCAGCACGACCAGCGGCACGTCCAGCTCATGGCACCAGCGTGCCAGGGCTGTCTCTGCGGCCAGGCGCCGCGCCGATCTGGCCTGGGTGGGCTGCGGCGTTGCGGCTTCGGTGATGATTTCGCCGGGTCGATGGCCGTACACGCCGGTGGTGCTCAGGTAGACCACCCGGCGCGGCTGCCCGTGCAGCAGCGCAAGCCAGCGCGCCAGACGCGTATCGATCTCACCATCCGACGGGGGCGCGATCGAATAGACCACTGCCTGGCCGTCGACATCGATGGCTGCAGAGGCATCCGCGCGGTCGAGGTCCAGCGCCCGGCTGCCATCTGCGCCGCTGCGGCTGTGCGCCTGCCAGGCTGTTGCACTGGCGTCGAGCCGCGCCGCCAGTCGGCGCGCACAGTAGCCGAAGCCGGCCAGCAGCACCCGTGTATCGGCCACGGCTTCAGTGCGCGTCGCGCGGCGGCGGTGCTTCAAGCGCGCGAATACCGGCGCCGGGTCCGGCCACCAGCGACAGGCCGCTGCGATAGGCATCGGCGGCCCTGTCGGGATAGCCCAGGTGGCTCATCAGCTTGCCGTAGACCTGGTAGGTATCGGCGCGTGGCAGGATGCCCAGGCTGGTTTCTAGGTAGCTGCGCGCCTTGCCCCAAAGCTCGTTGCGTATCGCCAGCCGCCCACAGCTCAGCAGCAGCTGCGCGTCTTCCGGACGGTTTTCCAGCCACTGTTCGGCGCGCCGGAGCTGGCGCACCGGGTCGGCAGACTCCAGCTCTCCATAGAGCAGCACCAGGTCGGCATCCCAGGTCTGCTTCGTCAGCGCCCGCCGGAGTTCCTGCTCGCAGCGCTCGGTCTGGCCGAGCTTGATCAGCGCGCGTGCACGCGCGCGCAGCAATCGCGGATCCTGTCGCAATGCGCGCGGCAGCCCGCGCCATATGCGTTCCAGCGCCGTGTCATCAAGATCCGCTTGCGCCAGCGCGCGGCTCACCGTGTTGACGGTCAGCGATTCCAGCTCTGCGGCAGGCAGCCGCGCGCGGCGGCGCAGGCGTGGCAGCAGGGCAGCGAGTTCGTGCCAGTCGCCGCGCTGTTCATGCAGTCGTGCCAGCAGCCGCAGCGCCTGGGGATGATCACTGTGGCGATCCTCGATGCGTCGCAATGTGGCCAGTGTTTCCTCGAACTGCCCCTCGGCGAGCTGCAGTTCGGCCTGGGTCAGCAGCACGGCCGTGGTCGCTTCCGGGGTGCTCTCGTAGGCCAGTTTCAGCCAGTTGTCACGGCGCTCGGATGCGCCCTGCAATTGGGCCGCACGGGCCGCGGTCAGGTAGTGCATCAGCGGCATGTCGCTGCCGCCCGCATGTTTGCCGAGGATGCGTTCACCGCGACGCCAGTCGCCCTCGGCATAGGCGATCAGCCCACGGGTGAAGCGATTGCCGCGCCGGCGCTCGCTGTAGCGGGCCGCCGCCGCGCCCAGGTTGCGCGGCGCATGCCACAGCCAGGCGAGCAGGCGCAGCGCCGCATACAGCAGCAACACCGCCAGCAGCAGGACCGGCACGGACGACTCGATGGTGTAGCCGGCAAAGCGGATCAGCACATAGCCGCGATCGGCCATCAGGAAGTGGGCGCCAAACGCGCCGGCCAGCAGCGCGACGATGACCAGCAGGCCGAATCTCAAGGAGACGGCTCCCGCTCGCGTGCCCGCGTGTAGTCGCGCAGCCGGCGCAGAGAATCATCGACCGCCGGCAGGGCCGGCGCGATATCGATGGCGGCCAGCTCCTCGAGCGTGGCCTGCACACTGGCCACCGCCGGGTCGGTGACATCGAACCACGCTTCCAGCCAGCCGGCGGCCGAGTCCAGATGGTCACGGTACAGGCCGCGCTCACGCCGCAGCAGCGCCATGCGCGCATTCTCGATCTGTACCTCGAGATTGCGTCGCAGGAAAAAGCCTTCTTCAGGACTCAGCTGCGGGCTTACCGGGCTGTCATCGCGGCGTACGCTGACCATGTTCGACAGCGCCCGCCGCAAGGCACGCCAGGCGCGGTCCAGACCGGGGCTCGCCTCGTCAGTGCCAACAGGCGTGCCGCGCTCGAACAGGCCAGGGGCAGGCTGGGGCAGCGGCAGCGCATCGACCTGCCTTGCCAGGCTGGCCAGGCGCAGACTGATGCCGGCACGGTCTACCGTCGGTACCGCGCCCAGCGCCGTGAGTTCGGCCGCGATGGCTGCCCGGACGGGGTTCAGGCCCGGTTCGTCGATCTGGCGCAGCCGCGCATCCGCCAGTTCCAATGCCTGGGTGGCCCGACCGATGTCGGCGGCCAGCTGCAGCTCGGTGTTGGCGATATTCAGGAAGTACTCGGCCTCGGCGCGCAGCCAGCGCCGGCGTGCGTCATCGGAAACACCGCGCAGCGCGGCAATGCTGTCCTCCAGGTCGCCCAGGCGCACGGGCCACTCGCTCATATCGTCGCGCAGGCCCGCCAGTGCACGCTGCGTCGTCTCGTCCAGCCTCGAGAGGTCGCGTCGCTGCGCGTCCATATCACTGCCCAATGCATCGAGGCGCTCGCGCATCTCCGCCAGGTCGTCGGCGTCGTCGCGCGCGCTGTCTGCGGCCTGCGCAGCCGCGGCAGCCTCCTGTGCAGCCTGTTCGATACGCTCGTTGAACCCCTGTTGCTGGAACCACAGCGCCCCGGCCGCCGCCAGTGCGACCAGCGCCAGCAGCAGGCCAGGCAGGCCGGAGAACCCGCGGCGCGCTGCGCGGGCAGGCGGCGTCCCGGCATCGGTGCGTTCGGAGTTGTCCGGAGATTCCGGATCGACGGTCTCTGCATCCGCAGTCTGGGCCGGTACCGTGCTGTCGTCAGACTGACTGGCGGTCCCGGTGTCGTCCTTGGTGTCGCTCATACTCGGCTCATACCTGGCTCATGCAGCGCTCATGGAGGGTCCGAAGGTGTCGGTTCGTGGCTTGCCCAGTGCCGCAGGCAGTGGGCGAGAGACATCGGGTCAGGTCCAGAGGCCTTGAGCACCAGATTCACGCGGTCGTGTTGTTGGGCAAGTTTTACCACACGATCGCTGGCGGTCACCAACCGGTAGCGCAGCGCAGCATCGCCCAGCAGCCGATACAGATTCGCCAGGGTCTCGACGCTGGTGGCCACCACCCAGGGGTCTGATCCGCCAGTCAGCGCGGCGCGCACGGTGCCCAGTGTCTGCTCGTCAGGCTGCACCGGTGTGCGCTCATAGACCTCCACGTAGCGCACTTGCGCGCCGCGTTCGAGCAGTGTGTCGCCCAGCAGCGCCCGTCCCCCGGCACCGCGTACGATCCAGATGCGCCGGCCGGCGACGTCGGCGAGGGCGTCCGTGGCCAGCAGGGCCTCGCTGTCGTAGCCGTTGTTGGCGGGCAAGATGTCCGGCGGACGTCCGGCCTGCGCCAGCGCCGCAGCGGTGGCCGAACCGATGGCGGCGACCCGCGCCACGGGCGCGGCGCCCAGTGTTGCAGCGCCGTGGCGCACGGCGTTCGGACTGATGAAGATCAACAGGTCGGGCGGTGTGCCGGGCAGGCTGACGCCGGCCAGCGGCTGGATCTCGAGCGTCGGGAAATGGCGTGTCACCAGCCCCAGTTCGCGCAGCTGTGCGGCCAGTGCCTGGCCTTCGGGTGCGGGGCGCAGCACGATGCAGTGCTGCCCACGCAGGGCGTTCACGCCCCCGGCGCCTCGCGCAGCAGCTTTGCCGCGCCTTGGGCGAGCAGCGCCTCGGCCACGCCTGCGCCGAGTGCCGCAGGGTCGGACGCGCTGCCCTCGGCGGCCGCGTGCAGCAGCGTCGACCCATCGGCGGCCCCGACCCGTCCGCGCAGGCGCAGCCGACCTGACCCGATATGCTCTGCGAAGGCGGCAATCGGCGAGCTGCAGTCCCCGCCAAGCGCCGCACCCAGTGCGCGCTCGGCGGCGACGCGCTGGGCCGTGTCGGGATCGTGCAGCATGGCCAGCTGGCGTGCGACCGCCTCGTCGCCTGCCCTGCATTCGATACCCACGACCCCCTGGCCGATCGCCGGCAACGACAGCTCCGGCGTGAGTCGCTCGCGGATGCGCTGCCCCATACCCAGGCGCTCAAGGCCTGCACAGGCCAGGATAATCGCGTCGAACTCGCCGGCATCGAGCTTGCCCAATCGGGTATCCAGGTTGCCCCGGACCATGCCGATGACCAGGTCCGGCCGGGCATGCAGCAGCTGGCAGCGCCTGCGGATACTCGCCGTGCCCACGCGTGCGCCCTGCGGCAGCGCATCGAAACTCGCATGCGCGCCGGAAACCAGGGCATCGAGCGGGCTGGCGCCTGCCAGCACGCTGGCCAGCATGAAACCCTCAGGGATGCGCGCCGGCACATCCTTCATGGAGTGCACGGCGATATCGGCTCGATCGTCGGCAAGGGCGACTTCGAGTTCCTTGATGAACAGGCCCTTGCCGCCGACCAGCGCGAGGCTGCGATCCAGGATGCGGTCGCCCTGTGTGACCATGGGCACCAGTTCGACTTCGCTGCCATGTTCGCGCAGGCGTGCGGCCACATGCTCGGCCTGCCACAGTGCCAGCCGGCTGCGGCGCGTGGCGATGCGGATCATCGAGGGTCATCCGGGCGAAGTCGCCGGCAATCGGAGTGTGGAGATGGGAACACTGCTGGCACCGTCGCCTGTTGGAAGACACGGCGCATTATGGCCCGTTGTCAGCGGCGGATGCACGGGGCCGCCGGTGGCCCCGAGGCGTCAGTCAGTTCAGTCGCACCAGCTCTCGACGAGCTCCTGGGCTTCGGCCAGCACCGACGCGCGCTCATCGTCGTCGAGGTAGAGACGTGCGCCGTCTTCGCCTTCGCGATACAGGCGCGGGGCGCGTTGCAGTCTTGCCAGGCGTTCGCGCGAGCTTGTGCAGTTGGCTTCACGGATTTCCGCCGTCTTGTCGGCATCAGGTTCGGCCATCAGTTCGCGCTGTTCGCTTCGGGGGGCGGCGGCCGTGGACTGGCGCGCCGTGGTGCTCGGCGTCGCCGTGCGGACCGTCAGGCGCTCGGCGCCTTCACGGGGCCGGTCCGTAAAGTGGACGACGCCGTTGTCATCTACCCAGCGATAAATTTCATTGGCCGAGACGGGCAGGGCCAACAGGAGACAGCAGCAAAGCAGCGCGCTACGCATGGAAACCCTTACCTGTGAGGCGGCGACGCAAATGGTGGCAAACGCCGATCGCTCAAGTTACCGACACCCGCGATGCTAGCAGCGCAGGGCATGCCCAATCGTTAACCAGTCCGCAGTTTAGCCCAATGACGCCGGATGAAAAAAGGCGGGCCTGTGAAGGCCCGCCTGAAGTGACGCTCGTCCACCGCAATTGGAAAATCAGGGCGAACCTGCCGCCGATGCCTGCATGTCGCACGAATCGGGGGAGAAGCTCACGACCTTATGACAACTGCCACAGGCCGCCCTGAACACGAGCGCTGCATTGCTCCTTTTATTTCTCCACACGTGTGAACTCGGGATATGCCTCGAGGCCACATTCGTGCAGATCCACACCGTCATATTCCTCTTCCTCGGTCACGCGGATGCCAATGACCAGCTTGATGACGAACCACACCAGCAGGCTGACCAGGAACACCCAGGCGAAGATCACCGCAAGCCCCGTCAGCTGCGCGCCAATCGTGGCCTCATCGTTGGACAGCAGAACCGCGAGCACGCCCCAGATGCCGGCGCTGCCATGCACCGAGATGGCACCGACCGGATCGTCGATTCTGAACTTGCGATCCAGCAGCACGATCGAGCCGACTACCAGGGCACCGCCGATGGCACCGATGGCCACCGCCAGCACCGGCGCGGGCGACAGCGGGTCGGCCGTGATCGAGACCAGTCCGGCCAGCGCGCCGTTGAGCGCCATGGTCAGATCCGCCTTGCCGAACCAAAGCTTGGCCACGATCAGCGCGGCCAGCAGGCCACCGGCGGCGGCAAGGTTGGTGTTGGTGAACACCAGCGCCACGGCATTCGCCGACTCGACATCAGAGACCTTGAGCTCGGAGCCGCCGTTGAAGCCGAACCAGCCCAGCCAGAGGATGAACGTGCCAAGCGTGGCCAGCGGCAGGTTCGCCCCTGGAATCGCGTTGACCTCGCCGCGCGGGCCGTACTTGCCCTTGCGCGCACCCAGCATGATGACGCCTGCCAGTGCTGCCGAGGCGCCGGCCAGGTGCACGATGCCCGAGCCCGCGTAGTCGGAGTAGCCCAGGTCGTCCAGGAAGCCACCGCCCCAGCTCCAGTAGCCCTGTACCGGGTAGATCACGCCGGTGAGCACCACCGCGAACAGCAGGAACGACCACAGCTTCATGCGCTCGGCCACCGCACCCGAGACGATCGACATCGCAGTGGCAACGAATACCACCTGGAAGAAGAAATCCGAGAGGTTGGAATAGTAGGGGGCGTCTTCGCCACCGCCGACCACATCGGCCACGGCGTTATCCGCGCTGCCGAGCATGCCGAAGCCCGGGAAGAATCCCGTGCCGTCGCCGTACATGATGCCGTAGCCGCATATCATGTACATGACACAGGCAATCGAATACAGACCGACGTTCTTGGTCAGGATCTCTGCGGTGTTTTTCGAGCGCACCATGCCGGCTTCCAGCATCGTGAAGCCGGCGGCCATCCACATCACAAGCGCCCCGGACACCAGGAAATAAAAGGTGTCCAGCGCGTAACTCAACTCCATGACTTGTTCCACGAGATTATCCTCCTCGATTTCTCATGCAGGCCGTAAGGCGCGCGTCAGACCGCCTCGGAACCGGTTTCACCGGTTCGGATGCGGATGGCCTGGGCGAGCTCGGTGACGAAAATCTTGCCGTCGCCGATCTTGCCGGTGCGTGCGGCGTTGGTGACCGCCTCGATGACCTGCTCGGCGATGTCGTCCGGCACCGCCAGTTCGATCTTCGTCTTGGGCAGAAAATCGACGACGTACTCCGCGCCCCGATAGAGCTCGGTGTGGCCGCGCTGGCGACCGAAACCCTTGACCTCGGTGACGGTGATGCCCTGGATGCCGATGTCGGCAACCGCCTGGCGCACGTCGTCGAGCTTGAAGGGCTTGATGATGGCTGTGATCAGCTTCATTGCTGGAAATCCTCCGCGTAGCCTCAGTGGTCGGCGTCCTTTTGAGCCTTCAGTCAAGCAGGCTGAAGGTCTTGGAGATGCCGAAAATGATGGTGTTGTCGGCCCTGGTGGCATCGATGCCCGCATCCAGCAGCAGCTTCTTGCTGCTCCACACCCAGGCGATGCTCAGGTCAAGGCCGGCAACCTCGAATGCGTAGCCGGCTTCCGCGTAGGTGCCTTCGAAGTCCTTGCCGAACCCGCCGAAGGTGCCGTAGAAGCCGTTGTGCTCCGCAGTGATTGCATAGAAGGTGTAGTCGAGCTTCGGACCGCCGAAGTTGTCGTACTCGCCGATCGAGAACTCGGCGCTGATGGGGCCGTAGCCGGCGTAGAAGTTGATTTCCTGGTAGGTGTCGTCGAAATCGCCGGTGTAGAAGTAGCCGGTCGCGCCTAGCCCCAGGCTGAAGTCGCCGCTCTCCCAGATGTAGCCGCCGTAGAGATCGATCTCTGCGCCATCACCGACATCGGCCGCCCAGGTGCCCAGGTAGAAACCCGAGGAATCGAAGTCCAGCCCGGCACTCGCCGATGAGGTCTTCTGTGGCAGCCCGCGGTAGTAGTACTCGCTGACCCAACCGACATTCGCGGTGACTTCCGCGCTGGCCGTGCTTGCCAGCAACGGCATCAGCGCCATGCCCCCTGCCAACCCTGCAACCAAGATCTTTTTCATTGTGGTTGTCTCCTGAGTATTCACAGCCGTCCCCCAACGGCCCGGGTCCGGCGGACCCTGGATCTCCGGGTAAGCCAGAACCGTGCCAGATCGCCGTCCGGACAGATTTCCGGCGTTGCAGCAATCACTTGGCGCCGTCCAATGTCGTCTTTGCATGGCTGGTCGCAGCGGCCGTGGCGCCGCTGCGCACCCGATTGGTGCACGCAGAAGCGCTGGCTGCGATATTTGGGGGCGTATGCGTCGGGGCTTGCGTGGGCGTCGCTGCTGCCCAGCGGGTACACTGAGGCGAGCGTCTCGCCAACTACCAAGCAACGGAAGTGTGTCGTATGAACCGCAACAGTCTGGATGAGCTCGCACGTCGCCTGGCAGAGTCGGTCCCGGAGGGCGTGCGCGCGGCCGGTGCCGATCTTGAGAAGAATTTCCGCGGCCTGCTGCAGTCGGGCTTCAGTCGCATGGACCTGGTGACCCGGGAGGAATTCGAAATCCAGGCCGGTGTGCTGGCCCGCACCCGCGAGAAGCTCGAAGCGCTGGAAGCGCGCCTGGCCGAGCTCGAAGGCGCGCGGCCTGCGCGCGCCGAGCGCGGCGTGCCGCCACCGGGCGGCGGCTGACCCTTACCGCGCCGTCACCCCCGGGCCGCGAGCCCACGCGCTATTGCCGCACTCCCGCCAGTTTCGCCACTGGCGCCTCGCCGCAACCGACGCCTAGTCTTCTGGCTCAAGGCAGCCGGGAGGACGGGCTTGGGACTGGCGATTATCCACAGTCGTGCACAGCTGGGCGTCACTGCACCGGAAGTCACCGTCGAGGTGCATACCGGCGGCGGCCTGCCGGCATGCACCATCGTGGGTCTGCCGGAGACGGCCGTGCGCGAGGCACGCGAGCGGGTACGTGCGGCGCTGGCGACGTGCAAATTCGACTGGCCTCCCGGGCGCATCACCGTGCACCTCGGGCCCGCCGAGTTGCCCAAGGAGGGCGGTCGCTTTGACCTGCCCATCGCGGCCGCCCTGCTCGTGGCCTCCGGACAGCTGCCGCGTCGCAGGCTCGAGTTGCTGGAGCTCTACGGCGAACTGGGCCTGGACGGACGCGTGCTGCCCGTGCGCGGCATCCTGCCAGCGGTGATGGCCGCCGGGCGGGCCGGACGTGCAGCGGTGGTGCCCGGAGATAACGTGGAAGAAGCCTCGCTGGCCGCGGCGGTGCTGCCGGATGCACCGGCACCGCGACTGACAGGCCACCTGCTTGAGCTGTGTGCGTGGCTGACACGCAAAGACAGCCTGCCGGTCTGTCCACCGGCCGTGCCTGAGCCGCCGGCGCGCAGCGCACTGGACCTGGTCGACGTTCTTGGCCACGCGACAGGCAAACGTGCGCTCGAAGTGGCCGCCGCCGGTGGCCACAACCTGCTGATGATCGGTCCGCCAGGCAGCGGCAAAAGCATGCTCGCCTCGCGCCTGCCGGGCTTGCTGCCGCCGCTGGACCAGGCTGGCGCGCTGGAAGTGGCTGCGGTGCGTTCCGCCGCGGGCCAGGCGGTCACGGCCGCGGATTTCTTCAGTCGGCCGTGGCGCGCCCCGCACCATTCAGCCTCCATGGTGGCGCTCGTCGGCGGCGGTGCCTGCCCGCGGCCGGGCGAGGTATCGCTGGCACACCGTGGCGTGCTCTTTCTCGATGAACTGCCCGAGTTCCGGCGTGGCGCGCTGGAGGCGCTGCGCGAGCCGCTGGAGAACGGCCACATCGTCATCTCGCGGGCTGGGCGGGCGGTCGACTTCCCAGCCCGACTGCAGCTGCTCGCGGCAATGAATCCCTGCCCCTGCGGGTATCTCGGCGACCCCTCCGGGCGCTGCGGCTGCACCGCCGAGCAGGTGCGCCGCTACCAGCAGCGGGTCTCCGGCCCGCTGCTCGATCGCATCGACATGCACGTGGAGATCGCACGGGTGAATCTGCACGATGGCAGTGCGCAGGCGGGTGCGCCCAGCAAGCAGCTCGCCATTTGGGTGCAGGCTGCCTGCGCGCGTCAGCTTGCCCGCCAGGGCATGCTCAATGCCTGGCTTCCGGCCGCGCAACTGCGCGCTATCGCGATACCCGATGGCCCGGGCCGCCGGCTGCTGATGCGGGCCGCCCAGCGCTACGATCTTTCTGCTCGTGCTCAGGATCGCATCCTGCGCCTGGCGTTGAGCATCGCCGATCTCGCGTGTGTTCGCGCCACGAGCGCCTGTGCTGCGCGCAATCGGGCTGCCGGGCGGGTGACGATCGGCGCCGGACAGCTGGCAGAGGCGCTTGCGCTGCGTTGCCTGGACCGGCGGGGCTCAAGCCCCTAGACTGCGCCGTCCTCTCCCACCCGGAATCGCCGCCCGCCACGCATGTCCGACCTCAACGCCGCACAACGCCAGGCCATCACGCACGTCGACGGCCCGCTGCTGGTGCTGGCAGGTGCAGGCAGTGGCAAGACGCGCGTGATCACCGAGAAGATCGGGCACCTGCTGGCGGTGCAGCGCATGCTCCCCGAGCACATTTGCGCCGTGACCTTTACCAACAAGGCTGCGCGCGAGATGAAAGAGCGTCTGGCCGCGCACTTGGGTCGCGAGTGTGTGGCCTCGCTGCGTGTCTCGACTTTTCACCGCCTCGGCCTGGAGATTTTCCGCAGCGAATGCACCGCGCTTGGGTACAAGCCACGTTTCTCGATCATGGATGCGGCAGACAGCCAGATGCTGCTGCGCGAGGCGATGAAGGCCGACAATCTCGGTGAGGCGGGCGCGGATGCGGTGCAGGCCTGCATCTCTAACTGGAAAAGCGCCCTGATCGCCCCCGAGCAGGCCGCGCGCGCGGCGCGCGATGAGCTCGAAGTCCGTTATGTGCCGATCTACGCGCGCTACCAGCGCGCGCTGCTGGCCTACAACGCAGTGGACTTCGATGATCTGCTTGCCTTGCCTGTGCGCGTGCTGCGCGAAGATCCCGAGCGCCTTGCCGGCTGGCGACACCGTATCCGCTACCTGCTGGTGGATGAGTACCAGGACACCAATCACGCCCAGTACGCGCTGCTGCAGGTGCTGGCCGGCGATGCCGGGCAATTCACGGTCGTGGGTGACGACGATCAGTCGATCTACGCGTGGCGCGGCGCGCGCGCAGATAATCTCGAGGTGCTGGCACGCGACTGGCCGGCGCTCGAAGTGGTCAAGCTGGAGCAGAACTATCGCTGTTCGCAGCGCATTCTCAATGTCGCCAACCGGCTGATCAGCGGCAATCCACATCTCTACCAGAAGCGGCTGTGGAGTGCGGCCGGTCACGGCGATCCGGTGCGCGTGATGACCGCCCACTCGGCGATCGATGAGGCCGAGCGGGTGGCTGCCGAGATCGTCGCGGGACACCGGGTGCACGGCCGGAAGTTCGGTGAGTATGCAGTACTCTATCGCAGCAACCACCAGGCGCGCGTGTTCGAAACCGCACTGCGTGACCTTGGCGTGCCCTACGTGATCTCCGGCGGTACATCGTTTTTCGAGCGTGGCGAGGTCAAGGATGCGATGGCTTATCTGCGCCTGGCAGTGAACCCCGACGACGATGCTGCCTTCCTGCGTATCGTCAACGTACCGCGGCGCGAGATCGGCTCACAGACCCTGGAGCGGCTTGCCGCCTACGCTGGAAACCGCGGCATCAGCCTGCTGTCCTCGTTGTGGGAAGTCGGGCTGCGTGGCGCGGTGAGCCAGCGCGCCTGGGATCGGCTGTCAGCCTTTGCGCGCCTGATGGCCGATCTGATAGAGGCCGCCGAGGAAACGCCGCCCGCGCAGCTGGCGCGCGAGCTGCTCAGCGGCATCGACTACCCGCAGTGGTTGCGCGACACGCGCGACGATCCACGCGCGGTGGAACGCGCACAGCAGAACCTCGATGAACTCACCGGTTGGCTGGAGCGCATGACCCAGCGCCTCGACGGTGCCGGCCTTGCCGAGGTGCTCAATCACCTGGCCCTGATGGATCGGCTCAGCCGCGAAGATGACGATGCCAGCGATGCGGTGCGCCTGATGACCCTGCATGCCGCCAAGGGGCTTGAGTTTGATCACGTCTACCTGGTCGGTGTGGAGGAAGACGTGCTGCCGCATCGAAACAGCAGCGAGGCGGCAGGGCTGGAGGAGGAGCGCCGCCTGGCCTATGTCGGCATCACGCGTGCCCGACGCACTCTGACTTTGTCATATGCCCTGACGCGCAGCCGCTATGGTGAGCACTTCGCCGTCACGCCCAGCCGCTTTCTGGAGGAGATTCGCGGCGAGGATGTGGTCTTCGAGAGCGAATCGCGCCCGAAAACCGCAGCCGAGAAGCGCTCGCGCGCCAACGACAACCTGGCACGCCTGCGCGGGCTGTTGTCCGAATCCTGAAAAGGCCTTTCCTCAGCCGATTTCCTCGATCATGAAGTCGACGGCGGCGATGATTTCCTCATCGGAGAGATCCAGACGTCCACCCTTCGGCGGCATATAACCCGCCTCGCCGAGGAAGCCCTCGATGGAGTGCTGGTAGAGGATGTCCATGCCCTGGGCGATGCGCTCGCGCCAGGCGGCCGTATCGCCGGTCCTGGGTGCACCGGCAATGCCGGCGGAATGACAGGAGGTGCACGCGGTATTGTAGACCTGCGGCCCAGTGAGCGTGGTGGCCACCGTGGCGGCCGGTTCCATGACCTCGCCGCGTTCTTCCAGCGCGGCTTCGTCGGTGACCAGGCGCCCGATCGGACGGATGCGCTCCTCGACCTGGGCGCGCAGGCGCTCGTCGGTCTGCATCCACTCGGTCTGCACGGGTGCTGCGACGAAGCGCGACAGGCCGAACAGGCCAACAGCAATGCCGGCGAGGATCACCAGCACCATGAAGAATACATCGAAAAACTTGCGATCCTGTCCGTTCACATTTGCACCGGGTTGGCCTGCATCCATTCGCAGCCGGCTATTATACAGCGCTCCCGGTGGCGGTACACTGCGCGCGCCATGTTGAACCTCACGTCCATCACACTTCGCCGCGGTCCTGAACCGCTGCTCACTGACCTGTCACTGACTGTGCACCAGGGCTGGCGCCTCGGCGTGGTCGGGCGCAACGGCTGCGGCAAGTCGAGTCTGTTCGCGCTGCTGGCCGGCGAGCTGGGCGCCGATTCCGGCGAGCTTGCAATGCCGCGCAACCTCCAGCTGGCCTCGGTGCGCCAGGAGACCCCGGGGACGCCGCAGCCGGCCGTGGAATACGTGCTTGACGGCGACGAGGAACTGCGCGCGGTGCAGGCGCAGGCCGATGCGGCCGCGCAGGACGGCGATGCACAGCGTATCGCCACGGCGCATGAGCGCCTCGAGGCCATCGGCGGCTATGCCGCCCACTCGCGGGCCGCCGCGATGCTGCATGGCCTTGGTTTCGCGCCGGAGGTACAGGACAGGCCGGTGGCCAGTTTCTCCGGTGGCTGGCGCATGCGCCTGAATCTCGCCCGGGCGCTGATGTGCCGCGCCGACCTGCTGCTGCTCGATGAGCCGACCAACCATCTCGATCTGGATGCCGTGCTGTGGTTGCAGCAGGTGCTTGCCAATTACCCCGGCACGCTGCTGGTGATCTCCCACGACCGGGATTTCCTGGATGCCGTGACCGATCACATCCTGCATCTGCACGGTGGTCAGGGCCGCATTTACACTGGCAACTATTCCTCGTTCGAAACCCAGCGCGCGGCCCAGCTCGCCCAGCAGTCGGCCACCCATGGGGCCCAGCAGCGCAGGATCCGCGAACTCCAGTCCTTCGTCGATCGCTTCCGCGCCAAGGCCAGCAAGGCCCGCCAGGCCCAGGCGCGGCTGAAGATGATTGAGCGTATCGAACAGGTCGCGCCGGTCATGAGCGAATCGGAATTCAGTTTCAGCTTCGATACGCCTGACCGACTGCCGGCACCCCTGCTGAGGCTGGACGACGTGGCCGTAGGCTATGGCGGGCCACCCGTGCTCAGCGGCGTGCGCCTGATCATCAATCCGGGTGATCGCATCGGTCTGCTGGGTCCCAACGGTGCCGGCAAGTCGACGCTCGTGAAGCTGCTGGCTGGAGATCTCGATGCCGTGGGTGGCGAGTCATTGCGCGATCCCCACCTGCGCGTAGGCTACTTCGCTCAGCACCAGCTCGATCATCTGGATCTCCAGGCCTCGCCGCTGCTGCATCTGCAGCGTCTGGAGCCGAAGATCTCCGAGCAGGCGGCGCGCAACTACCTCGGCGGCTACCTGTTTCGCGGCGAGCGCGTGTTCGATCCGGTCGGCGGTTTCTCCGGTGGTGAGCGCGCACGCCTCGCGCTCGCCCTGCTGGCACGCCAGCGACCCAATCTGCTGCTGCTCGACGAGCCCACCAATCACCTGGACCTGGACATGCGCCAGGCACTGGAGATGGCCCTGCAGGACTTCGATGGCGCCGTGGTGCTGGTGTCACACGATCGCCACCTGCTGCGTGCATGCTGTGATGGCTTTCTGCGCGTCGCTGATGGCCAGCTCGTGGCCTTCGATGGCGATCTGGATGACTACGCGCGGTGGCTCCGACAGCGCAGCCGCAGCGCACCGGCCGCTGCCGGCGAGCTGTCGACGATCGCATCGGCCAAGGCCACGACAAGTGCTGCCCCGGAGCCCGCGCCGGCTCGCGAGGATGCGCGTGAGCGTCGCCGTGCACAGGCTGCCCAGCGCGCGCGGGCGAAGCCGCTGCGCGATGCCCTTGCGAAAACGGAGCAGGCACTGGAGAAGACCCAGGGCCGGCTGGCCGTCGTCGAGCAGCGCCTTGCCGACGAGGCGCTCTACGCGGCCGAGTCCAGGGATGAGCTCGATCGCATGCTCGGCGAGCAGCGACGTCTGCGCGAACAGCTGGCGCGCAATGAGCGCGAATGGCTGGCCGCTGCCGAGGCCGTGGAGTCGACGAACGTCTAAAGTGCGGCGTACCCCAGCCTATTCGGCTGCGCTCTGCAGTCGGGCCCACGCTGCGAGCGCCGCCTGCGAGGCCTCGATGTCCTGCTCGCCACTGCCGCCGGAGGAGGCGAAGCCGCCGATCGGGATGCCTTCATCGCGGCCGTAGAGGGGGAAGCCGCCCATCGACATGACCATGGGTGGCTGCGTGGCATTGGCCAGGCTGCCATAGACCTCCGGGAACAGTCGTGCTCGCTCCACCGATACGTGTGTCGGTCGCTGGCAGTACACTGCGGTGCATGCCTTGCCCACGACCGTGGTCGCGCCAAGGATGCTCGCACCGTCCATTCGCAGCAGGGCGATGGGATGGCCCCCGCCGTCAACGACGGCGAACGACATGGGCCGTCCCATCTCTTCGGCGCAGCGGCGTGCCGCAGC
The DNA here is from genome assembly GCA_020832005.1 of Gammaproteobacteria bacterium. Classification (GTDB taxonomy): domain Bacteria; phylum Pseudomonadota; class Gammaproteobacteria; order Steroidobacterales; family PWYM01; genus PWYM01. The sequence goes on along the minus strand of JAFIFN010000050.1, from coordinate 3,342 downwards.
GATCATCGTCATTGCCGCGTCGCAACTCAGCGTATGCATGGCTGGTCTCCGTGAGCGTGTCTTGTGGGTATCCGTCAAGTCGATGCAGGTCCGGCAGGATCGGCAAATTCCTCGCGCAACCAGTCAATGAAACTCGCCGCGAGCGCATCGGGGCGCGTGCCGCTGCGCCAGATGGCGTAATAGCTGTTCGTGTCGGTGACGGCAATGTCGAAGAGCCTGACGAGCTGGCCTTCGGCGATGGCGTCCTGGGCATAGCGGCGTTTCGACAGGGCAACACCGGCGCCGGCGGTCGCGGCGGCGATCAGCATCGAGGCGTCGGACACCAGCAGGCCACGGTCGGGTTCGGGAAGTGACGTGCCGGCGGCCTGCAGCCACGGCAACCATGGCTGCCAGGCATGCCGCAGCAGTCTGCAGCGGGCAAGATCGGCGGGGGTTTCCAGCGCCATGCGCTCGGCATATCGGGCGGTGCACACCGGGAAGAGCGCCTCATCAGCCAGCAGCTCGGCCTGGACGTCCGGCCAGCGGCCGCCACCGTAACGAATGGCGACATCCACGCCGGGGGCGAGAAAGTCACCGAGTTCCGCGGTTGATCGAATCTCGATACCGACCTCGGGGAAGCGCGACTCGAAGCGTGGCAGGCGCGGGACCAGCCAGCGCGATGCAAGGGCCGGGTGGACGCCCACCACGAGCCTGGCACGCTGCGGGTCTGCGTCCGCCGGAAACACGCTTTGCAGCGTCATCAGTGCCTGGCGGGCTACCGCCAGTACCGACATCGCCTCGCGTGTCGGCTGCATTATCCGGCCTTTGCGCTCAAACAGGCGCATCTGCAGCCGATGCTCGAGTTCGCGGATGCGATGGCTGATGGCACCGTGAGTAAGGCCCAGTTCGCCCGCCGCGGCCGTATAGCTGCCGTGGCGTGCGGCGGCATCCAGCGCCTGCAGGGACTGCAGGGATGGCATTTGCCGGTTTGCTTTGTGAGAATTTTTCACATTATTGGCCAGCGAGCTTCGTTTGCAAAAATCCCGCGACTGGAGGATCCTTTGATCGTATTGTGGCGCATAACACCAATATACAGTCGATTGGAGTCATTCGCAGCGGTCGTGATCGGGGCCTTGATCCCCAGGGATCGCCGAAGGATGCGCCACCAACCCGTTAGACTTTCTCGCAGCTGACAGGCTGGCGTCGACCAGGGTTTCGCTGGCCCTTCGGCGCGCGGTCACAGGAGATCCGCATGGACTCGGTCATTGATCACACAGCCGGCGTGGATTTCGTGCTCGCCCTGCGACGACGCTGGGCAGACACGCTCTACCCGGCGCTGCAAACGCAGCTGCAGGCCGGCGGTCAGGACGCAGAGCTGGCAGACACCGAGTCCAGGGTACGCGCGCTGCCCGCCTATCCGTGGTTTTCGTGGCTGGAACGCGGTTCCCAGAAGATGCTGTGGCGGGCGGTCATCGATGCACTCGACGACGAAGCGCCTGGCGCTGATGACGCGCTGGCCGCAAGTGTTGAAATGGACGAACAGCTGGAGCTGCCCGACTGGTACACGGACTGGGATATCCATCTGCAGCCCGGCGGCGTGTGGTCCAGTCAGGCCGCGGCGAGCGTCTACGAACTGGGCGCCCGTCTGGTCATGCTGGGCGAGAACGACGACTACGCCTTCCACCGGGTGTTCGTGGAGACCGCCCTGCCGCAGCGCGCGTGGCGGCGGATAGTCGACCTGGGCTGCGGTTTCGGCAAATCAACCTGGCCGTTCAAGGCGGCATTCCCGCAGGCCGAAGTGATAGGCGTTGATCTTGCTGCGCCCTGTCTTCAGCTGGCGGCAAGGCGGGCTGCGGAAAGGGGCCTGGATATCCGTCTGCGCCAGGCCGACGCGACGGCCACCGGACTGGAAGATGCTTCAGCGGATCTGGTCACCTCCACGATGCTGATCCACGAGATGCCCGTCGAGGTCCTGCGCGAGCTGTTTGCAGAGTGCGTGCGTATTCTCGCCCCGGGCGGTGTGCTGCGATTCCTGGACTTCCAGTTCACCGGTGATGCCTTGCGTGACATGGCCATGCGTGAGCATGGTGCGCGCAATAATGAACCCTATCTGCCTGCGATGATGCAGGCAGATCTGATCGCCTTCGCCGAAGCAGCGGGGCTCGTCAACGCGCGCTGGGTGGCGTTCGATGAGCGCGGTGCCGGCCGCCTGCCCGAGCTGCGATGGCCCAGGCGCGCGGAATGGCACTTTCCCTGGGCGGTCCTGGAGGCGGAGAAGCCACGATGAATATCGAGCTGCCGGATGCGCCGCTGGACAATGAACGCCTCGCCGGGCTGATCTTCGAGCTGGCCTCGCAGCTGCACATCGAACGTGCCCATCGTATCGCGCTGGAACTGCAGCTCGAACGCGCGGGCAGTCTGGATGCTGACTGGCAATCCGCATTGTCAGCAGACCCGGAGTACCGGCGCCGGTGCGGCAGCGCGCTGGATGTGGCGATGCGCAAACTGATGCGGGTGCTGGCCGAAAGCAGCGACCCGCGCGCGCCGCTGCGTCACGAGGCGCCGGGTCCGCGGCCCGTCACGGACTAAGGAGTAAACAGCCGATGGCAAGGGAATGGATCGAGTTTGTTCAGTCGCAGGGTCTGCCCTGGCAGCCGGGCGAGCTGCCGCTGCCGGGCGCGGAGGTCGAGTTCAAGCGCCTCAGTGAGGATGACGAGACCGGTGCGGCAAGTCTGCTGGTGCGCTTCCCACCGGGCTACTCGCTGCCGGCCGGCGCGCTGGCCGTCGACGAGGAATTTCTCGTGCTTGACGGCGAACTGATGATCGGCGAGACGCGCTTCGGGCCTTTCGCCTACGCGCACTGGCCGGCCGGGTACCCGGCCGGGCCGCGTCACAGTCGTAACGGGGCCGTGGCGCTGGTGTTCTATTCGGCCCGTCCGCAACAGGCTACGGCACAGACCCCGACGCCCGATGCCGCCCGCCTTGTCGAGTATCGCGATACCTTCGAGGTGCCCTACACGGGAAACTTTCACCCGGAGTTCCCGCCCGGCGCGGGCCGCAAGCTGCTCTATCAGGATCCGGTCAGCGGCGACACCTCGTGGATCCTCGGTACGATGCCGATGCGCTGGGCTGAACGATCGGAGAAGCACGACGCTGTCGAGGAGATGTACCTGCTCAGCGGCGAGGTCCACGGCGACCGGGGCGTGATGCGTCCCGGTGCCTATTTCTGGCGGCCTCCGCACCTGGCACACGGACCCTACGGTACGCTCACCGGTAACCTGTATTTCTTCCGCACCAAGGGCGGTCCGTTGCGCACCGAGTATGTGGAACCCGAGCAACCCTTTCGCTGGTGGCCGCGCCATG
>JAFIFN010000049.1 GCA_020832005.1 Gammaproteobacteria bacterium | reverse complement strand
GCCAGCGCCAGTTGCCGCCAGCCGTAGGCGACGGCCTTGAGCAGGCCGACGAAGCTGGTGGGCGTGGCGAGGATGACGTGCTGGCGCAGCGCCTCGTCGAGCAGTTGCGGACGCCGGTCAAGTGCGGCGCTGAGGAACTGCTCGCCGGGGATGAACAGGATGACGAACTCCGGGCTGCGCGGAAACTGCGCCCAATAGGCCTTCGAGGCCAGCTCGCGGATGCGCTCGGCCACCTTGTTGGCGTGGCGCTGCAGGGCGGCGTCGCGCGTCGCATCGTCGGGCGCATTGACGGCGTCAAGATACGCATCCAGCGGGGTCTTCACATCCACGACCAGCTGCCGGTCCTCCGGCATGTGGATCACCAGGTCGGGGCGCACCGCGCCATCCTCGGTGCGTACGTGGCTTTGCTCGACGAAATCGCAATGCTCGACCATGCCGGCCAGCTCGACGAGGCGGCGCAGGGTGATCTCGCCCCATTGACCGCGGACCTCGGGTCGACGCAGCGCGGTGACCAGATTGCGTGTCTCCAGCTGCAGCGCCTGCTGGGTGGCGCTCATGGTCTCGAGCTGTGCCTGGATACTCCCGTACGCATGCTGTCGCGAACGCTCGAGTGCCTCGATCTGGGTTTCGGTGCGCTTGAGCGCCTCGGAGATCGGCTTGACGAGGGACTCGACGGCCTTTTCGCGCGCACCGAGTTCTCCGCGGGCGCGCTCATGCTGGGTATCCAGTCGCTGCGTGGCCAGCTTCAGGAAGTCATCGCCGGCCCGGCGCAGCGCCTCGTTGGCCAGGCCGTCGAACTGCAAGGCCATACGCTCCTGGGCCGCTTTCAGCGCTTCCTCGCGCTCCACGCGCAGCCGTTCCTCGCCTGCCAGCCGCTCCTGCAGGCGCGCATTGTCCATCGCCAGCGCATTGCGTGCGCGCTGGCCCAGCAGCCATGTCAGCAGCCCACCGGCAAGCAATCCGCCAGCCACTGCCACGAGGATTGGCAGCGGCGGCAACCAGGCGGCCAGCTCAGCCGGCACGCGCCATCTCCGGAGCCAGCCTGCCAAGCAGTTCGGCGAGCTCGGCCGGCGAGTCGACGACGTGATCGGCCTGCCAGCGCTGTGCGTCGCCAGGATCGCTCAGATACCCGTAACGCGCCGCGATGGTGCGCATGCCTGCCGCCCGGCCGGCCTGGACATCCCGCTCGGCATCGCCGACATAGACGCAGTGTTGTGCCGGCACGCCGAGGATCTGCGCGGCATGCAACAACGGGGCAGGATGAGGTTTTCGCTGGGGCAGCGTATCGCCGCCGACCAGGCAGTCCAGCGTCGGCCGCAGGTTCAGCGCCGCGAGCAGAGGCCGGGCCAGCGCCTGGGGCTTGTTCGTGACCACGCCCCAGTGCCATCCCAGGGTAGATATCACGTCAAATACAGAGGCGAAATCATTGAAGATAATGGATTTACTGCAAACACTCTCGGCGTAGAGTTGCAGGTAGCGCGCACGCAGTGCGGGCATGCGCGTGTCGTCTTCTGCCAGCCCGAAGGCCAGTGTCAGCAGACCCACCGCGCCGTTGGAGACCTGCTGGCGCGCCAGTTCATAGCCCACGGGCCTGTGCGCATGCTCGGCGAGCAGGGCATTCAGGCACGCCACCATGTCTGGTGCCGTGTCCACCAGCGTGCCATCAAGATCCAGCAGCAGTGCACCGGGCATCAGGCGGCCTCATCGCCAGCGGGTCGCTGGCAGTGCACCAGATAGTTCACCGCGACATCGCCGCCGAGGCGGTAGCGCCCGCTCAGCGGGTTGTACTGCATGCCTGTGATGTGGTGCATGTTCAGTCCGGCATTGCGGGCCCAGCGCTCAAGTTCCGAGGGTCGGATGAACTTCGCGTACTCATGGGTGCCGCGTGGCAGCAGGCGCAGCACGTACTCGGCGCCAACAATCGCAAACAGGAATGCCTTCGGATTGCGGTTGATGGTGGAGAAGAACACGTGGCCGCCGGGTTTGACCAGCGTATGGCAGGCCGCCACCACCGCTTCGGGGTCGGGGACGTGCTCGAGCATCTCCAGGCAGGTCACGACGTCATATTCTCCGGCACGCTCGGCGGCCATGTCCTCGGCGCGGGCACGCAGATATTCCACCTTGTGTCCCGACTCCAGCAGGTGCAGCTTCGCCACCCCCAGTGCGGCCTCGGCCAGGTCGATACCGGTCACCGTTGCGCCACGCGCTGCCATCGACTCGCTGAGGATACCGCCGCCGCAACCGACATCGATCACCCGGCTGCCGGCCAGGCCGGCGCGTTGATCGATATAGTCCAGGCGCAGCGGGTTGATCTGGTGCAGCGGCTTGAACTCGCTGTCGGGGTCCCACCAGCGCGATGCGAGCGTATTGAACTTCGAGATTTCCTGCGGATCGACGTTCGTAGGTTCCATCATCCATGTGCTCCTGTCGCCTGTGCAGGCAGGATCCGGTCGGCCCATTCCGTGGCCATATTGGTGAGTCCATCGAAACTGCTGCCGAGCAGCTGATGATCGCGCACCTGCGCGCGACCGGCTACCCAGACATCGCTGACCTGGCTGCGCCCTGCGGCATAGACCAGTTGCGAGAGCGGATGGAGCACCGGCTGGGTCGCCGCATCCGACAGGTCGATACAGGTGATGTCTGCAGCCTTTCCCGGCACCAGCGATCCGGTGATCTCGCCCAGGCCCAGTGCCCGGGCACCGTCGAGGGTGGCCATGCGCAGCGCGGTGGCCGCATCCAGCGTGCTGGGATCGCCGCTGGTGTGCTTGGCCAGCAGTGCCGCCAGGCGCATCTCCCCCAGCATGTCCAGCCGGTTATTGCTGGCCGCACCATCGGTGCCAAGGCCCACGTGCACGCCGGCGCGCAACAGTTCGCTGACCGGGCAGGCACCGCTGGCGAGTTTCATATTTGATGCCGGACAGTGGATTACCGAGGCGCCGGCTTGCGCCAGCAGCGTGATTTCGTCGGCTTCCAGCTCGGTCATGTGCACCGCCATCAGCGCCGGATTGACCAGCCCCAGTGCGTGCAGGCGCGCCAGGGGCCGCACGCCATGCTCGCGCAGACTCTCGGCAACCTCATGTGCGGTTTCGTGCAGGTGCATGTGCACCGGCACCTCGAGTTCATCGGCCAGCCGACGGATGCGCCGCAGGCTGTCGTCGCTGACGGTGTAGGGGGCGTGAGGCGCGAAGGCGGTCGTCACCAGCGGGTGGTCGCGGAAACGATCGTGGAGTTCCAGGCCACGGCTGAAGTACTCGCCGGCATCACGCGCCCAGGCGCTGGGGAACTCGATGACGATCATGCCCACGACACTGCGGATGCCGGCCTCGGCGGCCACCTCGCCAACCGTGTCGGGGAAGAAATACATGTCGGCGAAGCAGGTGGTGCCCCCGCGCAGCATTTCTGCCACGGCAAGGCGCGTGCCGTCGTGCACGAAATCCCGGTTGACCAGCCGGCGCTCGGCAGGCCAGATATGTTCGCCCAGCCACTGCGCCAGCGGCATGTCATCGGCCAGTCCGCGCAGCAGCGTCATTGCCGCGTGGGTGTGGGCATTGACCAGGCCGGGAATCAGCACATGGCTGTCTCGTCGCACGGTGTCGCGGGCCCGGTAACGCGCGTGCGCCTGCTCTGCCGGAAGCAGTTCGACAATGCGGCCGTGGTGAATGGCCAGCGCATGATCGCTGAGTACGGCTGCATGCGGTTCGACCGGGATGATCCAGCGGGCGAACACCAGGCTGTCGATTTCCTGCATAGGGGTTCCCAGGCCAGCGTGGCCGGCTGCGCGGCCTGCGCCAAAACGACGCAGTATAGCGCCGCTGCAGGAGCGGCGCGGACGTTGTCATCAGTCGTGTCGACGCCGACGCACCTGCCAGTAGATGATCGCGCCGGCGCCGAGCACGCCCGCCGTGCTCAGCACGGAATCCAGTCCGATGCGGGTCAGCAGCAGGCCGCAGACCAGGAAGGCAAGCACCGGCACGGTCCACCCCAGTGGGACCTGGAAGTGGTGACTGTCCCGTGCCTGGGCCTGCACGGCAAAGCGCTGCCGCAGCCTCGGCATCGCGCCGATGCAGCTCATGTAGATCAGTACCCGCACCAGGGCGCTCATTGCCGCCAGCCAGACGAAGGAGCCATACACGGCCAGGGCGAAGCAGATAGCGGCAAAGAACATCACCGAGATCGCCGGTGTACGGTGCTCGGGATGAACCCGGCCGAACCATGCCGGGAAGCTGCCCTGCCGGGCCAGCGAATAGGTCAGCCGTGGCGCGGTGATCATGGCGGCGGCCAGATTGCCGCCAACCGAGACCACGACGCCGACGGTCAGCAGCAGCGCCCCGGCCGGACCGATCAACACCGCGGCGACGTCGACCAGGGCGCGCTCGGATTCGGCCAGGTCGGGCAGCACCGCCACCGCCACGGCCTGGACCATTACATAGAGCACCGTCACCAGTCCCAGCGCCCAGAACAGCCCCCGCGGCATGTCGCGCCGCGGATCGCGGGCCTCGCCGCCGGGCACCAGCGCATTCTCCCAGCCGACGAAGGCGTAGATGACGAGCAGGGCGGCAGTGCCGAAGTCGAGCATGCCGGGTGTCGCTGCGGGGCGTGATGCGAAAACCGCCGGCTCCAGCCAGGCCAGGCCCATGATCACCAGCGCCAGCAGCGGCAGGAACTTCAGCACCGTGAGGATTCCCAGTGAGCGCATGGCCTGTTTGACGCCAAGGACGTTGATCCACGCCAGACCGAAAACAATCGTGGCCAGCAGACCGATGCGCACCGCACCCGTCGCAGCAGCGGGCCAGAAGAAAGCGATCGAGGCCACCAGCAGGTTGACGTTGGCCGCAAACGCGGTGACCCGCGCGACGTAGAACGCCCAGCCGGCCTGGAAGCCGGCGAAACGGCCGAAGGCGGTCTGCAGGTAGAGGATCGGACCGCCGGTGCCGTGGAAATGCCCGGCGATCTCGGCAAAGCACAGCACGATGGCCGCCAGCAGCAGGCCGCAGGCGGCGAAGACCAGCGGGCTGTAAATCCCGGTCAGCGCCGCTGCCCCGGCCGGTACGCCGAAAATGCCGGCACCGATCATGCCGTTGACCGCCAGCAGCCAGATACCCGTGGCGCCGAGCCTTCTTACCAGCTGCTCGTTGTCCTGCATGGGCCGCCAATTTTCAGGATCAGCCCGAACTATACGACACCGGCGCCGCAGGCAACGCCAGCCTGCGGTTCAGCGACTGCCTGTGATATTATCGACCGGTTGACGCTGGCCCGGATCCGTATGCGGAAGTATGCGGTTTTATTGATATTTTCGCAGATCAAAAAAGCACTGACTGATGCCGGATATCGCCCACGAAATCTTCTCCGTAAACCTCGAAGACGAGATGCGTCAGTCCTACATGGACTACGCGATGAGTGTCATTGTCGGTCGGGCCCTGCCCGATGTGCGTGATGGCCTGAAGCCTGTGCATCGGCGCGTGCTCTTTGCCATGCGCGAGCTGGGCAACGACTACAACAAGCCGTACAAGAAGTCCGCGCGTGTCGTCGGCGATGTGATCGGCAAATACCATCCTCACGGCGACTCAGCGGTCTACGACACCATTGTGCGCATGGCCCAGCCCTTTTCGATGCGCTACATGCTCGTCGATGGCCAGGGCAACTTCGGTTCGGTCGACGGCGATGCCCCAGCGGCGATGCGTTACACCGAGGTGCGGATGTCGCGTATCGCCCATGAACTGCTGGGGGATATCGAGAAAAAGACCGTCGATTTCACGGCCAACTACGATGAGTCGGAGTGGGAGCCCTCGGTGCTGCCCACGCGGGTGCCGAACCTGCTGGTCAATGGCTCCTCAGGCATCGCCGTGGGTATGGCCACGAACATCCCGCCGCACAATCTTGGCGAGGTGGTCGACGCTGCGGTGGCCTTGCTCGACGACGAATCGCTACAGGTCGAGGATCTGATCCGCATCCTGCCCGGGCCGGATTTCCCTACCGCCGGCATCATCAACGGCGTGGCCGGCATCTACAGTGCCTACAAGACCGGGCGCGGTCGTGTGTACGTGCGCGGCAGGACCTCGGTGGAGGAGATCGATGCCCGCGGCCGCCAGGCCATCATCATTACCGAGCTTCCTTATCAGGTGAACAAGGCCCGGCTGATCGAGAAGATCGCCGAACTGGTGCGCGAGAAAAAACTCGAAGGCATCACCGAGCTGCGCGATGAGTCCGACAAGGACGGCATGCGCGTGGTCATCGAGCTGCGTCGTGGCGAGCTGCCCGATGTGGTGCTCAACAACCTCTACAAACAGACGCCGCTGCAGAGCGTGTTCGGCATCAATATGGTCGCGCTCGTCGAGGGTCAGCCGAAGCTGCTGAGCCTGAAGGAAGTGCTCGAGGCCTTTCTGCGACACCGTCGCGAGGTGGTCACACGGCGCACGATCTTCGACCTGGGCAAGGCGCGCGACCGGGCCCACGTACTCGAAGGCCTCGCCGTGGCGCTGGCCAACATCGACCCCATCATCGAACTGATCAAGGCCTCGCCGTCGCCGGCCGAGGCCAAGGCGGCGCTGACATCGCGCGACTGGGCGCCGGGCATCGTCACCGACATGCTCTCGCGTGCAGGCGCCGATATCACGCGCCCGGAAGACCTGCCCGCGGAGCTGGGGCTTGGCGAGCGGGGCTATCGCCTCTCGGACATCCAGGCCCAGGCGATCCTGGACCTGCGACTGAACCGGTTGACGGGTCTCGAGCAGGATAAGATTGTAAATGAATACAAAGATCTGCTCGAGATAATTAAAGAACTTAGAGACATCTTGGCTGACCCCGAGCGGCTGCGCCAGGTCATTCGCGATGAACTGCTCGAGGTCAAGCAGGCCTATGCGGATCCACGGCGTACCGAGATCATCGAGGACTACAGCGATCTGACCATCGAGGACCTGATTCCCGATGAAGCTGTGGTGGTCACGCTGTCGCACCAGGGCTATATGAAGTCCCAGCCGATCGACAGCTACCAGGCCCAGCGCCGGGGCGGGCGTGGCCGCTCGGCCGCGCAGGTCAAGGGCGAGGATTTCATCGACAAGCTGTTCGTGGCCAACAGCCATGATTCGCTGCTGTGTTTCTCCAGCCGCGGCAAGTGTTACTGGCTGAAGGTCTACCAGGTGCCCCAGGTCAGCCGCGGCGCGCGCGGCCGCCCGATCGTCAACCTGCTGCCACTCGAGGACGGTGAGCGCATCAACGCCGTGCTGTCGATCCGCGAATTCAACGACGAGCAGTTCGTGTTCATGGCCACGAGTCGCGGCACTGTAAAGAAGACGCCGTTGTCAGCGTTCTCGCGGCCACGCACCAGCGGCATCATCGCAGTCGACCTGCGCGAGGATGATCGCCTCGTCGATGTGGCGCTCACCAACGGCGCCAGTGATGTGCTGCTGTGCGCCAGTTCGGGCAAGGGTATTCGTTTCCGCGAATCAGACGTACGCACGATGGGCCGCCTGGCCGCCGGTGTACGCGGCATGCGCCTGGGCGATGGCGAGCAGATCATTGCCCTGATCATTCTCGATCAGGGCCATATTCTCACGGCGACCGAGCGTGGCTATGGCAAGCGCACAGCCGCTGATGAGTTCCCGCTGCGCGGTCGCGGTGGCCAGGGCGTGATTGCGATCCAGACCAGCGCGCGAAATGGTCCGCTGGTGCGTGCGCTGCAGGTCAGCGACGACGATGAAGTCATGCTCATCAGCAGCAATGGCACGCTGGTGCGCACGCCCGTCAACGATATCTCGATTCTCGGGCGCAACACGCAGGGCGTGCGGCTGATCCGGGTGGCAGATGACGATCGCCTGGTCGGTCTGGAGAAGATCGAAGGCGAAACCGAGGACGATGCTTGAACGAAAGGACGCAACCGGGCATGACGCGCGTTTTCAATTTCAGTGCAGGACCGGCGATTCTTCCGGAGCCGGTATTGCTGCGTGCACAGCAGGAGCTGCCCGACTGGCAGGGACTGGGCATGTCGGTGATGGAGGTCAGTCATCGCGGCAAGCCCTTTGTTGCGGCCGCCGAGAAGGCGGAAGCCGACCTGCGCAAGCTGATGCGCATTCCCGACGATTACCGGGTGCTGTTCCTGCAGGGCGGTGCCACCCTGCAGTTCGCTATGGTGCCGATGAACCTCGCTGCCGGCGGCGCGCGCGTCGACTACATCAACACCGGCAGCTGGTCGAAGAAAGCCATCAAGGAAGCCCAGGGTCTGTGTCAGGTCAATGTCGCCGCTGATGCCGGCGCGCCATATGCGAATATTCCCGAGCGCGCGGAATGGCGTACCGACCCCGACGCAGCCTATCTGCACTACACCCCCAATGAGACCATCGGCGGCGTCGAGTTCCATTACGTGCCCGACACAGGCGGTGTGCCACTGGTCGCCGACATGTCCTCCACGATTCTCTCGCGGCCTGTGGATGTCAGCCAGTTCGGCCTGATCTATGCGGGGGCGCAGAAGAACATCGGTCCGGCCGGCCTGACGCTGGTCATCGTGCGCGATGAACTGCTCGCCCGCAGCCCCGAGTCGCTGCCGCAGATGCTCAGCTATCGCGCACTGGCCGAGTCGCAGTCGATGCTCAATACGCCGCCGACCTTCGCCTGGTACATCGCAGGCCTGGTGTTCGAGTGGATCATCGAGCAGGGCGGGCTGGCCGCGATGGCAGGGCGCAACTACCGCAAGGCGGCGCGGCTGTATAACGCGATCGACAGCTCGGCGTTCTATACCGCACCTGTCGACGAGGACTGCCGGTCGTGGATGAATGTGCCATTCACGCTGGCACGCCCTGAACTCGATGGCCAGTTCGTGAGCGAAGCCGAAGCCGCCGGCCTGACACACCTCAAGGGGCATCGCTCGGTGGGGGGCATGCGCGCAAGCCTGTACAACGCGATGCCGGATGCCGGGGTCGATGCGTTGATCGCCTTCATGGCCGAGTTCGAGCGTCGCCATGGTTGAGGGCCCAGCGGTAAACGGCCAGGCACGCAGTTTCAAGATCCTGACGCTGAACAATATCTCCATCAAGGGCCTGCGACGGCTGCCGCGTGAGCGCTATGAGGTCGCCTCCGACATGAGTCGTCCCGATGCGATTCTGCTGCGCTCGCACGACATGCACGGCATGAGCATTCCCGATTCGGTACTGGCGGTCGGGCGGGCGGGCGCCGGCACCAACAATATTCCCGTCGCCGCACTCAGCGCGCGCGGCATTCCGGTTTTCAATGCACCGGGCGCCAACGCCAACGCGGTCAAGGAGCTGGTCATTGCAGGCATGCTCATGGCTGCGCGCAATCTGCCGCAGGCCTGGCACTACGTGCGCGGGCTTGACGGTGGCGACGAAGCCGCGCTGGAGCAGCAGGTGGAGGCCGGCAAGAAACGCTACGTGGGCTTCGAACTGCCCGGGCGTACGCTCGGGGTAGTGGGGTTGGGTGCCATTGGCGTGGAAGTGGCCAATGCGGCGCTGGCCCTGGGCATGCACGTGATCGGTTATGACCCGCAGATCAGCGTCCGGCGCGCCTGGCAGCTTTCCTCGGGCGTGCAGCAAGCGGTGAGCCTGGACGAGATGTTCATGCGCTGTGACATGATCAGCGTGCATGTGCCGCTCAACGATGCCACCCATCACCTGGTCAACGGTGCACGTCTGGCGCTGATGCGCGAGGGCGGTGTGGTGCTGAATTTCGCGCGTGACGCCATCATCGAGACCGAGGCGGTGATCGCCGCCCTGGACAGCGGACGGCTGCGCGCACTGGTCACGGATTTTCCGTCGGCGCGACTGAAGGACCATGCCGGGGTGATTGCCCTGCCACACCTGGGCGCATCCACCCGCGAGGCCGAGGAGAATTGCGCGGCGATGGCGGCCGACAATCTCCGCGAGTTCCTCGAACACGGCAACATCCGCCACTCGGTGAATTTCCCGGATGCACAGCTGCCGCGCAACGGTCGCTGCAGACTCACCGTGGCCAATGCAAATGTGCCAAACATGGTCGGCCAGATTTCCACGGCACTGGCGGCGGCACAGATCAACATCGGTGATCTGCTCAACCAGTCGCGCGGCGAGCTCGCCTATACCATTGTCGACCTCGATGCGCAGTTGCCGGAGGCGACCCTGGCGCAGATCCGCGCCATCAAGGGTGTCCTGGCGGCCCGCGTGATTCCTGGCCCACAGCCATCAGGAGGCATGGCGTGAAGGACGTACCGGTCGAGGGCTTGAGTCTCGATGAATTGCGTGCGCGCATCACCGCGGTCGATGAGCAACTCCAGCGCCTGATCAGCGAGCGGGCCAGGCTTGCACAGCAGGTCGGTGTGTCCAAGGCCGGCCAGGAGGCCCGGACGGTAGACTTCTATCGTCCCGAACGCGAGGCGCAGGTGTTGCGCGGCGTGCTCGAGCGCCACGAGGGACCGTTGCAGGCCGAGGAGATGCTGCGACTGTTTCGCGAGATCATGTCGGCCTGCCTGGCCCAGCAGGAGCCGCTGAAAATCGCCTTTCTCGGTCCTGAAGGCACGTTTACCCAGCAGGCCGTGCTCAAGCATTTCGGCCATTCCGTGCGTTCGTTGCCGATGGGCTCTATCGACGAGGTGTTCCACGAGGTCGAGGCCGGCATCGCCGATTTCGGCGTGGTGCCGGTTGAAAACTCCACGGAAGGGACGGTCAGCCATACCCTGGACATGTTCCTGACCTCGCCGCTGTTCGTCTGTGGTGAGGTGGAACTGCGAATCCGCCAGCACCTGATGGGCAAGATGAACGAGCTTCAGGCCATCGAGCGTATCTGTTCGCATCAGCAGTCGCTGGCGCAGTGCCGCGGCTGGCTGGCCGAGTTTCTGCCGCATGTCGAGCGCATCAGCGTGGCCTCGAATGCCGAGGCGGCAAGACGGGCCCGCGACGAGGCCGGTACGGCGGCCATCGCCGGTGAGTCGGCCGCCGAGGTCTATGGGCTGAACATGCTGGTCGCCGATATCGAGGACAAGGCCGACAACACGACACGCTTCCTCATCATCGGTCGCAAGATGTTTCCGGCCAGTGGCAAGGACAAGACCTCACTGCTGTTGTCGACGTCGGGCACCGAGGGCCCCGGCGTGCTGTTCCGGCTGCTCGAGCCGCTGGCGCGCGCAAACGTCAGCATGACGCGCATCGAGTCGCGGCCATCACGCCGCCGCAAATGGGACTACGTGTTCTTCGTCGATATTGAAGGCCATGCGGACGAACCGCAGATCGCCGCGGCACTGGCGCTTATTCGCGAGCATGCGACGCTGTTTCGCATACTCGGGGCCTATCCGTGCGCAGTGCAATGACCGACCAGAGCGCCACCGACTTCGATGCACTGCGACTGGCCACACCGGGTGTCGCCGGACTGAGTCCCTACCAGCCCGGCAAGCCGACCAGTGAGCTTGAGCGCGAACTGGGCCTGAGCGACACGATCAAGCTTGCGTCGAACGAAAATCCCCTGGGGCCGCCGCCGGCGGCGCTGGCGGCGATTCGCGAGGTGCTGCCGGAGCTTGCCCTGTACCCGGACGGCAATGGCTTTGCCTTGAAGCAGGCGCTGGGCGAGCATCTCGGGGTTGCGCCGTCGATGATCACGCTGGGCAACGGCTCCAACGATATCCTGGTGCTGCTCGCCGAGGCGTTTCTGCTGCCGGGCCTGGAAGCGGTCTACTCGCAGTACGCCTTCGCGGTCTACGAGCTGGCCACGCGGGCGACCGGGGCGACCGCCTGCGTGGCGCCGGCGCTGCCTGCCGGAGATGACGCACCGTTGGGCCATGACCTGGCGGCGATGGCGTCGCTGGTCTCGCCGCGCACGCGGCTGGTATTCATTGCCAACCCCAACAACCCGACCGGCACGGCGCTGCCGTTGCCGGCATTGCGGCAGTTCATCGAGCAGCTTCCGGAGCATGTGGTTGTCGTGGTCGACGAAGCCTACGTCGAATACGCGCAAGACCCCGCGCAGGCCAGTGTGCTGGCCTGGCTGGACGAGTTTCCCAACCTTGTGGTGTCGCGCACGTTTTCGAAGGGCTTCGGTCTGGCGGGTCTGCGTATCGGCTACGCGGTATCCAGTGCGCAGATCGCCGATGTGCTCAATCGGATCCGCCAGCCGTTCAACGTCGGCCATGCGGCTCAGGCTGCCGCAGTTGCCGCACTGGGAGATCACGAATACCTGCAACGCAGTCGCCAGGTGAACCGCGAGGGGCTGCGTCAGCTTGCCGGCACACTCGATGCGCTGGGCCTGTGGTACGGCGCCGATGCGGGCAACTTCCTGCTGGTGGATATGGGCCGCCCGGCTGCCGAGGTGTATACGCAGTTGCTCAAGCAAGGCGTCATCGTGCGCCCACTGGCCAATTACGGCCTTCCTCATCACCTGCGCATCAGCATCGGCACGCACGCGCAGCTCGAGCGCCTCGACCAGGCCCTTCGGCAGGTCCAGCACGCCTGATGCAGTGCCTGTGGAGCATGAGATCGTGACCCAGAACTACCTGTTGACGCCGGGGGGCAGCCTGTCGGGGACACTGCGAGTGCCTGGGGACAAGTCGATTTCCCATCGTGCGCTGTTGCTCGGGGCCATTGCCCGCGGGCGCAGCGAGATCGACGGCTTCCTGGCCAGCGAAGACTGCCTGGCCACGATGAGCGCGCTGCGCGCCATGGGCGTGACAATCGAGCGTGACGGCGAGCATGTGGTGGTCCACGGGGTCGGCTTGCGCGGACTTGCGGCACCGGACACTGTGCTTGACCTCGGCAACTCCGGGACCGCGATCCGCTTGCTTGCGGGGCTGCTGGCCGGGCAGGACTTCGACAGCGAACTGGTCGGGGACGCTTCGCTGATGCAGCGGCCCATGCGCCGCGTCGCCGATCCGCTGAACATGATGGGGGCCCAGGTCGATACCGTCGATGGCCGGCCGCCGCTGCGGGTTCAAGGCGGACGGTCATTGAAGGGCATCGACTACACCTTGCCGGTGGCCAGTGCCCAGGTGAAATCGGCGATCCTGCTGGCCGCCCTGTATGCCAGCGGCGAGACCCTCGTGCGCGGCTCGGGTGTGTCGCGTGATCACACCGAGCGCATGCTGATGTCCATGGGCGTGAACCTGACGGTCGACGATGACGGCACGATTCATCTGCTGCCGGACCAGGCGCCGGAGAGCATGGACATGCGGGTGCCCGGCGATCTGTCCTCTGCCGCGTTTTTTCTGCTGGGTGGTTGCCTGGCCGCCCGCGAGGCGCTTGTGGTCGAGGGCGTCGGCCTCAATCCGACGCGCCTTGGCGTGCTGGGTATTCTCGAAGCGATGGGCGCGGACATTCGCATCGAGCGTCGCCGAATGGAAGGTCGCGAACCGGTCGGCGATCTGCACGTTCAACGCGCGGCCCTCAAGGGCATTGATATTCCACCGGCGCTGGTACCCTTGGCCATCGACGAGTTTCCGGCCATCTTCGTCGCCGCCGCGGCGGCCCAGGGGGTCACGCGCATCAGTGGCGCCGAAGAACTGCGCCACAAGGAAAGTGACCGGATCGCGGTCATGGCCTCGGGGCTGCGCACGCTGGGCATCGAGGTCGACGAGCAGCCCGATGGCGCGGTGATCCACGGCGGTCGACTTGGCGGCGGCGAAATCAACAGCCATGGTGACCACCGCATCGCGATGGCCTTTGCCATGGCAAGCCTGGTCGCCGGCGCGCCGATCCGGATCCTGGATACCGCGAACGTCGCAACATCGTTCCCGGGGTTCCCCGAGCTTGCCGCCGGCGCGGGCCTTAATCTGCAGGTGGAGGCGTCATGAGTCAGACCCGGCAGGATGCGCCGCCAGCCCCGGTGCTGGCGGTGGATGGCCCGAGTGGTGCGGGCAAGGGTACGATTACACGCCTGCTGGCCAGGCGCCTGGGCTGGCATTTGCTCGATAGCGGCGCGCTCTACCGGGTGCTGGCCCTGGCGGCGAACCGCGAACGTGTATCCCTGGATGACATAGATGCGCTGGCCGCGCTGGCCCAGAAGGTGCGGGTGCGCTTTGTCAGCGACGAGGCGGGCGGTGAGCGCATTTACCTGGATGGCGAGGTCGTCACGGATGAGGTGCGCACCGAGCGCGCCGGAGATGCCGCCTCGCGCATTGCGCGATTCCAGGAAGTGCGCGATGCCCTGGTGGACCTGCAACGCAGCTTCGCCCGCCCGCCCGGCATGGTCGCAGACGGGCGCGATATGGGCACGCGCATCTTCACGGACGCGACCCTGAAGGTGTTCCTGACGGCTACGGCCGAGGAGCGCGCGCGGCGGCGACATAAGCAGTTGAAGGAAAAGGGAATTGATGTTAGCCTTGCCGCCCTTTCCCGGGACATCGCCGAACGCGACGCCCGCGATGCCCAGCGGGCCGTGGCACCCCTGGTCCCCGCGGATGACGCCAGGGTGCTGGACTCCACGGACATGAGTATTCCGCAGGTGGTGGATCGCATCGTCGATTGGCTGTCTGAGCGGATTGAAATTCCGCCCGTGGGTCAGGCCTGAGAGAGAAAGTGTTTTTTAGTTGTAAGTCGAACCAGTGCCGGCAGGATGCCAGCGCTTTTCATTCACTCCCGCCGGCGATGGACAGCAGGCGCGCAACCCAGGGCCGTCCGTGAGGACGGAAGTGTTAATCAATGTCTGAATCTTTCGCAGAACTTTTCGAACAAAGCCTTGCCAGCCAGCAGATCAAGGTTGGCGCCATCCTCAACGGCTACGTGGTTGAGGTCAACGACGATGTGGTTATCGTCAGTGCAGGGCTGAAATCTGAAGCCGTCATTCCGATCAGCCAGTTCAAAAACGAGCTGGGCGAACTCGAAGTGGCGGTCGGCGACACCGTCGAGGTCGCGCTGGACGCCGTCGAGGACGGCTTTGGCGAAACCCGCCTGTCGCGCGAGAAGGCCAAGCGTGCCCGCACCTGGACCGTGCTTGAAAAAGCCTTCGAGAATGACGAGGTCATCACCGGCATCATCAACGGCCGGGTCAAGGGTGGTTTCACCGTCGAGATCGAACATGTCAGGGCGTTCCTGCCGGGCTCGCTGGTCGATGTACGTCCCGTACGCGACCCCAGCTACCTCGAGGGCAAGCCCCTGGAGTTCAAGGTCATCAAGCTCGATCAGCGCCGCAATAACGTCGTCGTGTCGCGTCGCGCGGTGGTCGAGGAAGAATACAGCGCAGAGCGCGAGCAGCTGCTGGAAAACCTCCAGGAAGGCGCCGTGCTGGCCGGTATCGTGAAGAACCTGACCGACTACGGTGCGTTCGTGGATCTCGGCGGCATCGACGGTCTGCTGCACATCACCGACATGGCCTGGAAGCGCGTCAAGCATCCGTCCGAGGTCGTCAACGTTGGTGATGAAATCCAGGTCAAGGTGCTGAAGTTCGACCGCGAGCGTACCCGCGTCTCCCTGGGCATCAAGCAGCTTGGCTCGGATCCATGGGAAGCCCTGGGCCGACGTTACCCCGCCAATACCCGCATCTTCGGCAAGGTTACGAACATCGCCGACTACGGCTGTTTCGTCGAGATCGAGGAAGGTGTCGAAGGCCTGGTGCACGTCTCGGAAATGGACTGGACCAACAAGAACGTCAACCCGTACAAGGTTGTACAGGTGGGTGATGAGGTCGAGGTCATGGTGCTCGACATCGACGAGGAGCGTCGTCGCATCTCGCTGGGCATCAAGCAGTGCCAGGCCAATCCCTGGGCCGACTTCTCGTCGAACTTCAACAAGGGCGACAAGGTGTCGGGTCAGATCAAGTCGATCACCGACTTCGGTATTTTCATCGGTCTGGACGGCGGTATCGACGGTCTGGTGCATCTCTCGGACATCTCCTGGGATATCCCCGGCGAGGAAGCCGTGCGCAACTTCCAGAAGGGCGATGACGTCGAGGCCGTGGTGCTGGCCATCGATCCCGAGCGGGAACGTATCTCGCTGGGCATGAAGCAGATGGACCGCGATCCGCTGTCCGGGTTCATGGCAGAGCATCCGAAGGGTTCGGTCATCCGCGGCGTTGTGGCCGAAGTCGATGCCAAGGGCGCGATCATCGATCTGCCCGGTGGCCTGCAGGGTCAGCTTCGTGCCTCGGAGCTGGCGCGCGACCGCGTCGAGGATGCACGCATGGTGCTCAAGGTCGGCGAGGAGATCGAGGCGAAGTTTACCGGCGTGGATCGCAAGACCCGCATGATTTCGCTGTCCATCAAGGCCAAGGAAGCCCATGAGGAAGCCGAGGTCATGCAGAGCTACAAGTCCGATACAGGTGCTGCGAGCTCGGGGACCAGTCTTGGCGACCTGCTGCGGGTGCAGATTGCCAACCGTGACAATGACGATAACAGCTGACGGCGCAGTGGCCGTACGGTGACCGGCTGATCTGCGGCGCAGGGCGAAGATCCTGCGCCGCAGATCTTGCTTTTCAGGGGCAGGTGGGGACGCAATGACCAAATCCGAGCTGATTGAACTGATCGCCCGCAAGCAGAGTCATCTGCCGGCCAAGGACGTAGAACTCGCTGTCAAGCATCTGCTCGAACTCATGAGCGATGCCCTGGCCAACGGTGAGCGCATCGAGATTCGCGGTTTTGGCAGCTTCTCGTTGCACTTCCGGCCGCCGCGTATGGGGCGAAATCCCAAGACCGGCGAGGCCGTGGCCCTGGCAGGCAAGCATGTGCCGCATTTCAAGCCGGGCAAGGATCTGCGCGAGCGGGTCAACTCTGGCCGAGCCTTGCCGATCAAGGACTGATAAGCCCCAGACCTTCCTTTACAATGCAGTTTCCGGACACCGGGACCGATCATCGGGCCCGTCAGGAGTCGGCTGCATGCTTCGCAACGTCCTTACCATCCTGCTGTTGGTGCTGGTGGCGCTTTTTGCCGCCGTGTTCGCCGCCCAGAATCCAGGCGTCATGACGCTGGATCTCGGCGTCATCGAACTTGTTGATGCCCGGATCTCGGTGGTGTTCGTGGCGACCTTTGCACTGGGTTGGCTGTTCGGGCTGCTGTGTTGTGTCTATGCGCTGTTGCGACTGATCTACCAGCGACGCAATCTGCGTCGCAAGCTTGAGACGGCTCAAAGCGAAATAAGCAGTCTGCGCAGCCTGCCCATGCACGATGCCCACTGAATCCACCTTCCTGCTTTTCGGACTGTTCATGGTGGCCGCGGCAGCCGGTTGGGCGTTTGCCAGGTACCTGGACCGTGCTGTGCGGGGCAGCGAGGAAGACGAGCCGCCATTGAGCCAGGGCTATCTTCGCGGACTCAATCTTCTGCTCGATCAGAAAACCGACAAGGCGCTCGACATGTTCGTGCGCATGATTGCAACCGACGACGAGGCCCTGGATACCCATTTTGCCCTGGGCAGCCTGTTTCGCCGCCGCGGCGAGGTGGACCGCGCGATTCGTATCCACCAGAACATCCTCGCGCGCCCTGATCTCTCGGCCTCACAACGCCATGCTGCCCTGTTCGCACTGGGTGAGGACTATCTTCGTGCCGGTTTGCTCGATCGGGCGGAGAGCCTGTTTCGGCAAGTGGCCGATGTCGCCGACGACGCCGAACCCGCACTGCGCAATCTCCTGGGCATCCTGGAGACGCTTGGCGAGTGGACGCAGGCCATCGAGGTTCGCCAGCAGCTGGCCCGCGTCACCGGAGAAAGCCAGGCGCTGGAAATCGCGCACTGTCATTGCGAAGCTGCGGAGCGAGCGCTGGCGGCAGGCGATGGGAAGCTTGCACGTGCGCTGCTGAAAAAAGCGCAGCGTACCCGTCGGGACATGCCGCGCGGCGCGATGATACGCGCACGCCTGGCCGAGCAGGATGGCGATACCGACATGGCCTGGCGGCTGCTTCGCAACGTTGTGCGCGATGACGTGGCATTGCTGCCCGAGGTGCTGCCGGAGCTGCATCGGATAGCGCTCAGGCGTAACGATGCTGCAGGACTGGACGGTTTGCTGCGCCCGCTGCTCGAGCGGCGTGGCAGGGGGGAGCACACGCTGGCCTATGCCGCGATCATCTGTGATCTGCTCGAGCCGGCGGTGCTCGAGGAGGCCGTCATCGAGTTCATCACCGGCAACGACACGCTGGCAAGCCTGGTGGATGCCGAGGAGCTGCGCAATGCGGCCTCTGATGATCGGCGCGAGACGCTGGTGCGCATGGCCGGCGGCCTGCGCAGGTTGGCAATGTCTGTCGTGCGCTATCGTTGTGAATCCTGCGGGCATGCCGGTCATCGCATGAGCTGGCAGTGCCCGAGCTGCAAGGCCTGGGATACCACGCGACCCACCAGTGAACTGCCGCTGGCGGGCCTGCTCGCACCGCGGCGGGACACCTGAGCTTCACAGGCCAATTTCCTTCGATTGCCGAGAAACCACACTCGTCGATGATGCGCCAAATGCCTACTCTGACGATTGCCGGCAGTCGGCCGGTGATGCACATCATCTCAAGGAGTGGAGCATGAAAACCCTGATCTGTGCCCTGACGGCCGTCTTCGCGCTGGCCCTGCTGCAGCCCGCCCATGCGGGCCCCGTCAACGTCAACACCGCGGATGCCGCGACCATTGCCGCCGAGTTGTCGGGCATCGGCCTGGTGCGGGCCCAGGCCATCGTGGAGTATCGCGAGGCCAATGGGCCATTTGCCAGCATTGATGATCTTCTCGAAGTCAGCGGCATCGGGCCGCGGGTGCTCGATATCAACCGCGCCGATATTCGCCTCAGCGACGAGGACTAGACCGCAGCCGGAGTCGGTGCCGCAGCTGTCGCGGCACCGACTTTTTCTTCATGAGTGACGCGTTCACATTGGGCGTGTTCCCGGTCTTGGGTATAGTGGGCCACGCCGCAGCCAATGACTGCGGTTGTCGAGTCACTTGCCTGGAGACCGCTCTTGTCAGTCCAGATCAGAACCGCTGTTTTCCCTGTGGCCGGGCGCGGTACGCGCTTTCTGCCCGCGACCAAGTCCAGCCCCAAAGAGATGCTGCCGATCGTAGACAAGCCGCTGATCCAGTACGCGGTGGAGGAGGCGATCAGCGCTGGCGCCACCCGGCTGGTATTCGTCACCGGCAGCTCGAAGCGGGCGATCGAGGATCATTTCGACACTGACTCTGAACTTGAGAATGCACTGGAGTCGGCTGGAAAGCAGGATCTGCTGAAAGTCGTGCGTGATATCGTGCCCGCATCGGTGTCATGCATCTACATTCGCCAGGGGCAGCCGCTGGGCCTGGGACACGCAGTGCTGTGCGCACGCCCCGCAGTGGGCAACGAGCCCTTTTTCGTGCACCTGGCCGACGACCTGATCCATGCCGAGGAGCCGGTGCTGATGCAGATGCGCCGACAGTACGATGCTCACGGCATGAGTGTGCTCGGCGTGGAGACCATCCCGGTGGAGCACAGCGCAAGCTACGGCATCGTGGCGGTGGAGACCGATCAGGCTGGCCATCACATCATCCGCCAGATCGTCGAGAAGCCCAAGCCTGCCGATGCGCCGTCAAACCTCGCGGTGGTGGGCCGCTACCTGCTGACACCGGCGATTTTCGATCGTCTCGAGCGCACCGGTCGCGGTGCCGGCGGAGAAATCCAGCTCACCGATGCGATCGCCGACCTGCTGCACGACGAAGCTGTGGCGGCCTATCCGTTTTCCGGCACGCGCTATGATTGCGGCAGCAAGCTCGGCTATCTCAAGGCCACCGTGGAGCTTGGACTGTTGCATGCGGAGCTGGGGGCGGATTTCGCAGCCTACCTGAAGACGCTGAAGGCCTAGTGGTCTGCCGCCATTGGCTTATGGCAACAAAAGTCGCACAGGTGGCGGGAATGGACCCGTGTAAAGTGGCTCCCCGGGTCGGATTCGAACCAACGACCAATCGATTAACAGTCGATCGCTCTACCACTGAGCTACCGGGGAACTGGAGGCTTTCGGGTCGGCGCAGAGGTTAGCCGACCGCAAGCCGCGAATTCTGAAGTAAGGCGGGGATCGGGTCAAGGAAACGCCGGGGTGGCCGCGTGGCCGTGCTGCTGCCCCGGCGCAGCACCTCTTCAAATTATCAGCATCTTGCGCATGCGCGAAGCGGCATCCTGCAAGGTCTCAAGCGAGCAGGCAAACGACAGCCGGATATGCCCCGGCGAGCCAAACGCACTGCCCGGCACCACCGCCACACCGGCGCGCTTGAGCAGCTGTTCGGACAGTGCCGTATCGTCTGCCAGCCCGAGCGCTGCAATGGCTTCGCGACAGTCGGGGAAGGCGTAGAACGTGCCAGCACCGGGCAGGCAGCTGATGCCCGGCATGTCGTTCAGTGCCGCGACGATGAAGTCGTGGCGAGCCTTGAACGCCTTGACCATCTCGGCCACGCAGTTCTGGTCGCCGTTGAGGGCCGCCACGGAAGCGGCCTGCGAGATGCTTGTCGGATTTGATGTGCTCTGGCCCTGCAGCTTGCGCATCGCGGCGATGATCGGCTTGGGACCGCCACAGTAGCCGATGCGCCAGCCGGTCATCGCGTAGGCCTTGGAAACACCGTTGATGGTCACCGTCTGCCCGTAGAGGTCGGGACAGGCCGTAACCAGGCTGCAGAACGGTTCATCGGCCCAGTAGATGTGCTCGTACATGTCATCCGTGCCGATGACGATGTCGGGGTGCTGCTTGAGCACTTCGCCCAGCGCAACAAGCTCTGCCCGTGTGTAGGCCGCCCCGCTGGGGTTACTCGGGCTGTTCAGAAACACCAGCCGGGTGCGTTCGTTGATCGCCGCCGCGAGCTGGTCAGGGGTGATCTTGTAGCCGGTCTCGGGCCCTGTCGGCACGATCACCGGTTCACCGTCGGCGAGCAGCACCATGTCCGGATATGAAACCCAGTACGGCGCCGGAATCACGGCCTCATCGCCGGGATTCAACACGGCAGCGGCCAGGTTGAAGCAGGTCTGCTTGGCCCCCGAGGACACCAGGATCTGGTCGCGCCCATACTCGATGGCGTTGTCGCGCCGGAACTTGGCGATGATCGCATCCTTGAGTGCGACCGTGCCGTCGACAGCCGTGTAGCGGGTGTCGCCTGCCTTGATTGCGGCGATGCCGGCCTCGCAGATGTGCGCAGGCGTATCGAAATCGGGTTCTCCGGCCCCCAGGCCGATGACATCCTGCCCGGCGGCCTTGAGTTCGGCGGCCATCTGCGTGACGGCCATGGTCGGGGAGGGCTTGACTCGCTGAAGGCGGGCGGAAACTTGTAGACTCACGGGCGGGTCTCAGGGTGGCTAAAGAACTGTGGCCGTTTGCGGCCCGCGCATTCTAGGGCATACCGCGTGGCGGTTCCAATGGCACCGCTGCCAGGGATTTTTGATGGCTGATCGTTTTGAACTCGTCTCCGACTATCAGCCCGCCGGCGACCAGCCCGCGGCCATCGCCGCGCTGACCGAAGGTCTGCGCGACGGCCTGGCCGCCCAGACGCTGCTGGGCGTCACCGGTTCGGGCAAGACCTTCACGATGGCCAACATCATCAACGAGTTGCAGCGTCCCACGCTGGTGCTGGCGCCGAACAAGACACTGGCGGCGCAACTCTACGGCGAGATGCGCGAGTTTTTTCCGCACAACGCCGTGGAGTATTTCGTCTCCTACTACGACTACTACCAGCCGGAAGCCTACGTGCCTTCCAGCGATACGTTCATCGAGAAGGACTCATCGATCAACGATCACATCGAGCAGATGCGCCTGTCAGCGACCAAGGCGCTGCTGGAGCGCCGCGACACCATCATCGTCGCCACCGTGTCGTGCATCTACGGCCTGGGCGACCCGCAGGCCTATTTCAGCATGGTGCTGCACCTGTCGCGCGGAGAGCGCATCAACCAGCGCGCGCTGCTGCGTCGCCTGGCCGAACTGCAGTACACCCGCAACGAAGTCGAGCTGCGCCAGGGCTGCTATCGCGTGCGCGGCGAGATCATCGACGTGTTTCCGGCCGAGAGCGAACGCGAGGCTGTGCGCATCGAGCTGTTCGATGACGAGGTCGAGGCCCTGAGCTACTTCGACCCGTTGACCGGCGAGGTGCTGCGGCGGGTGCCCCGCCTGACGATCTTTCCCAAGACCCACTACGTCACACCGCGCGAGCGACTGCTCGCCGCGATCGACGAGATCAAGATCGAACTTAAAGCGCGCCTGGCGCAGCTGCGCGACAACGGTCGCCTGCTCGAGGCGCAGCGTCTTGAGCAGCGCACGCAGTTCGATCTGGAGATGATTGCCGAGCTGGGCTATTGCAGTGGCATCGAGAACTATTCGCGCTATCTGTCGGGTCGCGGGCCGGGCGAACCGCCGCCCTGCCTGTTCGA
This sequence comes from Gammaproteobacteria bacterium, assembly GCA_020832005.1. Taxonomy (GTDB): domain Bacteria; phylum Pseudomonadota; class Gammaproteobacteria; order Steroidobacterales; family PWYM01; genus PWYM01. The sequence continues at coordinate 1,155 of JAFIFN010000049.1, read as the reverse complement.
CTATCTGCCCGATGATGCGCTGCTGTTCGTCGACGAAAGTCACGTGACCATTCCGCAGCTCGGCGGCATGTATCGCGGTGATCGCAGCCGCAAGGAAACACTGGTCGAGTACGGTTTCCGGCTGCCCTCGGCACTGGATAATCGTCCGCTGCGCTTCGACGAGTTTTCGGCGATGGCGCCGCAGACGATTTTCGTGTCGGCCACGCCACGCCAGTACGAATACGAAATGTCGGGTCGCGTGGCCGAGCAGGTGGTGCGGCCCACCGGTCTGCTGGATCCGGAGGTGGAGGTGCGTCCGGCCGGCACACAGGTCGATGATGTGCTCTCCGAGATCGCCTTGCGCACGCAAGCCGGGGAACGTGTACTCATCACCACGCTGACCAAGCGCATGGCAGAGGACCTGACAGATTATCTCCAGGAGCACGACATTCGCGTGCGCTATCTGCATTCGGACATCGATACCGTCGAGCGCAGCGAGATCATCCGCGACCTGCGCCTGGGCGAGTTCGACGTGCTGGTCGGCATCAACCTGCTGCGCGAGGGGCTGGACATGCCCGAGGTGTCGCTGGTGGCGATCTTCGATGCCGACAAGGAGGGCTTTCTGCGCTCGGAGGGCTCGCTGATCCAGACCATTGGCCGGGCTGCGCGAAATCTGCGTGGCAAGGCGATCCTGTATGCGGATCGCGAGACCAACTCGATGCGCCGGGCCATCGAGGAGACCAACCGCCGCAGGGAAAAGCAGGCAGCCTTCAACGCCGAGCATGGCATCACACCCGCCACCATTCGCAAGGCTGTGGCAGACGTGATGCAGGCGCATGGGGACGACGAGCGCGGCAGCCGGGGTCGCGGACGGGGCGCCCAGCGCCGCGCCGAGGATGTGCTGTATGCGCAGATGTCGCCTGAGCAGCTCATGCAGCGCATTCGCAAGCTGGAAAAGCAGATGTACCAGCATGCCCGGGACCTGGAGTTCGAGGCCGCCGCGCGCCTGCGCGACGAGATTCAGCATATTCGCAGTGTCGGGTTGGGGTTGCCGGAGGAATTGGCTGGTTAGGGGCCTCTGCGCAACGGTGCTTTCCTGGGCCGTGGCGGGTGTCGCCTGCGGGAGGGGTTTGGCGGAATGGCTCCCTTCGGTCCGCTTTATTTCCGCCAAACCCC
>JAFIFN010000048.1 GCA_020832005.1 Gammaproteobacteria bacterium | reverse complement strand
CTTCCTCGTCGCCCGGGTACCAGTTCTGCACCGTGGAATACTTGATCTCGGCGTCGGCGAGCGCCACCAGCTCGACCACGGCTGCATGCAGCTGGTTTTCATCTCGCATGGGCGCCGTGCAGCCCTCCAGGTAGCTGACATGGCTGCCTTCCTCGGCAACGATCAGCGTACGCTCGAACTGGCCGGTATTGGCTGCGTTGATGCGGAAATACGTCGACAGTTCCATCGGGCAGCGCACGCCCTTCGGGATGAACACGAAAGAGCCATCGGTGAACACGGCGGAGTTCAGCGCGGCGAAATAGTTGTCGCGCACGGGCACGACCGAACCCAGGTACTTGCGCACCAGCTCAGGGTGTTCGCGCACGGCCTCGGAGAACGAACAGAAGATCACGCCGGCCTCGGCGAGCTTCTCCTTGAACGTGGTGGTCACGGACACCGAGTCGAATACCGCATCCACGGCCACGCCGGCCAGGCGGGCGCGTTCGTGCAGGGGGATGCCCAGCTTGTCGTAAGTCTCGAGCAGCTTGGGGTCGACCTCATCGAGGCTCTGGGGCATATCCTCCGGGCGCTTCGGCGCGGAAAAATACGACACCGCCTGGTAATCGATGGGCGGGTAGTGGACATGTGCCCATTTCGGCTCGGGCATGGTCAGCCAGTGTCGATAGGCCTTCAGGCGCCACTGTGTCAGCCACTCGGGCTCTTCCTTTTTCAGCGAGATCAGCCGGATGACGTCCTCGTTGAGCCCGGGCGGCACGGTATCGGCTTCGATATCGGTAAAGAAGCCGTGCTTGTACTTGCGCGAAACGAGTTGCTCGAGCTGTTCTTCGTTGGTGGCCATAAGTTTTCCGGTCTCAGGTCCTTTTGGATGGTCAGGCGCGCGGCCGGAAGTGCATCGGCACGCTGGTATCGCCATTACTGGCTGTGCTGTCGGCCTGCGTGTCGCCCAGGCGCAGCGGCCCGAACCGCGGGTTTCGTGACACAAGGTCGACGAGGCTGATGTCTTCAAGCGCGCGGCGGATGGCTGCATTGATCACCTGCCAGGCATTGCCGACGCGACACTTCGCCTCGTACTCGCAGCCGCCGTCGTCGCTGCTGCACTCGGTGAGGGCCACGGGCCCCTCGAGGGCGTCGAGCACGTCGGCGGCGCTGATGCGCGCGGCGGGCCGCGCCAGCGTGTAGCCTCCGCTGGCGCCACGCTGGGAACTCAGCAGTCCGCTTCTCGCCATGGCTTTCAACAGCTTACTGACCGTGGTCTGGGTCAGGCCGGTGCCGGCCGCCAGTTCGCTGGCGGTATGCAGACGCTCGGGGGCGGCGGCCATCTGGGCCAGCACCACGGTCGCGTAATCGGTCAATCGGCTCATGCGCAGCATGCTTGCGCCTCTCCTGCGAGTTCATATAGCACTATTTTAGTCCTCTTTAGCTCACGGTGCCAGTGGCAGCCGGGCCCGGCGTAGACGGCGCACGCGATGCGCTGCCGCTGATAGCCATGCTTTTGGTATGCTTCGGGGCTGTTCCGAGGGGCGCGGCGTCAGTTCCGCGTCGTCCACCTGAATCAATATTCCCCTGAGGAGTTCTGGAATGAATGCGCACGACTTGCATGCGGTGGCCGTGGCCATGGTCGAAAAAGGCAGGGGCATCCTCGCCGCAGACGAAAGCACCGGCACCATCGGCAAGCGTTTCGCGGGCATCGGCGTAGAGAATGTCGAGGAGAACCGGCGCAACTACCGCGAAATGCTGTTCACGACCAAGGGTGTGGGCGAGTACATCAGCGGCGTGATTCTCTATGACGAGACCCTGCGCCAGGCCTGCAAGGACGGCACCGCGTTTCCGAAATATCTCGCCGACCACGGCATGATTCCAGGCATCAAGGTGGACGCTGGCGCCAAGGCCCTGGCGGGCTTCCCGGGCGAGAAGATCACCGAAGGCCTTGATGGCCTGCGCGAGCGGCTTGCCGAGTACGTCAAACTTGGCGCGAAGTTCGCCAAGTGGCGCGCCGTGATCGATATCAACGACGACATCCCAAGCGATTTCTGCATCCGCGCAAACGCCCAGGCGCTGGCCCGCTATGCGGCGCTGTGCCAGGAGGCTGGCATCGTGCCGATCGTAGAGCCCGAGGTGCTGATGGACGGTGCGCACGACATCGCCCGTTGCGAGGCGGTCACTGGCGAAACACTCTCGCAGGTGTTTCGTGAACTGCACAATCATCGTGTCTTCCTCGAAGGCATGGTGCTCAAGCCCAATATGGTCATCTCGGGGAAGAAGTGCCCGCAGCAGGCCGGTGTCGAGGAGGTCGCGGAAGCCACCGTGCGCTGCCTGACGCGCTATGTGCCCAGTGCCGTGCCCGGCATTGCGTTCCTGTCCGGCGGCCAGAGCGACGCGGTGGCCACCGCCCATCTCAATGCCATGAACGCGGCTTTCGAGCTGCCCTGGCAGCTGAGTTTTTCCTATGGACGTGCGCTGCAGGCGCCGGCCCTCAAAGCCTGGGGTGGCAAGGCCGGGAACATCGAGACCGGTCAGCGCGCCCTGGCGCTGCGCGCCCGGCTCAATGGCCTGGCGACACTCGGAGAGTACTCGGCTGATATGGAAAAGGCGGCCTGAGTGCGCGCCCGGCCGGGAACAGGATGTCAGCCCAGGTGAGCACGGCGCTGCGCGATCCGGACGGCGGCTCTGGCCATACCCGGGCAGACGATCCGGGTGACAACCTGGTGGAAATGCGTGGCGTGAGTTTCCGGCGCGGCGAGATGATGATTTTCGATGGCCTGGACATGAACATCCGTCGTGGCCAGGTCACCGCCATCATGGGCCCCAGTGGCACCGGCAAGACCACCCTGCTGCGCCTGCTCACCGGCCAGTTGCGCCCGGATGCAGGCACTGTACGCGTAGGCGACTATGACGTGCCCACGCTGGGCCTGAACCGGCTGTATGACCTGCGCCGCCAGATGGGTATGTTGTTCCAGAACGGCGCGCTGCTGACCGACTACAACGTGTTCGACAATGTCGCGTTTCCGCTGCGCGAACACACGCGGCTGCCCGAGCGACTGATCCGGCACATCGTGTTGACCAAGCTGCACGCCGTGGGTCTGCGTGGGGCCGCCTGGCTGTACCCGGCTGAGCTCTCGGGCGGGATGAACCGGCGCGTGGCCCTGGCGCGGGCCATTGTCATGGATCCGGATATCCTGATCTATGACGAACCTTTCGTGGGCCTGGATCCGATATCCATGGGGGTCATCGTGCGCCTGATCCGGCGCCTCAACGACGCCCTGGGCCTGACCAGTATCGTGGTCTCCCATGATATCCATGAACTCGAGGTCGTGGCCGATGAGTCTTTCCTGCTGGCTGAAGGTCGCGTGGTCGCACACGGTCCGCACCGCGAGTTGATGGCGCAGGACTCGGCGCTGGTGCGCCAGTTCATGCATGGTGAGGCAGACGGGCCGGTGCCTTACCATTTTCCGGCGCCGGACTACGCCACCGATCTGCTGAACACACCGGGTCGGCGCTGATGGGCCTGCTAGGAGAGTTGGGCGCCACGCTGGCGAGTTTTCTGCGCACGCTGGGCAGCATGGCCATTTTTCTAGGCCGCCTCATTGCCTACACCCCGGCCGGCCTGATGCGCTTCAGGCTGGTCGTGCACCAGGTGCACAATACCGGTGCACTGTCGCTGGTCATCATCATGCTCAGCGGCTTCTTCGTCGGCATGGTGCTGGCCCTGCAGGGCTTCGACCTGCTGGCGCGGTTCAATTCGGAGAACGTGCTCGGCGGTGCCACGGCGCTGGCCCTGATCAAGGAACTCGGGCCGGTGATCACGGCCCTGCTGTTTGCAGGTCGGGCCGGTACGGCACTGGCCTCGGAGATCGGCCTGATGAAGGCCACCGACCAGCTCTCGGCGATGGAAATGATGGCCGTGGACCCGATGAGGCGAGTCGTGCTGCCGCGCTTCCTGGGCGGCATCATCGCGATGCCGCTGCTGGTGGCGGTCTTCACCGCGATCGGCATTTTCGGCGCCTGGACGATCGGCGTGGCGCTGATGGGGGTCGATCCTGGCGTATTCTGGTCACAGATGCAGTCGCTGGTGAGTATGGACGATGTGCGCGAAGGTATTTTCAAGAGTGTCGTGTTCGGTGTGACCGCAAGCCTGGTCGCCGTCTACGAAGGTTATACGGCCTGGCCGACCGCCGAGGGCGTGGGGCGGGCCACCACCCGGACCGTGGTGATCACCGCCGTGGCGGTGCTGATCCTGGACTACATGATCACGGCAGCACTGCTTTGATCGAGGGATACTGCAATGCAGCAGACGAGAACCGTTGAACTTGGTACAGGCCTGTTTGTCTTCCTTGGACTGGCAGCGCTGTTTTTTCTGACCACGCAGACCACCGGCAGCGGGATGGGGCGGGTTGAGACCTATTCGGTGACTGCACGTTTTGACAATATCGGCGGCCTGACGGGGCGGGCGCCGGTGACAATGGCGGGCGTGACCATCGGCAGGGTCGAGAAGATCGCGCTGGACCCGGATCGTCTCGACGCGGTGGTGACCTTGAAGATCGACCGGCGGTTCGACCAGATCCCGGAGGATTCGGAAGCCTCGATCCTGACCGCCGGGCTGCTGGGTGGCAATTACATTGGCATAGGGGCCGGGGGCTCGATGGATGCGCTGCGCGACGGTGACGAGATCTATATCACGCAGTCGGCGCTGGTGCTGGAGAGTCTGATCAGCAGGTTCCTGTTTTCGCAATCGGAAGACCAGTCGGATGAAGACAATGACTAGAATATTGACAGTTGCATGCATGATTCTCGGCCTCGCCGTTGTAGGCAAAACGGCCACGGCGGACGATCGCGCCAATCTTGGCCCGGCCGAGGTCATCGAGTCCACGGCCCGCCAGGCGCTGGATGTGCTTGAAGCGCGGCGAGACGAGTTTGCCAAGGATACAGACGCGCTGTATTCGGCGATCGACGATATCCTGTTGCCGATATTTGACGTGCAGCGTTCGGGGGATCTGGTGCTGGGCCGCCATGCCCGCGAGGCGACAGCGGAGCAGCGGCGACGTTTTGCCATCGCCCTGTACCGATCCCTGATGCGCCAGTACGCCGACAACGCCACGGATTTCTCTCCGGATCGGCTGGTCGTGCGCCCGGTGCGTGGTGAGATTGACCCGCGTCGCACGCGTGTGGACAGCGAGGTTCGTCTCTCCGATGGCACGCGTGTGGCCATCAGCTACATGCTGCGCGAGACCGACTCGGGCTGGAAGATTTTTGACGTGGTCGCCGAGGGTATTTCCTACGTTCGCAATTTCCGGGAACAGTATGACGCTGAGATCCGGCGTCGCGGCCTGGACGACGTGATTGCCAGCCTCGAGCGCCAGGGCGGTATTTCCTCGCGCTCGGGTGATTCCTCCGGCGCTGATAAAAGAGAAAGTGCAGCGAGCGACGAGTCCGCGCTCGCCGATGCTGCGTGAGTCTGCGTGGCCTCTGAAGTCAGTTTCACAGCCCAGGGTGATGGCCAGGTGCGCGTCGATGGCCGCCTGACCTTCGAAACCGTCGATGCACGCCTGCTCGAGCGCAGCCGCAAAAGCCTCCAGGGCCAGGGCAATCTTGTTGTCGACCTGGCGGGCGTCCAGGAGGGTGACTCGGCGGGTCTGGCACTGCTGATCGAATGGCGGTGCTGGGCACATCAGGCCGGCGGCCAACTCGAGTTCGCCAATGTGCCGTCCTCGCTGCTGGGCATCGCCGATATCAGCGATGTCTCGGCATTGCTTGGACTGGTGCCTGCGCAGGCCACTGACTCTGCGACCAGCCCTGCGATCGACTGAGATCCCCTGCCATGGGCTGTCAGCTCGTGACCGTGTCAGCCAAGTCGCGGCTTGCGATTCTTTTGTTGGCCCTGGGGCTGCACCTCTGGGTGGCCACACCTGTTGATGCACAAGCTTTCGGTGAGTCCGGGGGGGGCACCCTCGAGGCGGCGACGCTGGCGGAGGTGCCGGACTCCTCTGCCGTGGCCACGACCGGCCCGCGCCTGGGACTGGTGCTGGCTGGTGGCGGCGCCCGCGGGGCGGCGCACATTGGCGTGCTCAAGGTGCTCGAGGAAATGGGCCTGCGCCCGGATGTGATCGCGGGCACCTCGATGGGCGCGATAGTCGGCGGACTGTATGCAACTGGCATGACGGCGGCAGATCTCGAGCAGATCATCGACGGCATGGATTGGGACCGGGCGTTTTCCGATGACCCCGATCGCCCGGGACGCACGATGCGTCGCAAGACGCTCGATCGCGATCTGCTGGTCAAGCGGCGGCTGGGCTTCAACCGTGGAGGCCTGCAGGTGCCCATCGGTGTGCTCCAGGGCCAGCAATTGGACCAGGTGCTCAAGCGCATCCTGCGCGATCACATCACCGTCACGGATTTCGACCGCCTGCAGATTCCTTTTCGTGCCGTGGCGACGGATCTTGCCACCGGCGAGCCTGTCATCCTGGGCTCGGGCAGCCTGGTCGAGGCGATCCGCGCAAGCATGTCGGTGCCCGGCGTGTTCACTCCGGTTGTGCGCGATGAGCGGATGCTGGTTGACGGCGGAGTGGCGATGAACGTACCGGTTGAAGTGGCACAGGCCATGGGTGCCGATGTGCTGATCGTTGTCGATCTGTCTTCTCCGCTATTTGACCGGGAGGAACTTGACTCGGTACTTCGCGTGACGCAGCAGCTCACCAACCTGCTGACACGGCGCAACTCAGAGATCTCGCTGGCACGGATGGGTTCGGCCGATATTCTGGTCAGACCGGAACTCGGGGATATCTCGGTGATGGATTTTCCGCGTGCCGCTGAAGCGGTGGCGCTGGGGGAGCGGGCCGCACGCGAGTCGATACCGGCGCTGCGCACGCTGGCAGCAAGTCTCGGGGCCAGACGTGCTGCCGCACGGGTTGCGCAGACGCAGGCCCAAGGGGTGGTGCTGGAGTTTGTCGACGTTGACAACCGCTCCGGTCTCAATGATGCGATTGTGTCATCGCGCATCACGCTGCAGCCGGGTGATGTGCTTGATCTCGACGAACTCGAGCGCAACCTCGATGCGATCTATGCGCTCGATGTGTTCGATGTCGTGCGCTATGACCTTGTGATCGATGAGGTGCGTGGCACGGGTCTTGTCGTGACAGCGGACCAGCGAAAGTGGGGGCCGAACTACCTGCAGTTCGGTATCGCGCTGGAAAGCGATTTTGATGCCATCAATGAATTCACGCTTGGCATGGCCTATACGCGCAATGCCATCAACCAGCTGGGTGGTGAGGTGCGTGTACGCGCCAGTATCGGCCAGCTTGCCGGTGCCGAGTTTGATCTGTATCAGCCGTTGGAGCCAAGTGCTTCCTGGTTCGTGCAGCCGACCGTGGCCTACGATATCCGCCGTCGCGATCTGTTCGAGAACATGCGTCCGGTGGGCACCGTGGAGCTTCGTACCGCGAGTGCCCGCCTGGCCGTGGGGCGCAATTTCGACAATCGTCTGCAGTTGCGCGCCGAACTGGAGCGTGCGACGGATTCGGCATCCCTGCTTCGTGGGCCAACCCAGCCGGCACCCGACAGTGAGCGCATCGCGATGTTCGGTCTCGCCGGTGTCTACGACAGCCTGAACAACGTCAATTTTCCCGACCACGGCGTGCTTGGCGAATTCCGCCTGGCCAGGGCCTTCCCCGGACTGGGTGGCGAGAGTCGCTGGGAGACGCTGGAGCTGGCCGGCACCGGTGCCGTGAGCCTGGAGCGCTGGAGTCTGCTTGCACGCGGCAGGCTGGGGCTGTCCTGGGGAGATCCGCTGCCGCTGTCACGCGAGTATCGTGCAGGTGGCTTTGGCGCCCTGGCGGGGCTGCCACCAGGGGCGATCAGCGGACCACAGTCGGCCGTTGGCGGGATCGCGCTGTACCGGCGTATCGGCGATCTGCGCTTTCTGCCGCTGTATGCGGGACTGTCATTCGAGGGCGGCAACGTATGGGCCGAGCGCGGCGACATGGCTGTCGATGACCTGTTGTTCTCGGCCGGCGCCTTTCTGGGTCTCGATACGATTCTGGGTCCCGTCTACCTGGCATGGGGTCGTAATGACCGTGGTCAGGGCAGCTTCTATTTCTACCTCGGCAATCCCTTCGAGCTACGGCGTCGTTAGCGGGGGGAGTCCGGATCCTGAGCGGATTTGCAGTCGGGCTGAACCGAAACGGTGACCGAAAGCCCCTAGAGATCATCCAGATCGTCAAGCTCATCCAGGTCGTAGAGATCGTAGAAATCGTTCTGCGGCGGATCACCGTCGTGAATGAGAAACTCGCGACGTTGCAGATAGGCGTCGCGGATGAACAGGTAGGGATCGGCGGCACTTTCTATGTTGCCGTCCAGGGACAGCAGACCTGCGCGCGCATCCACGGCGGCGAGGATCGCCAGTTTGTCGCGCACGCTGGAATTGTTGTAGTAGAACAGCGGGTGGGTGAGGGCATCGACTGCCAGGCCTACGCCGTCGCGAAAAGTCGTGGGCCCGAGGAAGGGAATGAACAGATAGGGACCCGGGGAAACGCCCCAGACGCCCAGGGTCTGGCCGAAGTCTTCGTTGGGCCGGTCCATCCCCGCCTTGGAGGCCACATCGACCAGGCCGAGAATGCCGATCGTCGAATTCACGAGGAAACGCCCGGTGTCGTCGACGGCCTGGCTGAACTTGCCCTGCAGCACATTGTTGACGATGACGATCGGCATGCCGAGATTGCGCATGAAATTGCTGACGCCTCTGCGCACCGGCCTGGGCGTGACGTTCTGATAGGCACGTGCGACGGGGCGCAGCACGAAGCGATCTCCGACGCGGTGCACCCGGTAGTTGAAACGGTTGATCGGCTCCAGCGGGTCGACATTGCGCGGCCGCGCTGCAACCTCGGTGTCGTCGATCGCCGGGCCGGCCTGCGCGTCGCGTGGCGTACTGGCACATGCGGACGTGGCCAGCAGCAGCAACAGGGTCAGGCTGACTGCGGCAGACAGGCGATACATAGGGAAGATTCCGTTGCGTGAAAGCCACGACGCGATGCGTCTGCGCCGGGCAACAAACAGCACACTGTAGAACAGCCTGTCCGGGAAATCCACAGGCGGGGTATCAACGCGGCACGCTGCCCTCGGGCATGCGCATCTGTCGTTCGAGTTCGCGGCGCAGTTCGTCGGGGACGTTATCGAATATCCAGTCGATGCGGGCTTCGAAGCGGGCGCGCTGCACCGGGTTGAGCGTGGGTGCAGCCAGGGCCATGCGCAACTGGTTGACTGCCAGCGGTGCATTGCCATTCACGATGTGGAATTCGGCCATATAGTAATGGGCCTCGGCCACCTCGCCGGAAGCACTGGCCGCCATGGCGATCAGGCGGATCTGTTCAGGGGTTGGCGGCACCGTGTTGAGCAGATCGAGCAGGATTGCATGTGCCTCGGCTGGACGGTTGTCGCTGAGCAGCGCCTCGGCATAGTGGATCACCAGCGGCAGATTTCGCGGAAACAGGCGCACTGCATTTTCGTATACAGCGATGGCTTCGGCGAGATCATTGGTGGACTGATAGGCCTGGGCCAGGCCTATGTGGTACTGGATGATTTCGGGTTGCGCCTCGACCTTGCTGCGAAACGACAGCAACGCGAGATCGGACTGGCCCTGCCGCAGGCTGGCCAGGGCCAGTCCGTATTCCAGTCCGGGATCGGTGGCATCATTGCGGCGCATCTCGTCTTCAAACCAGTTGCGCGCGGCCTCGGGCGTGGGGCTGGACAGTACCCGCAGTCGCGCCTTGGTCAGCCTGTAGCTCAGCGAGTCCTCGATCTGATCGGGGCGCTCGAGCTGGCGTGCGCGACTCAAGCCTTCGGCGATGCGATCAGTCGTCACGGGATGGGTTCGAAGAAACTCCGGAACGCCGGCTGTGGCAAAGCCGTAGCGCCTCTGCAGGACCTCGAAGAAGCGCGGCATTCCCTCGGGATCGAAGCCGGCTGAGGCCAGCACGCCGATACCGATGCGATCGGCTTCATACTCGTTTGCGCGGGTGTGAGCGATCTGCTGCTCGATGGCGTAGGACTGGCCCATCGCCATCGCACCCATCGCGGCATCTCCGCCGCCGGCTGCCCCCAGCACGACGGCTGCAAGCATGGCGGCGGCTGCGATGATCGACGTGCGCTGACTGGCAGCGATCGAGCGCGAAATATGGCGTTGGGTGACGTGCGCGATTTCATGCGCAACCACGCCGGCGAGCTCGCTTTCGTTTCGGCTGGCGTCGATCAGGCCCCGGTTGATGCCGATGTAGCCGCCAGGCATCGCAAAGGCGTTGATGGCGCCGTCATCGACGACGAAAAAGCGAAAGCGGAAATCACCATCGTGCGCATGGCCTGCCAGGCGCTGGCCGAGGTTCTGGATGTACTCGTCGACCAGCGGATCTTCCATGACCATGCCGGCATCGCGCAGCTGGCGAAGCACCATGCGTCCGATCTGCGCTTCGCGGTCCTTGGACAAGGCCGCATCCGACGGGCTGCCCATGTCCGGCAGGTTCATGGGATTGGCCAGCACCAGTCCGGGGCTGACCAGCAGTAGAACCAGGGTTCGCAGCAGGTGGGTCACAAGGCGGTCCATCGGCAGGTCGTCAATGGGCAATATGACCCTGTGCGGGCACCGCCGGTTCCGAGGAAGCTCATGCTCCTATTATACGCGCCGCGCTGGTGCCTGGATGCCGGCGACCAGGAAATCCGCCCGGGCGGCGGGTTTGCGAGCGATCCCTGCGCGGCTAGAGCTTCTCTGAAGCGAAATCGGCCAACCTCGAGCGCTCGCCGCGCATCAGCGTGATGTGTCCGGCATGGGGCCATTCCCGAAAGCGGCTGACGAGGTAGGTCAACCCGGACGTGGATTCGGTCAGGTATGGCGTGTCGATCTGGGCGAGGTTGCCCAGGCAAACCATCTTGGTGCCTGGGCCTGCGCGCGTTACCAGCGCCTTCATCTGCTTGGAAGTCAGGTTCTGCGCCTCGTCGATGATGACGAAGCGGTTCAGGAAGGTACGCCCGCGCATGAAGTTCATCGAGCGGATCTTGATGCGGTTGCGCAGCAGGTCCTGGGTGGCCGCCCGTCCCCAGTCACCGCCCTCGGTGGGCTTGGCCAGCACCTCGAGGTTGTCCATAAGCGCCCCCATCCAGGGCTCCATCTTCTCCTCCTCGGTGCCGGGGAGAAAACCGATGTCATCGCCCAGCGGAATGGTCACGCGGGTCATGATGATTTCGCTGTAGCGGTTCAGATCCAGCGTCTGTGACAGGCCGGCCGCCAATGTCAGCAGGGTCTTGCCGGTGCCCGCGGCCCCCAGGATGGTGACCAGGTCGACATCGGGGTCCATCAGCAGGTTGAGCGCGAAATTCTGCTCGGGATTGCGCGCCCGGATGCCCCATACGGCGTGGCGCTCACTGCGGTAGTCCTGGACTACCTCCAGGACCGCGGTATCTTGTTCTAACTCGCGTACGATCGCCTCGAAACTGCGCGACGACTGTGCACGCGCAGGTGCGTAAAGACAGTCGTTGGCGTGCCAGCCACGCACCTGCTCGCCGTGCAGCCGGTAGAGGCTGCGACCGTCTTCCTGCCACGACTCCAGGCCCTCTCCCAGCGCGTCCCAGAAATCAGCCGGCAACGCCTCGACACCGGTGGCCAGCATGTCGACATCTTCCAGCGCGGTGTCGCTCAGGTAGTCTTCGGCCGCAATCCCCAGCACTGTGGCCTTGATGCGCAGGTTGATGTCCTTGGACACAAGGATGACGAGATCATCCGGCCGTTCGGCCTGCACGCCGAGGACCGCACCGAGGATGACGTTGTCGGCGATGTTGCGCAGCGGCAGCTCGCGCAGCCGGTCTTCGAGAATGCGAATCTGGAAAAACAGGCGCCCGCGCGGGCCGGCAGCAGGACGGTTGCCTGCGCCGGCGTCGGGCAGGGCCAGCCCGTCGCCCAGCGGCTTGCCGTCGGCGGCGCTGACGAGGTCATCGAGGAAGCGGCTGGCCTGTCGCGCATTGCGTGCAACATCGGACATGCCCTTCTTGGCGGCGTCGAGTTCCTCGAGCACGACCATGGGGATATAGATGTCGTGTTCGGCGAACCGGAAGATCGCCGCCGGATCGTCCATCAGGACGTTGGTGTCGAGCACGAAGACCTTGCGGTCCTCGCTGCCGGCACGCGCCTTCGCGCGCGGCGTCACCTAGAGCCCCTTGACGGCCGCAAGGACCTCCTCGACATGGCCCTTGACCTTTACCCCGCGCCATTCCTGCGCAAGCTTGCCGTCACCGTCTATCAGAAAGGTACTGCGCTCCACGCCCATCACCTTGCGTCCGTACATGTTCTTTTCCTTGATCACGCCAAACAGCTGACACAGTGATTCGTCGGCATCGGAGATCAGGTCGAAGGGGAAGTCGAATTTCGCGCGAAAGTTTTCGTGTGACTTGAGGCTGTCGCGCGACACACCGAATACCACGGCACCTGCGCGCTTGAACTTCGCATGGCTGGCGGCGAAATCCTGGCCTTCGGTCGTGCAGCCGGGCGTGTTGTCCTTCGGGTAAAAGTACAGCACCACCTTCTTGCCTTTAAGCCCGGCGAGGCTGATGGTCTGATCGCCGGTGGCGGCTGCGCTGAACTGCGGTACTTTCTTGCCAATCGCCAGTGTACTCATGGGAATCCTCCGTGACGCCTCGGAACAACTGCAAGCATGCGGACTGGCCGCGAAGCACCATTCACCCCTTGACCGGCTCCATGATGGCATCGAGGTTCAGCTGGTCGCAGAAGTCCATGAACTCCTCGCGCAGTGCCGAGATGTGCACCGAAGATGGAATATTCACGGTCATCTGCACCGAGAACATCGGTGCGCCGGTGTGGGCGGCGGCGTAGCTTCGGGTGTTGAGTTCGGCGATTTCGATGTCGCGTGCAGCATAGAAGCCGGCAAGGTTGTGGACGATACCTGGCTGGTCCAGGCACACCACGTCCACCGCATAGGGCAGGAGGCTGTCGCGCATGCCACGCGCTTCGGTGCGCTTGAGCTGGATGTTGAGCTGCCCGGTCTCGGCCAGTCGGTCGAGTTCCTTTTCGAGGCGGTTGAGCGTGTGCCACTTGCCCGAGATCAGCATCAGCACGGCAAACTCGGCTGCCAGCGCGGTCATGCGGCTTTCCAGGATATTGCCGCCGCAATCCAGCACGATACGCGTGAGGTCGCGCACCACCCCCTTGCGATCGGAGCCAACTGCGGACAAAACGAGCAATTGCTCCATGGCGGGCCTGGGTTGCGGAAGTGGCTGAGAGAGAGCGCTCATAGGACTGGTCGCAAGTGTACCGTGATTGTACCCGCGCGCAAGGCAGCTTGCGTGGCGGTTTGCCGGGTGAGTACCATGACGGGCTTGGTACGAAAACCGTGAGTTTGCAGATGTTGCAGGGCAGCCTGGTGGCACTTGTCACGCCGATGGACGCGGACGGCGGCGTGGATGATCGCGCGCTGGCCGGTCTGATCGAGTTTCATGTCGAGGCCGGCACGGTGGGTCTGGTCATTGCCGGCACCACGGGTGAGTCGGCGACGCTGCGTCGCGAAGAGCACATTGCCCTGATCGCCAGGTCCGTGGAACTGGCTGACGGTCGTCTGCCCGTCATCGCCGGGACCGGCTCCAACTCCACCGCCCAGACGCTGGATCTGTCCGTGGCCGTGGGTGACCTGGATATCGCCGCCTTCCTGCTGGTCACCCCCTACTACAACAAGCCCACCCAGGAGGGGCTCTACCGGCATTATGTCGCCGTGGCGGACGCCGTCGACAAGCCGGTCATCCTGTATAACGTACCGGGCCGAACCGCCGTGGATCTGCTGCCCGAAACCGTGGGTCGCCTGGCCAGCCATCCGCGCATCACCGCTGTGAAAGAGGCCTCGGCGGACTTAAGCCGCGTGGCGCGGCTGCGGGAACTCTGCGGCGCGGAGTTTGGTCTTTACAGTGGTGATGACGCCACGACGCGCGAGTTTATTCTTGCCGGCGGCGACGGGGTGATCTCCGTGACCGCGAACGTGGTGCCTGCGATGATGCAACGGATGTGCGCGGCGGCGCTGGCGGGCGAGGCGGCCGCGGCTGCCGAACTCGATGCGCCGCTGGCCGGGCTGCATGCCTCGCTGTTCGTCGAGGCCAACCCGATTCCGGTAAAGTGGGCGCTGGAACGCATGGGCTTGATCGGTCCTGGCATTCGTCTGCCGCTGACGCCGCTGTCGGCACAGGCCCAGCCCGCCGTTGAACAGGCGCTGCACAGCGCCGGAGTGACTTTGGTATGAGATTGATTCAGACAGGCGGCGTGCGGGCGATCGGGGTCGCGCTGGCGGCGCTGGCCATGACGGCCTGCAGCGGTATTTCCTGTGAGCGTCCGGAGCGCTACGCCGGCGCTGAAAGCGTCGCACCCGTCCAGGTGCCCGAAGATCTGGCGTCTCCCGATCTGTCGCGCGCCTTGCGGATTCCACCCAAGCCCGCCGAGCCGCCCCAGCCCATCCGCCGCCGTGGTCCCTGCCTGGAAAGCCCGCCGGATTTCTTCGACCAGCCCGTGCTGGAGCGTTCCGGCAGTTAGGCCGCCGCGCTGACGCGACGATCGCAAATTGCGACGGCGGCCGCGGCAGGGTAAGCTTGCCGCCCTTCCAGGAGAGGTGGCCGAGTGGTCGAAGGCGCTTGATTGGAATTCAAGTATACGGTTACCCGTATCGTGGGTTCGAATCCCACCCTCTCCGCCAGTACTGATGACGAAAGGGCCCTTTGCGGGCCCTTCTCGTTTTGCTTGAGGAAGTCCTGATGGCGGAATTGACCGACCCCCTTGCCCTGCAGCGCTATCTTCACGATCGCATCGTGCAGTCGCAGTCGATGGGCGTGGCCGTCGCTGAAGTGTCGCCCGAACGCGTGGTGCTGACCGCGCCGCTGGCCCCAAATATCAATGTGCACGGCACGGTATTCGGTGGCAGCGCCAGTTCGCTTGCCATGCTCGCCGCGTGGTCGCTGTTGTATACCTTGCTCAAGACGCACGAGATTCCCGCCGAGCTGGTCATCCACAGCAGCCATGTGGAGTTCCGTGCGCCGATCAAGGGTGAGTTCCGTGCCGTGGCGCAGGCGCCGGATGCGCAAACCTGGTCGAGTTTCGAACACATGCTCTCGCGCAAGGGGCGTGCGCGTATCAAGGTCGCCGTGGATGTCGAGTTTGAAGGGATCACCGCTGCCCGACTGGAAGGAACGTTCGTCGCCGTAAGCAACGCCTAAGGAATTCCGCCCGGCGTGTCGGCGGCGGCGAGTGCAGCGGAGGGTTTCGTCATCAGCGCGACGTTGCGCGCCGGAACATCGCATGACCAGCCACGCGCGGTGGCGATGCTGCGAAGGGTGCATTCACGATAAAACACGACATGCGTGGGATCACGTCGGTAATGCCAGCCGGCAAAGCGTGCGTCTTCGGTCTGAAAACAGGTCATCACCGCCAGGACCCCACCCGGGCGCAGCATCGTGTCCAGACGCCGGAATTCCAGCGCGGGCCGGTGGAAGTGCTCGATGACTTCACTGCAGGTGACGAAGTCATAGTCGTCTTCCAGCGCCGCCGGGTCTTCGAAATAAGCCGGGTCGTACACACGCACGGCATGCCCGGCCTCGGTGAGCATCGCGGCCAGTGCGGGTCCCGGACCGCAGCCGTAATCAAGGCCTGTTGACGCCGGCGCAAGGCGCTGCAGCAGCGGATTCGCCAGTCGATCGAGGAAAGCACGATATCGTGCATCGTCGGGATGGTTGCGGTGAAGCTGATAATGGCTGCGTTCGGCATCGAGGCCTGGACGCTGCCCGGGGTCCAGGAAAGTGGCCATACAGGCGTCGCAGCGCCAGTACTGCTGCGCCTCGACGAGCATGAACTTGCGTGTCGAGGCGGTTTCACAGACGGGACACTGCATGATTGCGAATGCGTCCTGGTTTGCGGGCAGGGCAGGGCATTGTGCCATGCCTTCGCGCCCCGACCCGGTTACACTCGCGCCAGCATGAGCGCCTGGACTCCAGACAAGCAGCCGATCCGCGTAGACGTTGCCATCATCGGCGGCGGTGCGGCCGGCCTGATGTGTGCGATCGTCGCGGCCCGGCGCGGTCGCCGGGTGCTGGTGCTGGACCATGCCAACAAGGTCGGCAAGAAGATCCTGATGTCCGGCGGGGGGCGCTGCAATTTCACCAATGTGCACAGCGGCCCGGAACACTTTATTTCCGCCAACCCGCACTTCGCGATCTCGGCGCTGAACCGCTACACGCCTGCGGACTTTATTGCTATGGTCGAGCAGCACGGGATTGCCTACCATGAAAAGAAGCTCGGCCAGCTGTTCTGCAATGACTCCTCGCGCGACATCCTGAACATGTTGCTCTCAGAGTGCGCGCAGGCGGGCGCGAAGGTCTTGACCCACACGCCCGTGACCATCGAGGCGCTCGGCTCACCACATCGACTGGGCACGCCTGCAGGTGAAATCACTTGCGACTCGCTGGTGATCGCCACCGGCGGTTACTCCATTCCCAAGATGGGCGCCACCGGATTTGGTATCGACTTTGCGCGCACGCTCGGGATGCCTGTGGCGCCCACGCGTGCGGCGCTGGTGCCGGTGGTGCTGTCTGCCGAACTGCAGCAGGCGCTGCAGACGCTGGCCGGCAGTTCGCTGGATTCGCGCACCTGGGCCCAGGGACCTGAGTTTCACGAGCATATCCTGTTCACGCACAAGGGTCTGAGCGGGCCGGCGGTCCTGCAGGCGTCCTCTTACTGGCAGCAGGGCCAGCCCTTGCATATCGACCTGTTTCCGGACGTCGATCTGGCGGCATATCTGCGCGAGGCACGCCGGGATCGCCCGCGCGCAGCGCTGAAGACGTTGCTGGGCGAGCGCCTGACCCGGCGGGTTGCCCAGCGCTGGTGCGATCTGTGGCTCGATGATACGGCCACGGCAGACCGGCTCAGCGACGAGCACATCGAACAAGTGGTCGCCGTGTGCAAACCATGGACGGTATGGCCCCAGGACACCGAAGGCTATCGTACGGCCGAGGTGACGCTCGGCGGTGTGGATACCCGAGCCCTGTCTTCAAAGACCATGGAGGCCCGTGAACACCCCGGCGTATATTTCATTGGCGAGGTCGTGGATGTGACGGGCCACCTCGGCGGCCACAATTTCCAGTGGGCCTGGGCGTCGGGCCATGCGGCTGGGCTGTGCGCATGAGGCGGCTGACATGACGAACCCCCCGGTGGCCGTCGTGCCCGATGCAGGTACGGCGCTGGGCAGCGTGGCGCAACTCTGGCGCTACCCGGTTAAGTCTCTGCAGGGTCAGCGCTGCGAGTCGGTGAAAGTAACGACACGTGGTCTGGCCGGTGATCGCGAGTATGCACTGGTACATGCCGACGGGCGCTTGGCCAGCGGCAAGACGACGCGCCGCTTCCGTCAGGTCGACGGTCTGCTGGACCTGCAGGCTGCATTGGATGAGGAAGGTGAACTGGCCATCGGCTTTCCCGACGGGCAGCACCATGCGGCGGGGGCGCTTGGGTTGACGCGCGCGCTGCGAAACAGCTTCGGTGCCGATCTGACGCTGCGAGGCGAGACCGATCGCGGGTACTTTGATGATGGGCCAGTGCATCTGCTCACCAGCGCCTCGCTGGCATGGCTGGCGGAGCGGCTCCCAGGCGTGGACATCGAGGCGCGGCGCTTTCGCCCGAATATCGTGCTCGATGTGCCCGGAGAAGGCCTGGTGGAGCAGCAGTGGTCCGGCGCTGTGCTGCAGCTCGGCGCATCCGTGCGACTGCGCATCACCAGCGCCACTTCGCGCTGTCGCATGGTGACCTTGCCGCAGCCGGGGCTGGCGGCCGATGAGGCAGTGCTACAGCGCCTGGTGGCTGAAGCCGGCGGCGACTTTGGTGTGTATGCCGAAGTCTTGGCCGCGGGCGAGTTGTGCTGTGGCGATGAAGTCCGCCTGATTGCCCAGCCCGGGGAGTCGCACTGATGCACATCTGGGTGGACGCCGATGCCTGCCCGGGGGTGATCCGCGAGATTCTGTTCCGCGCCGCCGAGCGCACCGGCGTGGCCTTGACACTGGTGGCCAACCAGCCGGTGCGTACACCGCCGCTGCCCTCGGTACGCTCGATCCAGGTGGCTTCGGGCTTCGATATCGCTGACAACGAGATCGTGCGTCTGGTGCAGGCCGGCGACCTGGTCATCACCAGCGATATCCCGCTGGCCTCCGAGGCGATCGACAAGGGTGCTAAGGCCCTGAGTCCCCGGGGTGAACTGCATACCGCGGAGAATATCCGCGCGCGCCTGAATATGCGGGATTTTCTGGATACGATGCGTGCCAGCGGCGTGCAGACCGGCGGGCCTCCCGCACTCAGCCAGGCTGATCGCCAGGCCTTCGCCTCGCATCTCGACCGGCTGCTGGCGCAGCACCTGCGCGCGGCGAAACCCTGACGGCGGGCTTATTCACCGCCACTTGATCGAGCAGCCCATACTGGGCGTCTGCTCACGCGGTCCCTGGCCAGTCTCGGCGATCTGGCGCATCGCATCGAAGAGTTCGCGTGGGCTGCCGGGCGCAGGGGCCTCCTTGCGCCCGGCATCCAGGCGGCCACGAAACTGCAGTTCCAGATCGGCGTTGTAGCCGAAAAAATCGGGCGTGCAGACGGCGCCGTAGGCGCGCGCGATGGCCTGGGTCTCGTCGATCAGGTAGGGGAAGCCGAAAGCATGTTCGCGCGCGAAGCGCTGCATGTTCTCAAAGGAGTCATCAGGGTAGCTGGCGACATCATTGGGCATGATCGCCGCCACGCCCACACCCAGTGCGGCCAGTTCACGCGCATCGCGCACGATGCGATCGATGGCCGCTTTCACATAGGGGCAGTGGTTGCAGATGAACATGATCAGGGTCGCACGCTCGCCGCGGACATCTGAGAGTGTCCACATGCGCTCATCCACGCCGCGCAGCGCAAATTCGACGGCAGGGGTGCCGAAATCGCACACAGGTGTTTCCAGCCTGGCCATGTCATGTCTCCTTGAAAATCGTCAGTTCTGCTCCAGGTGTTCGCGTGCGCAGCGCACCAGCGAACCGAACAGGCGCCGATGCCGGCCCATGAACAGCAAGAACTCCGGATGCCATTGTACCCCCACCAGATAAGGCTGCTGCGGATCCTCGACTGCCTGGATGAGATTGTCGAGATCACGCCCGACGATGTGCAAGCCAAGGCCTGTGCGATCGATGGCCTGGTTGTGCAGGCTGTTGATACGGCAGCGCCCGGATCCCATGATGCTGGCCAGGCGCGTATCGGCGACAACCTCCAGCGTCTTCAATGGCAGCACAGTCCAGCGATTCGAGGTCTGCTTTCGCCGTGAGCGCACTTCCTGGAACAGGTTGCCGCCGCGGCGTACGTTGAGCAGTTGGGCACCCCTGCAGATACCCAGCAGCGGCAAGCCGCGCGCCAGTGCATCATCGATGACGCGCGACTCCAGCGCATCACGCTCCGGGTCGTGGCGTGGCTCGACTTCGGGTTCGGAGGCGTACAGCACAGGGTCGATGTCGTGCCCACCCGTGACCACCACGCCGTCGTACTTCGGCCATGGCGGCGGGTCCTGCGGCCGCAGCTGGACCGGTTTGCCGCCGTAGAACCACACGGCGAGTGCCACCAGTGCACGTGGACCGAAAGCACGGCGTTGCGGGCCGGTGATCGCAATCACAGGTCGAGAGGTCTTGCTCATGCGTGTTCTGGATTCGCTTCTGCCAGCCAGCGGGCCTCGACCTCGTTTTCCCAGCGACCCAGCCAGCGCTGCATCGGTCGATCAAGAAACGCAGCGTAAGCGGCACAGCACTCGGCCAGTCGTGCGCTGTCCTCGGCCAGGGCCTCGACTTCGAGCCAGTCGTGCCAGGCTACGTGCAGACCCCAGTCCGGCAGGTCGATCTGGCAGTCGGGCAGACGATAGTGAAGGGCGGGGCGAGCCTTGATCAGCGGATCATCCGTGACGGCACGCACGCGCGCCTCGTCGAGGTGCAGGAACAGCGGCAACAGGTCGAGTGCACGATTTCGGGTGGCGTTGTCGGTCAGGTAGTCGTCGATCAGCGTCGCCGTATCCGGCAGGTAGTCTGCGCCAATGACGCGGCGCACGTAGCGCATCGGGAATGGATCGATATAGGTGGTCAGTCGTCGTGTCAGATCGATGTCCGCACGCTTGTACAGCCACGGATAGAGGCACAGAAAAGCCTGCAGATACCCACGCAGCGTTGCCGGATCAGTGTCCGGGACTTCCGGGTTGAGTTGCATGCCGAAAGCGTAGCTGAAGTTGTCGGTGGTGCCGCGCGCACCCGCGTCGCGCAGGGCGTCGATCAGGGACTCAACCTCCTGCAGGCGTGACATGGGCAGTGGCGGACTTACGACCTCCAGCGGCACGATGGGGTCGGCCAGGCGCTTGAGCACATCCTCGGCTGAGGCCCGGATTTCATCGAGCAGCGCTTCGGCACGCCGTTCTTCGCGTCCGAGTTTCTGCAGCAGGCTGAAATCCAGTTCTACCCGCCAGTCACCGGCCGGATCGCCGCTGAGCACGCGTTCGTAGCGGCCGTCTTCGGCAATCGACAGATCCAGCTGGCTGGCAACAATCCCGGCGATGCGCTCCAGTGACAGCCCGATCATCTCGATCTCCACGCCCACGCGGCGCAGCCTGCCCTCGCGGGTGTGGCAGCGCTGCGGCAGGCGAATGTTCATCGCGCGCGTGCTGATCGTGTCGTCGTCATCTGCCACGTCTTTCATGAGCGTCAATGATAGTCAATTTCTTCAATCGCCGAGCGCCGCACCGTCGAGACGGGGATCGGCGACGCCCTGCCAGCCATCCCCGACACGCTGGACCCCGTGCAGCCCCGAGGGCATCTGGCGGACGCGCACGCGATGACCCAGCGCACGCAATTCGGCACGGTGCACCAGCAGCCCAGTGCCGCGCTCGATCTCCAGGTCCTGGCCGCGGTGCACGAAGTTGCCTGCGGCCACGGCTTCGGCCAGTGGCTGCTGCCAGTCCAGGGTTGCGATCAGCACGCGGGTGACATGACCGATGATGCGACTGCCGCCGCGCGCACCAAGTGCCAGCACGAGCCTGTCATCGGCGTCGAACACCAGCAGGGGCGACATCGAACTGCGCGGCCGCTTGCCGGCTTCCGGAAGGTTGGGTTCCGGGTAGTCAGCTGCACGATCGACGAACGTGAAATCGGTCAGCTGATTGTTGAGCAGGAACCCTGCCGCCTGCATGCGGCTGCCGAATGGCGCTTCGATGGAGCTCGTCAGTGCCGCGACGTTGCCCTGTTCGTCGATGACCGTGAAGTGGGAAGTGCCTGCCGAGCGGTCGGCCGTGTCGCTCACGGATGCACCGCGTGGCTCGCCGCGGCGAGGATCGCCTGCGGGGGCGTCGCGCATGGCGCGATCAGTCGTGATCAGTGCCGCGCGCGCACGCAGATAGTCGCGATCGATCAGCGCACTCACCGGCACATTCACATACGCGGGATCGGCGATCCAGCGGGCACGATCGGCAAAAGCCAACCGGCTGGCTTCGGCTATCAGGTGCATCGCTTGTACCGGCTGGGTATCAAGCTGCGCCATCGGGAAATGCTCGAGCATGCCGAGCACCTGCAGCACCGTGATGCCGGCCGAGGAGGGTGGCGGCGCCCCGCAGATGCGCCACTGTCGGTAATGGCCGCACACCGGATCACGCACGAGCGCCCGGTAGTCCGCCAGATCCCGCACATTGAGATCGCCCCGCCACGGCCCTCGTGCACGTGCACGCGCAACGATTTCCGCTGCCACCTCACCCTGGTAGAAAGCATCGGGACCCTGCTCGGCCAGTCTGCGCAAGGTGGCAGCCAGCGCCGGTTGCTGTAGCAGGGGCGAGTCGGCGGCAAGCGGCTGGATGAAATTGCGGCGCATATCTCTGAACAGGCGCAGCGAGCCGTCTGCGCGCAACTGCCGTTTCAGTCGGGAGGGCATTGGCACGCCCTCATCGGCCAGAAAGATGGCCGGTGCAAGCAACTGCGGCCATGGCAGCCGCCCGTGCTGTGCGTGCGCCATCGCGAGCATTGCGACCAGGCCCGGCGTACCCACCGATCGGCCGCTGACGACTGCCATGGCATGGGGCATGGCCTGTCCCAGCAGCGTGAAACGATCTTCGCGCGTGGCCGCCGGGGCGGTCTCACGGCCATCGAAAAAGGCCAGGTCGCCGCTGCCGGCATCCAGATGGAGCAGAAATCCGCCGCCGCCCAGGCCGGTCTCCGGGACTTCCAGCACGGCCAGGGTCATCTGCACCGCGATGGCCGCGTCCACGGCGCTGCCGCCTGCGCGCAGGATCTCACGCCCGATGCCGCTGGCGATGGGGTGGGCGGCCACGACCATGTGGCGGGTGGCGTGCGAGCTGGTGTCGCGCGGCTCGGGGCTGGTTTCCGTGGCTGACCGCCGATCACAGCCGGAAATGCCGGTGCTCACCAGGCTTGCCCACAGCACCAGCACTCCCGCCCATCGCAGCCTGCATGTCATGGGCGGACTCTAGCGTGGGGCGCGCGGCTCGCCAACCGGACGCACAGGTGAGATTATCGGTGCAGGCGCGCACCGGGCGTGTCTGCCGCGTACGACTTGAAGTATCGGGAGGGGTGTGATGTCGCAGTCAGCCACACCGCTGAGACAGCGGATTTCGGAAGAAGAATGGGCGCTGCGGGTGAATCTCGCGGCCTGCTACCGGCTGGTGGCGCTGTACGGCTGGGATGACCTGATTTTCACGCACATCTCAGCACGACTGCCGGGCAGTCATGACGCCTTCCTGGTCAATCCCTACGGCCACATGTTCGAAGAGATCACCGCGTCGAACCTGGTCAAGGTGGGCCTGGATGGGCAGGTGATCGAAGGCGAGGCCACGGTCAATCCGGCAGGATTCACGATCCACAGTGCGATCCATGCGGCGCGGCCGGATGTCGAGTGCGTGATCCACCTGCATACCTGTGCGGGTGTTGCCGTATCGGCGCAGGAGGCAGGGCTGTTGCCGATCAGCCAGTTCTCGCTGTTCCCGCTGGCCTCGCTGGCCTATCACGACTACGAAGGTGTGGCGCTCAACGAGGACGAGAAGCCGCGGCTGGTCGCAGATCTTGGCGAACACACGGTCATGATCCTGCGCAACCACGGCACGCTCGCGGTGGGCGCTTCGATTGCCGATGCGTTTCTTGCCATCTACGTGCTGGAGCGGGCCTGTGAGACACAGGTGGCCGCCCAGGCCGGTGGCGGTGAGCTGCGTCAGGTGCCCGAGCCGATCGTGCGCGGCATCCGCGCGCAGGCCCGACAGGTCACGGCCGGGCTGGGCGGGAAGCTTGCCTGGCCGGCCCTGCTGCGCCGCCTGAACCGGCTCGATCCCTCGAAGAAAATACATTAAACTTGATGATCAAAGGCAGACTCCACCCTGTGATC
>JAFIFN010000047.1 GCA_020832005.1 Gammaproteobacteria bacterium | reverse complement strand
CTGATGCTGGTCTGGGCGCTGCTCACGGAACTGGTGACGAACAACGCCGCGGCCGTGCTCGGTGTGCCGATCGCCGTGGCGATCGCCCGCCAGCTGGGTGTCGACCCCGAGCCCTTCGTGCTGGCCGTGCTGTTCGCCTCCAATATGAGCTACCTGACGCCGATGGGCTACCAGACCAACCTGCTGGTGCTCTCGGCCGGCGGTTACCGCTTCAGTGATTTCCTGCGCATGGGCATTCCGTTGCAGCTGATCGTCTGGCTGACCCTGTCGGTGACCTTGCCGCTGCTCTACGATCTCAGCCCATTGGCCGCCGCGGGCGAATGAGGGCCGGGCGGCACCGGCAGGGGCGTATACTGTTGTTTTAGCTGGCAGCCCGGATCACTGGATGCGCGTTTTCACCTGTACCTGCGGGAATCGACTGTTCTTCGAAAACGACCGCTGCATGGCGTGCGGACGGCATGCCGGCTTTGTGCCGGATATCGGCGAGCTGGTGGCGATCGAGGGCAATGACACCCAGGGCTGGGCGGCGCTGCACCCCAGGCTGCGCGGGCGGCGCTTCCAGCGCTGTCGCAATTACTCCCACGAGGAAGTCTGCAACTGGATGGTGCCCGTCGAGGACGATCACATCTACTGCCAGGCCTGCCGGCTCAACAAGGTCATCCCGGATCTGAACCAGCCGGACTACCGTCGTTACTGGGGCAAGATCGAGGCGGCGAAGCGGCGTCTGATCTATGGTCTCAACGCCCTGAACCTGCCGCTGCTGTCCAAGCAAGAAGATGCCGCAAAGGGTCTGGCGTTTGCCTTCATGGCCGACGCCGAGCCGGAGATGGAGTTCAGCGACAGGCTTGGCGATCACTCGCGGGTGCTCACCGGGCACAACCAGGGGCTGATCACGATCAACATCGCAGAGGCCGACGATGTCGTGCGCGAGGAGATGCGCCGCTCGATGGCCGAGCGCTACCGCACCCTGCTGGGCCACTTCCGTCACGAGATCGGTCACTACTACTGGCTGCTGCTGGTGCAGGACTCAGGCCACCTCGAACTGTTTCGCGCGCTGTTCGGCGACGAGCGAAAGGATTACAGCCAGGCGCTGCAGCACTATTACGACCACGGGCCGGCAACGCATTGGTCGCGCGACTTCATCAGTGCCTACGCCTCGTCGCATCCCTGGGAGGATTGGGCCGAGACCTTCGCGCACTATCTGCATATGGTCGACACGCTGGAATCGGCGGCGCAACTCAAGCTTGCGCCGATCGATCCGACCGATCTTGCCAGCGGCAGCATGCAGCGCTGGATCGCTGCGTGGATGGAACTCACGGTCGGGCTGAACGAACTCAACCGCTGCATGGGCCATCCCGATCTGTATCCGTTCGTGCTCTCGGCGAAGTCGCTGGAGAAGCTGCAATTCGTCCATGAGGTGCTCGCCGGTGCCGGCGGACGTTCGCGTGTGCAGCTTGCCGCCGTGGGTGCCGGCAGTCCGGAGCGTTGAAGAAGATATCGGACATGGCAGGCGCGCAAGATGCGCAAGGTGCGCGACTCTGGTAGCGTCTCGCCCCATGAGCTTTTCCTGGGAAGACTATCCGGTTGCCGGTCAGTGGGACGAGCTGGTCCGCCCCGATGGTCGTGCCCGGGCGGGCGCCGGCCGCCTGCTGCGCACACTGCTGCGCCTGGACCCCGACGAGCTGGCCCTGCGACAGGGTGCTGCCGACCTGGCCATCAAGGCCATGGGTATTACATTTACCGTCTATCACCAGGACGAAGGCTCGATCGACCGGGCCTGGCCGCTGGACATCATTCCGCGCATCATCGCCTTGCGCGAATGGCGGCGCATCGAGCGTGGGCTTGCGCAGCGCGTACGTGCACTCAATGCCTTCATCGATGACGTCTACCACGATCGCGAGATCGTCAAGGCGGGTCGTTTTCCTGCTGCTTATCTCGAGAACTCCGCCAACTATCGCCCGCAGTGCCAGGGTGTTTCGCCGCCGCTGGGTATCTGGGCGCACATCTGCGGGTCGGACCTGGTGCGTGCAGGCGACGGCACCGTGTATGTGCTCGAGGACAATCTGCGCGTGCCTTCCGGCGTGTCGTACATGCTGGAGAATCGCAAGGTCATCAAGCGCGTGTTCCCCGAGCTGTTCGAGAAATTCGCGATCCAGCCGGTCGATGACTACCCCTCGCAGCTCTTTGATACGCTTGCAGCCCTGTCGCCACGGCCCTCGGACTATCCGGAAGTCGTCGTGCTCACGCCCGGCATCTACAACTCGGCGTATTTCGAACACGCCTACCTGGCCCAGCAGATGGGCTGCGAGCTGGTCGAGGGTCGCGACCTGGTGGTCGGCGATGACGACTGCGTGTATGCCCGCACCGTCGAGGGTCTGACCCGGGTGGATGTGATCTACCGTCGTGTGGATGACGCCTTCCTCGACCCCGAGGCCTTCGACTCGGGCACGATGCTAGGCGTCCCGGGCCTGATGCGTGCCTGGCAGCAGGGCAACGTCGCGCTGGCCAATGCGCCGGGTGCGGGTGTGGCCGATGACAAGCTGGTCTATACCTTCGTGCCCGACATGATCCGCTTTTATCTCGACGAGGAACCGCTGCTGCCCAACGTGCCGTCGTGGTTGTGCGCAGACGCCGACTCGCGACGCTACGTGCTCGAACACCTGCATGAACTGGTCGTCAAACCGGTCAACGAGTCGGGCGGTTACGGCATGTTGATCGGCCCGGCCTCGACGCGCGCCGAGCGCGACGGCTTCGCCACGCAGATCCGGCGCCACCCGCGAAACTACATCGCGCAGCCCACGCTGGCGCTGTCCACGGTGCCCACGGTGATCGGCAATCGCATCGAGCCGCGTCATGTCGATCTGCGACCGTTCATCCTGTCCAGCGACCGGGTGCATGTGACCATGGGTGGGCTGACCCGCGTGGCGATGCGCCGGGGCTCGCTGGTGGTGAACTCGTCGCAGGGCGGGGGCAGCAAGGACACCTGGATCGTGGGGGCCGGCTGACATGCTCTCTCGCGTTGCCGAGAATCTCTACTGGCTGGCCCGCTACATGGAGCGCGCGGAGAACACCGCACGCCTGATCCAGGTCAATGCAAACCTGATGCTCGATCTGCCGGGGGGCGTGTCCACCGGCTGGGAGCCGCTGATCCGTATCGTCGAGGCCACCGAGGCCTACGAGGCTACGGGCCGGCAATACAGCGAGCGCAGCGTCATTGCCTTCCTGGTCGGCGACTACTCGAATCCCGGCTCGATCGTCTCGAGTATCGCCTCGGCCCGCGAGAACGCACGCACCGTGCGCGACATGATTCCGCGCGAGGTCTGGGAGCATGTCAACGACATGCACCTGTATGCCGGTGAATACCTCAAGGGTGGACTGCACCGGCGTGAGCGCCACTCCCATCTGCAGTACGTGATCCAGGGTGCGCAGGCCTTCACCGGCATGCTCGAGGGTACGATGAACCGCGGTACCGGCTTTCGTTTCCTGAGCGCCGGACGTTACCTGGAACGTGCCGACATGACCGGGCGCATCATCGATGTACGTTCCAGTTCACTGCTCATCGAGACCGAAACCGAAGGTCTCAAGCCCTACCAGAACATCCAGTGGATGAGCGTGCTGAAGTCGCTGACCGGCTACCAGATGTACCGGCTGAAAATGCGTGTGCGGGTGCACAGCGATGCGGTACTGGAGTTCCTGATCCTGGATGATGAATTTCCGCGCGCGGTGTACAGCTGTCTCGGCCACGTCGAGTTCCAGGTCAGCTCGCTGCCCAATAACGCAGGCCCCCTGCGAGTCATTACCCGCCTGCGCCGCCACCTGCAGACCCAGTCGCTGCAGGGCGTGAGCGCAGATGATCTGCATGATTTCATCGTGGCCATGCTCGAAGGTCTCGGCGAGGTCCACGAGGCGCTGGCACAGACCTACTTCGATCCTGAGGAAGCCAGCCGCGAACGGCTTTAGTTGACCGGCGTCAGCGGCCAGAACACCGGCAGTACCAGGAAGGTCGCAATCATCACGACGATGGCCACCGGCACCCCCAGCTTGATGTAGTCGCGGAAGCGGTAGCCGCCCGGTCCCATGACCAGAATATTGGCCGGGTGGGAGATCGGACTCATGAAGCTTGCCGCCGCCATGGCCACGGCCATCATGCCCGTATAGGGCTCGATACCCAGGGCCGCACTCACCGACAGCACGATCGGTGACATCAGCACCACGAGTGCCGGCACCGGCATGACCAGCGTGCCCAGGGATGTGGCCAGATACAGGCCACCGATCACCGGCCATGGGCCCAGGTCGCCTAGCGCCTCCATCAGCAGTTCGCCCAGATAGGCATCCGCGCCGGTCTGCTGCATCGCCGCGCCCAGCGGCAACATGCCGGCGATCAGGAAAATCGCCCGCCACTCGATCGCCCGGTAGGCCTCTTCCATTTTCAGGCAACCCGTCAGCACCATCAGCGACGCACCGGTCACGGCAGCGATGTAGATAGGCATCCAGCCGCTGAGCGTGATGGCGACCACCGCAGCCATGATGGCGGCGGCCAGCGGCGCGCGACGCGCATCGATGGTGCCGCCGGTGGAGGTCAGTACGAGAAAATCCGCATCCTGTTCCAGCATCTGCAGCCGCTGCTTGGGTCCCAGCAGCAACAGCGCGTCGCCCAGCGTGAGCTTGAGCTGGTCGAGATTGGAGCGGATCACGTTGCCGTTGCGCCAGATGCCGACCAGCTCCAGGCCGTAGCGGTCACGGAAGTTCGTATCCTGGACCGGCTTGCCCACCAGCGTGGAGCGCGGGTCCAGCGTGGCCTCCATCATCGCCAGGCGATCGGACTGGAATTCGCCGATCACCGGGACGTTGGTCTCCTCGGCGTTGAGTTCCTGGAGTCCGCGCAGCACCTCGACATCGTCCGGACGACCCTGGATGAGCACCAGATCGCCGCCACGCAGTGCCTGGTCAGGATCGGGCATGATCACAAGCTCGCCCTCGCGAAACAGCGCGAGCATGCGGAAGTCGAATGCATCGCCAAGACGGCTGCGCGAGAGCGTATCGCCGGCCAGTTGCGAGTCCTGCGGCACGCGCGCGACGAACACGCGCTCCTGCAGGCGATAGACTTCGCGCAGCTCGTCTTCGGAGACCTCGCGCGGCTCGGCGAAGTCGGGTGAGTTGCGCAGGCTCTGCACGGTCTCCGTCGCGCACTGGATCAACAGCACGTCACCGGCGCGCAGCGGCACATAGGAGAGATTGACGCGGCGGACCAGGTCGCGTCGCCGGATCGCCAGCACATTGGCGTTGTAGCGCCGTCTGAATTCGTAGTGATGCAGCAGCTCCGAGGCCAGCGACGAGCCCTCGGCGACCGTGACCTCCAGCAGCTCCACCTGCTCGGACATCAGCGCCTGCAGCACCGGGGCTTCGCGTTCGATGACCAGTTCCGACCAGCGCCGGAAGTCGTTGAAGCGATCCAGCCGCCCCTGCACCAGCAGCCTGTCGCCTGCGCGCAGCACGGTCTGGCGGCTGGGCAGCGTCTCGGTGCGCCCGCCACGCACCAGTGCCAGCACGATCAGGCCCGTGGCCGAGCCGATACGGCTCTGGCCCAGCGTGCGGCCGATCAGCACCGAGTCCTTCGGAATCTGGATATTGAAAGTGCGCGCCTGCAGACCGTACTGGGTGCGCAGATTGCGCTGGCTGCGGCGACGGCTGTCCTGCTCCGGCTTGATCCGGGGCAGCAGGGCGCGCCCGACCAGTGCAATGAACAGCGTGCCGGCCAGCAGCGCGACACCGCCGACCGGCGTGAAATCAAATAGTCCGAAAGGTTCGAACCCGGCATCCTGCAGCGCGCCGCTGACCAGCAGGTTGGGCGGTGTGCCGACCTGCGTGGTCAGGCCGCCGAGCAGTGTCGAGAACGCCATCGGCATCAGCAGGCGCGAGGGCGGAATGCGCGTGCGTCGCGCCAGGTCCATCACCACGGGCAGCATCAGCGCCGCCACACCGATGTTGTTCATGAATGCCGACAGGCCGCCGCCGGTGAGCATGATCACGACGATCATGCGCAGCTCGTTGGGTCCGGCAAGGCGCAGCAGGTAGCGGCCGAGAATATTGGCGATCCCGGTGCGGGTGAGTCCTTCGCTCAAGATGAACATCGCCCAGACGGCGATCACTGCCGGGTTGCTGAATCCGGCGATGGCGCCGGCCGGATCGACTAACCCCGTGAGCGCCAGCGTGGAGAGCACCAGCAGTGCGACCAGGTCCATGCGCAGCCGCTCGCTGATAAACAGCACCAGCGCGACCAGCAGAATGGTCAGGACCAGGGCGATTTCAAGCGTCAAGGTGGCGGCCCCCTCCCCGGCACGGTTGCGCCCCTGTGCTCACGCAGCGTCGGCGGCGGCTTCGCGCCGCTGGAACTCCTGCTTGCCTTCCAGCACGAGGTCATAGATCTCCTGGGCCCGACCGCCGATTCGCCGGATCAGCTGTCCATGCTGGGACCAGCCCCGCTCGACCCAGCGGGCCCGCTGTTCGTCGGTCCACTCGTGGACCTCGATGCCCTGCGCAGGCAACGCGGCCAGCGTCTCTTCGACCATGCGTCGGGTGACCTCGCGCACGACCTCATGGCCGCCGAAGGCTGTGCGCAGGACTTCCTGCTCTTGCGGCGTCAGCGTAGCGAACCAGCGCGCGTTGGCCAGCATGAATCCCTTGTCGTAGCTGTGCCGGCTCATCGACAGGTGGCGGGCCTCGGACATGATGCCGCCATAGGTGTACATCGTGACCGAGGTCGAGCCCCCGCGGATCAGTCCGGTCTGCAGTGAGGGCACGATATCGGTGAATGGCAGGGTCTTGGAATCCGCGCCGATGCTCTCGGTGAAATGCAGTGCGGCCAGCGAGGAGGCGGCGCGCAGCGGATAGCCGCGTGCGTCCTCGGGTTCGAGGATGGGCTTTTGCGCGTAGATGTTCACCCAGCCGATGTCGGTGTACTGAAGCACCACCAGCCCCTGGGCTGCGAACATCTCTGCATAGGGTTCGAAGAGGTATTCGTCCATGACGAAGTCGACTTCCTCGATCGAGTCGAACAGGAACGGCGCGGAGATCACCGCAATCTCCGGCACGATCGTCGCCAGCCCCTGGAAAGATCCGCCGCCGACCTGGATGCGCCGGCCGCGGCGCAGTTCAGAGAGCATCGTCTCCTCGGGCCCGGCTTCCCCGCGCACCAGCATGACCGGCTCCAGCGTATCGCCGGCCTGTTCGCGGACATTGCGCTCGAAGCGCCGCCAGTGCTGCTCATCCGAGGAGCCACTGAACATGAAGCCGCCGACGTTGAAGCGTTGCGGACCAACAGCTGCGTCACTGTCGGGGGCCTGGCCGCAGCCGGCGATGAGGGTTGCCGCGGTGAGCAGCGATAACAGTCTGCGCATATCAGTGATCCTGCATGTTGTCCGGGTCGATGTCGCCGTCGAGCACTTTCTTGAAGAAGGTCCAGCTGGTCTCGGAGGGTTCGGACCAGGCCTCGGGTGCGCGCAGGTACTTCGGATAATCGCGGCGGATCGCCTCGAGCACATGTGCCGGCAGATCCTCAACACCCGCGACCTTGACCGCGCGACCATGATAGACCAGCCAGCCTTCACGATTACCCAATTCCATCCACGGCAGCCACGGTCCGATGCGACTCCATGACCCGGTTGACGGTGCCGAGGTCAGGTTCGGATCTTCCAGGTCCGAGCGGCGCACGAAGTTGTTGAACAGTTCCATCGCCTCGTACCAGTCTCCGCGCGAGTGCAGTGGGTAGTCGGCGAATGGCAGCGGGTTGCGATAGCGCAGCGGCACTTCGCGATGAAAGATGATGTCGTCGCCGGCTTCCATGTAGCTGATGCCCCAGCCGCCACCCTGTTCGTCGATGACGTGACGCCGGTTCACCGGGTCGTTGAGCACGGGCAGGACGCGGACTTCGCGCTGTAGCCACGGATTTTCCCAGTGAGTCAGGATCTCGCCGGTCTCCAGGTCGGTGTAGAAGGCGATCTCGCGCTGCACGCGCTGCCAGCCACCCTCGATGCGCTCGTAGCGCTTCACCCCGACGATCTCCATGCCAAGTATTGGCTGACCGCGCTGGCCCGGCATGAAAGCGAACACCGTGCTCTGTGCGTAGAGCACCACTTCCTCGCCGCTGGTGTCGCCAACGGTCTTGACGTAGGCATCCAGCAACTGGCGCGTGTCGCTCAGATCCACCGCCTGGGCACTGAGTTGTGAAGAAGCGAGGACAAGCATCGCGGCAAGCAATGTGAGACGAGACTTCATGATCATTGTTCTCCTTGACTCATCGGCATGTTCAGCAGTTCCGCCAGGCCCTGTGCATCGTCGGGGCGTGGACGCAGCTGCGCGCTTTGACAGCCTCGCGCCGCTTCGGCGGCGAAGCGGCAGCGCAGGTCCTGGCGGTCTTCCAGCAGCACGACGGGCGTGCGCAGGCTTGCAAGCGCGGCTGCAGTGTCCTCGGCGAAGGCGGCCCGCGCAGCCTCGCCGTAGTGCGCCAGTTGCTTGAGCACGGCCAGCAGCGTCGCCTGGAGTTCGCCAGCCGACACCGCCGGCGTGATACCGCGGATGGCCCCGGCGGAGCTGTCGTACCAGGGCCAGGCCATCTGCTGGTCGCGCAGCAGGTGCCACAGGGTGAGCAGATGCGTGCCATCGCTTCGCGGCGCAATCTCCGGTGCAATATGGCTCAGCACGCGGCCGCGCCGGGCTGCGTCAAACCACGGCAGACCGTCCAGCGTGACGCGCCGGATCCGCTGTGGGAAATCCTGCGCCAGGCGCAGGGCCAGGCCCGCGCTGCCGGCCTGGGCATAGACCTCGAAGGCGCCGATACCCAGTGAATCAGCCAGACCGATCAGTGCCTGGGCAAAGGCCGCGGCATCGCTGCCGCGCGGGAGCGGATCGGAGTCACCGGTGCCCGGCAGGGCCGGCAGCACGATGTCCCGATGCAGCGCCGCCAGCTCGGCGAACAGCGGCTGGAGCTGACAGGCGGCGCCAGGCAGATCGTGCAGCAGCAGCAGCGGCGCGCCGCCAGCCCCGGGGTCAACGGTTGCGCGGTGTTGCCACAGGTGGACCTGGCCATGGGCGAGCTCGCGATACCCTCGCAGCACACCGGTATCGGCGCGCAGCGTATCGGCAGGTGCCCAGTCATCCGCCGCGCCGCCGGCATACGCTGCAAACAGTTCGCCCAGGCGGCTGATCCAGGCCTCGGGCGCATCAGGCAGGGTCTCGACACGACTGCCGGCGGGCAGCGGCTTCGGCAAGGCTGCCAGGAAGGGGTGCAGCACATCCGATGGACGCGCGCAGAACACCGCGGGCACCGTCAAGGCGCCGATCGCCGGCAGTGCGCGGTAGCGCATCGCCGCGGCATAGGCGTCGGGAAAGTGCTCGCCGGCGCTGAACAGGTCGAGACTGTAGTCATGCAGGTGCGCCGGGTCCGGCAGGGCGACAGGCATTCTGGTGGCTGCCCGCAGGTCGAACCATGGAAAAAACCGGTGCATGTCGCGCACCTTGCTCCACTGGCTGACCAGGTGACTGCCATCGGTGCTGGGCGTGAATACCTTCATGTAGCGTTCGATGAATGCTTCGGACGTGGGCTCGGCCGGGAGGCTGAGTCCCTCGAGGATCACGCCGGTGACACGCGATGGATGGCGATGGGCCAGCGCCAGCGCAATCTTGGAGCTGGTATGAAAGCCGTAGACGGGGCAGGGTGGCAGGCCCAGCGCGTCGAGTGTCTCAGCCAGCGCGTCGGCGAAATCCTCGATCTCCAGCCGTGATCCCGTGGCCAGGGGCGTGGAGTTTCCGTAGCCGGGCGTGTCCAGTGCGATCAGTTTGAATCCATCGGACAATGCCGCCAGCAGGGGTTCGTGCAGTCGCGACGAGCGTGGCGAGTCGTGCAGCAGGACTATTGGCGGGCCGCTGCCGGCATGGCGCAGATGCACCAGGCCACGGCGCGTGATGACATGAGCGCGGCGCACGAGCCGTGACCGCTGTACCCCGTGGGTCACAGGTCCTGCAGCTTGGTGAATTCGTAGCCGCCGCCGGTGGGTCCCCAGACATGTTCGCCTGCCGCGGTGAAGCCGCGGTCCCAGTTCACGAAGCCTTCGGCGGTGACGCGTGACACCGAGCGCATGTACGCGGCTCCGCGCCAGTTGTTGCGGCAGTCCTGCTCGATGGTGCTGCCCTCGAAGCTGCCGTCGGGCGCCATGCGATAGAGATTGTCGCAGCCTTCCTCGGCATTCAGTGAGGCGACCGGCACGGCATCGAGCCGGCCCGGATCGCGCCATGCACCCACGAGGTGCTCGACCTCCGGCAGCGTGTAGACGCGCAGCCTGATGACGCCGTCGTCGTCGCGGAAATAGCGCTGGATCCTCTGCCGGTAAGGCGCAGGCGTGCCTTCGACCTGCTGCTCGCTGTAGACCCAGTGGCCGTCGTTGCGATCGGGCCAGATTCGAGCAGCGCGAAACTCCACGACCTGATAGTCCTCATCGCGCGCCGCCTGGGGTGCCGAGGTGAACAGTCCGGTCTGGAATCCCACCAGCGTTTCGAGTTCGCGATCCACGCCTGGCACACTGCCGCGGGTCGCGCAGGCAGTAACAAATACCAGCGCGAGCAGCCCGGCGGCAAGGCCGGCCAGGCGATGGCTGTGGGGTGGCAACCTCATGTTTTCATGTGTCCGGTGATCCTTTGGTAACCGCGATGGCGGCAGTTGTGACTATACCGGCCCGGTGGCATGGCGCAATGTGTCCTGCGGTCCCTGGCGGCGATGGGTAGAATCGCGCGTTCCCACCCGCATGCTTAGAGATCACCATGGAAGTACCCGGCGCCTACCGGCCCCGCCGAAAACCCCAGTCGCTGGATCTCGAGATCCGCGGGCTGAGCATGCGCGTGCACAGCTGGGGCGATGAGGCGGGCCGGCCCGTGATTCTGCTGCATGGCTGGGGTGACTGCGGTGCGACCTGGCAGTTCCTGGTCGACGAGTTGCCACAGGACTGGCGCCTGCTGGCACCTGACTGGCGCGGCTTCGGTGACAGCGCCTGGGGTCATGGTGCCTACTGGTTCCCCGACTACCTCGCCGATCTCGATGCCCTGCTCGATGCCTTGTATCCGGACCAGCGCGTGGACCTTGTCGGTCACAGCATGGGCGGCAATGTCGCCGGACTGTATGCCGGCGCGCGGCCTGAGCGTGTACGCCGCATTGTCAGCCTCGAGGGCTTCGGCCTGAAAGATGTTCCGCCTGACCAGGCGCCACACCGCTACCGGCAGTGGCTTGACGACGTCAAAGCCCCTCAGCCCTTCCAGACTTACGCGGACCATGCGGCGTTGGCCCGGCGGCTGATGCGGCGCAATCCGCACCTGGGCGAGGGCCAGGCGCTGTTCGTGGCCGCGCACTGGACCGGCGAAGACAGCGAGGGTCGCTTCGTGATCAAGACCGATCCGGCACATCGCTGGGTCAATCCGGTGCTCTACCGCCGTGCCGAGGCCCAGGCCTGCTGGGCCGCCATCGAGGCGCCGGTGCTTTTCCTGCTGGCCCGTGAGTCGCACTTCTACACCGAAGAGGGTGCGCGCTTCATCGATGCCGACTTCGGCCGGGCGCATTTCCGCGACCTGCGGGAGATGTGGCTGGAAGATTGTGGCCACATGCTGCACTGGGAGCGTCCGGCGGCGGTGGCCGATCTGGTCGTTGAGTTTCTGGCGCCATGAGGGTCTCGGGTCGGCGGCAGGGACTGTATGCCTGTACAGTCCCTGCTGCTATAGTCCGGTGCCATGCACGGCGAGCGACTGGCAGCACCGGAACCAGCCGATCAGGCGCCCGAGCCTGATCCCTTCGCGCAGCTCAATGCCGCCCAGCGCGAGGCGGCGTGTCATGGCCACAGCAGTGCGGACGGGGTGGCCGCCGGGCCGCTGCTGATCATTGCCGGTGCCGGCACCGGCAAGACCGGTACGCTGGCTCACCGGGTCGCCCACCTGGTGCTGGCTGGTCATGCCGGCGAGCGTATCCTGCTGTTGACCTTTTCGCGCCGCGCCGCCGTCGAGATGGGCGATCGCGCCCGCCGAATCGTCGGTCACGCCCTGCGTGCGGCGCGCGGCGGCGACAGTGCCGTGCGCCTGCCCTGGTCTGGCACCTTCCACGGTGTCGCCAACCGCCTGCTGCGCGAGTATGCCGCCAATGTCGGACTCGAAGCGTCGTTCTCGGTGCTCGATCGCGGTGATGCTGCCGACCTGCTCGACGTGGCGCGCCATGAACTGGGGTACTCGCGTCTGCAGCGACGTTTTCCGCGCAAGGAGACCTGCCTGGATGTCTACTCGCGCACCGTCAACGCGCAAGCCCCGCTGGCCGAGGTGCTGACCCGGCATTTTCCGTTCTGTGCCGAGTGGGAGGCCGAACTGCGGCAGCTGTTTCGCCGCTATGTCGCGCTCAAGCTCGAGGCCCAGCTGCTCGACTACGATGACCTGCTGCTTTACTGGTATCACCTGATGGGCGAACCCTCGCTGGCATCCGCGGTGAGCGCGCGATTTGATCACGTGCTGGTGGATGAATACCAGGATACCAACCGGCTGCAGGCCGGGATCGTGAAGGCGCTGCGTCCGGACGGTCGCGGTGTCACCGTGGTCGGCGATGACGCCCAGAGCATCTATGCGTTCCGCGCCGCGAGCATCGACAACATCCTGGATTTTCCCCAGCAATACACGCCGCAGGCCAATATCGTGCGGCTCGAGCAGAACTATCGCTCCACCCAGGCGATTCTCGACAGCGCGAACGCATTGATGGCCGAAGCCTCGCGGCAGTACGGCAAGCGCCTGTGGAGTGCGCGTGCGGGTGGTGCGATGCCGCGATACGTCACGCTCGAGGATGACGCCGCGCAGATCGACTACGTCGTGCGCGAAGTGCTGGCCGCCCGCGAGGCCGGCGTGGCGCTGCGCCGTCAGGCCGTGCTGTTTCGCAACGGCCATCACAGTGACGGTCTGGAACTCGAGCTGATCCGGCGCAACATCCCGTACGTGAAATATGGTGGCCTGAAGTTTCTCGAGGCGGCCCACGTCAAGGACCTGCTGTCGCTGCTGCGTCTGGCGGAGAACCCGAAAAATCGCCTCGCGCTGTTTCGTGTGGCCCAGCTGCTGCCGGGCATGGGCCCGGCCAACGCCGAGCGTGCCCATGACTGGCTGGCCAGCCATGACTGGCGCCTGGCGTCACTGGCGCAGTTTGCCGCGCCCGCCCAGGCGCGCGAGGACTGGCTGTCGCTGGCCGCCCTGTTGGTTGAACTGTCGCGTCCGGATGCCGCATTGCTGGATGCCTGGCACAGCCAGGTCGGGCAGGCGCGGCGCTGGTATGAGCCGCAGCTCGAGCGCCTTTATGCAGGCGCGCACGTGCGTGCGGGCGATCTCGATCAGCTCGAGCACATCGCCACGCGTTATCCGACGCGCGAGCGTTTTCTCTCCGAGCTGACGCTCGATCCCCCGCAGGCCAGTTCGGATCTCTCCGGGGCGCCGCTGATAGATGAGGATTTCCTTGTGCTCTCCACGGTCCATTCGGCAAAGGGCCAGGAGTGGGATGCGGTGTTCGTACTCAATGTGGCCGACGGCAACTTCCCCAATGAGTTCGCCACCGGCGTGCCTGAGATGATCGAGGAGGAACGCCGCCTGCTGTACGTGGCGATGACGCGTGCGCGCAGCGATCTGCATCTGCTCGCACCGCTGAAGTACTACGTGACCGGCCAGCGCCGCCATGGTGATCGGCACGTGTATGGCGCTCGCAGCCGCTTTGTGACCGAGCCGGTGATGGGTACCTTTGAGCGCGTGTTCCACTCGATCGCCGAGTCTGGCGGACACGGTGCCGGCGCACGCCCGAACGTAAGTGTCGACGTCGCCAGTCGCCTGCGCGAGCAGTGGTGATGCGTCTCAGAGCAGGGGTTGGTTGAGCCGCCAGATCTCCAGGTGCACGGCCAGTGCAAAACTGATCCAGGCCAGATAAGGCAC
Organism: Gammaproteobacteria bacterium; assembly: GCA_020832005.1. GTDB lineage: Bacteria > Pseudomonadota > Gammaproteobacteria > Steroidobacterales > PWYM01 > PWYM01. Next base: position 9,548 of record JAFIFN010000047.1, on the reverse strand, counting down.
GAGCACGGATCCGGCAAGATTGCTGATACGAAAGAACAGTGCGACCGTTGCGGCCAGCACCAGCCACAGTGCCACCAGCACCAGCAGTGCCCAGCCGATCTCCTGGCGTCCGAAAAACACCAGCGACCAGCTGGCATTGAGCACCAGCTGCAATGCGAACAGGCCGAGGGCCGGCAGGCGCAACAGGTGCGCACGATGCCGCCACACCAGCCACGCCGCAATGCCCATCAATACATACAGCAGTGCCGACACCGAGCCGAGCAGCAACAAAGGCGGCGTCCACGGTGGCTTCTCGATGAGCTGGTACCAGGTGCCTGGCGGGAAACGTAACGTGAATGCACCGACGGCGAAGCACAGCAACAGGAAGCTGACCAGCGCCAGCCACTCGTTACGACGACGGCGCCTTCGCAACACCATGGTGCGCGTCATGTCGATGCGACTATCGCGTCTTGCAAGCATGACTCGAACCCCATGCGCACACCCGCCGCCTGTCAGCAGAGGGTGGAGAAGAGTGCCAGTGTGATTTCGCCTGAGCAAATCAGCATAGCGCAGGCCGGTGGCCGGCGGGAAGCTTTCTGCATCACGGTATAGCCGCTATAAAGAGGGTAGGCTGATCTGGCACTAGCGGCCTGATGCCCGACATGCACAGGCCTGGCGGCAACCCGAGGAGCCCGGACGATGACAGCAACTGACCATGGCGCACGCGTGCTGGCGGTGGAGAATCTTCAGAGCTACTTTCACGCATCGATCAGCGAGGCGCTGGCCTCGCAGCAGGTCGAGGTCGCCGAGCACACCACGCACTATGTCGTGAACCTGTTGACGCTGTTTGCGCGCTCGGATGCATTGTTCGATGCGGCGGATGAGGGGCCGGGACTGCGCCCGCTTGCCTTGCGTCTCAATGATGCGCTAGAAGCGGCCAGTGCCGATGAGCGCAACTTCGCGCTGCAACGCCTGGGAGACGTGTCGCTGTTCATTGCCGGCTTCTTCGCCGACAGCCTCGCGCATCGCCTTGTGGATCTCGACTACTACATCCACATGGGTGGCAATGCCTATGGATCCCTGTCGGACAACGTGCGCGGCACATTGCGAGGTCGCGTATACCAGCCGGTATTTCGCGAGCTGGCGGCGAAGTTCCAGCGCATCGTCGATGTGCTCAACGAGGTGCGCGACAGCACACGCGGCAGCGACGATCACGATGTCCTGCGGCTCTACGAAATCTGGGTACGCACGGGCAGCCAGCGTGCCGAGCGCCTGCTGCGCAGGCTTGGCGTGACGCCGATCGCACCGGCGAGGACTGATTTTGCCCACTGACGCGGCCGCGTCTGCCGCAAGCACGGCCGAATCCTCGCTGGAGCTGCGCGCGCACCCGGTGCTCGGCGCGCTGCAGGATCTGCTGCAGGACATCTACGACGCGCCCAATCCGCATGCCGTCCAGGAATTCCTGATCACGGATGCCGCCGTGGCCGCAGCGCTGCAGGGCTGTGTGGCGCGTGCGTCCCCGGAACGGCTGCTGCTGCGCAGTGATGGCGAGGCGGTGGATCTCGCGCTGTATCTGGAGCGCGAGGTGCTCGACCGGCTGGTCGATGCGGATCCGGTGAGCGTGCTCACGGCCGCCCATCTGCCGGATTTCTGGACCGTGCTCGAGGGCATCAGCCATTTCGTCTACGTCACATGGAACGCGGGCTTCGATCGACCGGTGACACTGCTGGAGCTGGAGATGCAGGCCGAGGTCGACAAGTTCGTGACTGCGAGGCTGCTGATGCTGCGCCAGGGTGCCGAGGATCTGCCACTGCACCGGCTGCTCTTCGAGATTGCCAGCCTGGATGCCGCGCTTGAAGGTGATGAGCGTCAGCGCTATGCGCAGGCCAGCGCACTGGCGGGCACCTATTGCCAGCGCCTCGAGGACCGCTATCTTGCCCGCCCCGATCCGGTCGGGCTGCTCAGTGAGCTGCGCCGATTCTGGCGCATGCCGCAGCAGCACAAGATCCGGCATATTCACGCGGCCGGCTGACATGACCCCCTGGCACGCTGCCCTGACGAGCTGGCGGGCCCGACCGGGCTGAACCGCAAAACACCTGAGGATATGAACGCCATGCGGCCAGGTGATGGACGGCTGCGTGTTTTGCATTGGCGTTCGCTTGTCCCGGATGATCACATGCACGATCGGAGAACAGAACCTAAGGAGTCGGGATATGGATCGCGGAACGATCGGACTGCTGCCCAGGGCGCCCTGCCTCGAGGACGAAAGCCACCTCGGGTACTACGAGAGTCTGCGCAACTTCGCCATCCGTGAACTTTTTCCGGCCGCAGCGACGAAGATAGAAGCCGCCGTGGCCGAGGCGGGCCTGCCCGACGGTGGGCGAACGGCGCCGCTGCCCAAGCTGCTGGAGGTGACCTCACCCCTGCCGGTGGTCGGGGCCTGGAAGCGGCTGATGCGCAGCCAGCAGTTGCGCACCTGGCAGAAAGTGCGCACGACCCTGCTCGCCGACGAAGCGCAGCATGAGCGCGCGCTCCAGGACGCCGAGCGCGAGGTGCCGGGGCGTCTGCATTACGATCCGTCGTTCGAAACACCCGAGTACGCCTGCCTGGATATCCATCTGCAGCCAGGCGGCTACGTGGGCGACCGGACCGTCGCGGGGCATGTCTTTCACTACGGCACGCAGGTCTTCTACCAGGGCGACAACGATCAGGACGAACTCCACGAGGATGTGGCCTCACGTGTGGCCGAGCCTGCCGACGGCCGCGTTCAGAAAATCCTCGATGTCGGCTGCTCCATCGGCCAGGCCACCACGGCGCTGAAGACGCGCTTTCCCCAGGCGCAAGTGTGGGGACTGGACGTGGCGCTGCCGCTGCTGCGCTATGCGCATCTCCGCGCAGTGAACCTGGGCATCGATGTGCACTTCAAACAGGGACTAGCCGAGGACACCGGCTTCGAAGACGGTGAGTTCGATTCGGTGCTTGCCTACATCCTGTTCCACGAAGTGCCCGAGCACCTGTTTGCGCAGATCGTGGCCGAGGCCTTCAGGGTGCTGCGCCCGGGCGGGACGTTCACCATTGTGGATGCGCCGAACGGTCGGGCCTTTCCGGCGCCCAACCGGGTCTGGCTGGACTTCGATGCCAATCACAACTGCGAGCCCTATTCGCCTGCCTTCGTCGCCACCGATTTGACCGCGCTGCTTGAGTCCCAGGGGTTTCGCATCACCCACAGTGGCCCCACGCCGACCTTCCTGTGGTGCACGCAGTGCGAGAAGCCGGTGGCCGCATGAGTAACGTGCTCAGTGGCCTGCGCGCCTGCGTGGCTGCTGACGGCGTGCTGGATGACGCCGAAACGCTTGGCCTGTACTCGCAGGACGTCTATCGCAGCGGCGAACAAGCGATCGCGGTGCTGCGCCCGGCCAGTCGCGACGAGGTCAGTGCGGTGGTCGCCACGGCGGCCCGGCAGGGTCTCGGCATCTACGCCCGTGGCGGCGGCATGTCCTATACCGATGCGTACCTGGCAGGCAGCGGCGAGGCGATCGTGCTCGATCTCTCGCGGCTCGACCGCGTCCTGCATATCGCTGCCGAGGATCTGTACGCGGTGGTTGAGCCCGGCTGCACCTGGGCGGCGCTGGATGCGGCACTTGCACCGCACGGTTTGCGCAGCGTGTTCTGGGGGCCGATGTCGGGAAAGGTGGCGACCGTCGGCGGTGCGATGTCGCAGGGCGCCGTGACGTTCGGTTCGGCGCGCAACGGCTCTTCGGCGGGGGCGGCACTGGGCTTCGAGGTGGTGCTGGGCGACGGACGCGTGCTGCGCACCGGCAGCGACGGCCAGCCGGGGCATGTGCCGTTTTTCCGGCCCTACGGTCCCGACTTCACCGGACTGTTCACCGGCGATGCCGGGGCGCTGGGGATCAAGACCGCGATCGCGCTGCAGCTGGAACCGCGGCCCGCCTGCGGTGACGGGCTGTCGTTCGCCTTCGCGGATTTCGATGGCCTGCGCCGCGCGATATCGGAAGTGAGCCGCCAGGGTCTTGCCACCGAGATTTTCGGTGCCGAGGCTGCGCTGGTGCAACTGATGACCGGCGAGCAGACACTGGCCGATGGCATCAGCGCACTTATGGCGGCCGGGCGGGCGCAGGGCAATGCCTGGCGGGCATTGCGCCAGATGGTCCGCATCGCCCGCCACGGGCGGAAGTTCCTGGGCACGGCCCGCTACACCGCGAGCTTCCTGACCGAGGCGCCGGACGCCCGGCGGCTGCGCCTGGCCCTGGACGACCTGCGGGCGGTCATCGGACCGCTGGGCCTGGAGATCCCGAACACCATGGCGGCGGTGACCCGCGCCATGCCGTTTCCCGATCCAATGCTGCTGGGGCCGGAGGGCCGGCGGCTGTTGCCGCTGCACGCCATCGTGCCGCACTCGCGCGTGGCCGGGCTGCACGAGGCGTTCTCGGCCTGGCAGGGCGGGCGACGCGAGTCGCTGGCGGCGCACGACGTGCTGGTGTTTCTGGTCTACGCCACCTGCGGGCGCAGCGGCTTTCTCTACGAGCCGGTGATCTACTGGCGCGACAGCTGGCCCGAGTTGCACCGGCGATCGACGCCGCCGGAAATGCTCGCGCGCTGGACCGAGGCGCCCGCAGCACCGGCAGCGCGTGCGCTGGTCGAGCAGCTGCGCCAGGAACTCGTCGAGCTGTTCTACGCGCATGGCGCGGCGCATCTGCAGATCGGCCGCAGCTATCCCTGGAGCCGCGGGCGCGATCCGGCGGCACTGGCGCTGTTCGACGCCATCAAGGGAGAGCTTGACCCCTCGGGCGCGATCAATCCCGGTGCGCTGATGGCGGGCCGCGAAGACGCGGATGGGTCGTCCACAGACTTGCGGCGCCAGACCCGGTGAGCGGCTTCCAGGACAAGGTCGTGCTGGTGATGGGCGCCTCCAGCGGCATGGGGCGGGTCTGCGCACAGGTGCTGGCCGAGCGGGGCGCCCACGTGCTGGTGGCGGCGCGGCGAGCCGAGGCCTGCGCCACGCTGGTTGAGGAAATCGCCGCTGGCGGCGGCTCGGCCGAGGCGACCCCGGTGGACGTGCGCGATGCCACCGCGCTTGCGGCGATGTTCGCCGACATCGGCGAGCGATTCGGACGACTCGACGGTGCGTTCAACAACGTGGGGCAGACACTGGGTGCCTCGCCCACCCACGAAACCCCCGAGGCGCGCTTCGTCGAGACCCTGGAGATCAACCTGGTCTCCATGTTCCGCTGTCTGCAGCACGAGCTGAAGCTGATGCTTGCCCACGGCGGCGGCGCCATTGTGAACAACAGCTCCATCGGCGGGACACGCGGATTCGCGGGCCTGCAGGATTACTGCGCTTCCAAGGCCGGCGTGATCGGGCTGTCGCGCGCGGCGGCCCTGGAGTATGCAACCGCCGGGATTCGCGTGAATGTCGTGGCGCCGGGGCTGATCGCCACCGAGCGCTACGAGCAGGCCAGCCGCGAACACCCCGAGGTGCTGGAATCGCGTCTGGCCGAGGTACCCATGAAGCGCCCCGGCAGCATGCGCGAGCTCGCCGCCACGGTTTGCTGGCTGCTGAGCGAAGAGTCGAGCTACCTCACGGGTGCGGTGCTGACGCCCGATGGCGGGGAATGCGCGCAGTGAGCGAGGCGGCCGGTCGCAAGCCCGCGACCGACATCCCGGTGGATCGAGGCTTCCTGCGCCTGCGCGAAGGCTTGATGCATTATCGCTGCGCAGGCGCTGGGCCGCGAACCATGTGGCTGATGCACGCCTCGCCCGCCTCTTCGGCGAGCCTGCAGGGACTTGTTCTCGCCCTGGGGCGCGAGTGTCGAGCCATCGCGCCCGACACTCCCGGCTACGGCGACTCCGCGGGACTCGCTGTCGAGCAGCCCGGTCTGGCGGAATACGCGGATGCACAACTCAGGATGATGGATGAGGCTGGTGTGAACTGCGCCGTGCTCTACGGACACCACACCGGTGCGCACATCGCCATCGAGATGGCCATTCGCGCGCCCGAGCGCGTGTCGGGCCTCGTGCTGGAAGGGCTGCTATGGCTTGATGATGCCGAGCGCGACGAATACCTGCGCGCCTATGCGCCGCCCATGCCGCCCGATGCGTGGGGCACGCAGGTGTTCCAGGCGCTGCAGTGGCTTCGTGACCAGGCCTGGTTCTTTCCGCATTTCCGCAAGGATGCGGCACATAATCTTGGCATCGGCGCACTGCCTGCCGACGTGCTGCATGTGCTGCTGATCGATCTGCTCAAGTCCGGGCCACGCTACGGCGATGCGTATCGGGCAGTTTTCCTGCATCAACTGGCGATGCGACTGCCGCTGGTGCAGGCCCCTGTGGTGCTCCTGGAGATCGCCGGCGATCCGACAGCCGGCGCAATGGATCGCGCGGCTGACTGTCTTGCCCGGGTCGAGCGTGTCGAGTTCGAAGACGGCTGGTCAGCCGACGCGATGGCTCGCAAGGCACGCGCAATCATGGCAGTTGACGCCAGGCGCTGAAGCTCCGGCGACCGCGACCTCGACCTTGACCTCGACCCGGCCTTAGGGCCGCTCGGGCTCAGGGCGCGCCATGGCGCCGATCATCAGCCACTTTCCGTCGCGTTCCCGGTAGATGTGGATGGTTTCGAAGCGATCGTCAGCAGGCGCGCCGCCGGCCGCACGCGTGCGGTGCGTCGAGTAGAAGATGACGGCGACGTCGTCGTCGACCGAACAGCCGCGCAGGGTCAGGTCGATGTGTTCTCCCGCAGCCATCCCGCCGCGCAGGATGCCGGCGCGCAGCGTTTCATAGTCGGCAGGCTCCCTGAACTGCGGTGGCCAGCCGAGGTAGGCCGGGGAGGTCACAGACAGATAGTAGCTGCCATCGCCGCGGGATCGGCCCTCGTAGATGTGCTGCTCCATCTCCCATAGCGTATCGCACACGGCGGCATCGCGGTCGGTCTTCAGTTCGGGGGTCGGAGGCGCAGGGCTGGTCTCCTCCGCGGCCACGGTGGGGAGCAAGGCGAACAGGCCGAACGAGCCGACCGTCATGGCGTAGAGAATGGTTTTCAATTGCTGTGCTCCTGATCGTTTTGGGGAGGGACGGCGCGCTGGCGCAGGGCATCGACTGTTCGTTCCTCGGGGTCGATCCCGACGATGCGGGCGACGAAGGCGTCACGTTCGGCCTGCAGGGCGGCTTTGAGCTCGGCATCCGGCACCATGGTGTCCAGCTGGTCGGGTTTCAGCAGGCCGGCCCCCTGCAATACGGATTCCAGCAGCCGCACTCGATCACGAAGAATCCAGACTTCGGCCATCAGTTCCACGTGCTGTCTGGCGAGCTGATCGATGTCCCCGGGTTGCAGGTAGGGCTTGTGCTTGCGGTTCATTTCCATGGCCAGCGTTCCTCAGACGGGCTTGCTGCCGCGGGTGATCCAGGGATACGGTCCTTGCTCCAGCGGGTATTCCTGGACGTCGACGTAGCCGATCTCGCGCATCATCTGCGGCAGGCTGCGCAGCACCGAGGCGGTGAACCAGGGCTCCTCCCTGTGCTCGGTTTCCCAGTCGTAGAGCACGGCCTGGAAGGGTGTGCATGCGCGGACAGGGCCCGGGTCGGAAATAACGATGTCTCCGCCGGGTGCCATGATGCGGAACATCTCGCGCAGGCACGCCAGCGCCGCCTGATCGTCCATTTCGTGGAACACGGCATACGAGACCACCGCGTCGTAATGGTTGTCCGGCTCACTGGTTCGCCGGCAGTCTTCCTGCTTCAGATGAACATTGAGCTTGAGCATGCCGGCCACCCGATGACCGGCCTTGAGCATGTGCGTCGACAGATCCGAGGCGACGATCTCGGCTTCCGGGAAGCTCTTGCGGATGGCGATGATGGTGGGCACCCCGCCGCAGCCCGCTTCGTACACGCGCCTGTAGTCGCGGCGTGGCAGCTCGCCGAGCACCTGCATGCGCTGCTGGGAGATGTCGGCGTCGACCTCGACTGCGGCATAACCGCCGCGGGAAAAGATCATCGGCCCGACACCGAGCATGAACATCGGGCCGGCCAGGTCGTATCCGTCCCAACCGCCGGGCATCAGGTGCCACTCGACGCCCTCGTAGTAATCGTCTTGCTCAAGCGACGGATCCAGCGTCAGCGAGCCGGCCTGCGACATGTCGACGGGCGTTTCGGCCATCGCCTTCAGGCTCGGACGCAGTTCCTCCGCTGCCGGGATGCCACGGTTGTAGACGTCCTCGGCGACCAGGCGCTGGTAGAAACGCTCGAAGCGGAAGGCCTGGGACTTCGCCGCCGTGGCTTTGGCGCGCCCCAGGATGGCTTCAAGCTCGCCGCGCGACCGATCACCCAGCGGCGCGTCGCCCAGCGCTTCCATGTCGGGGTCGGCATAGAAATCACGGCTGGCCACCGGTCGCAGCTGACCGCTGGAAAAATGCTGCAGGGAACCGAGGAATTCAAGCCCCGCCCTGCCGGTTTGTCTCAAGCCTGTCATTGCCGATTCTCCTGTCTGTGCTGTCTGCGACTGGTCATGCTACAGCAATCGCGTTTACTTCCCGCGCTCAGGCGCCGGCTGCTCTCCGAGCGCATGGACCTGGGTGGCCTTGAGTGTCGTCTCATCGAGGCGGTAGAGAAACAGCAGCAGGAACTGGCCGATGCAGCAGGCCACCGGGATGAAGACCTGACCGACGATGATCGCGAACATCGCCGAGTCCGGCTGGGGCTGGCCCCTGGGGATGCTCGCATCGTAGCCGTACAGTGACAGCAGTGTGCCCACGATCAGCGGGCCGATCGCGTAGGTGGTTTTCTCGATGAAGCTGAACGTGGCACTGAATATGCCTTCGCGATTCATGCCGGACAGCCGGCGGTCGTAGTCGATGACGTCCGTGATCATCGACTGGCTGCACATGACGATGCCGCCCGAGGACAGCCCGAGGAATGCGCCGCGGGCGATCAGCATCCACAGCGGATCGCTTGCCGCGGCAAGCAGCCAGGACGCGACACCCAGGGTCATGAATACCAGCGCGAGCATGAACATCTGGCGCTTGCCGATGCGAAGCGACACCGCCAGCCAGGCGCGAAGCCCCAGGATCGAGCCCACCACCACCGAGGCACCGAAGGGAAAGAGCAGCTCCTCGGCGCGGCCGTAGACGGCGAGGAAGAAAAACAGGGTGGCCGTCGTGCTGGAGGCCAGCTGCAGGAACTGCAGGGCCTTCACACCTGCGAGCACGTGGAATGGCCGATTCAGCAGCGCAATCCGCAGCTGGTTCATGCGCGGAATGGTGGCGCGGCGATACGTCGTGAAACGCGCCTTGCCGGTGCTGAAGACACACACGAGCATGGCGATCATCGCCACCGCGCCTAGTACCCAGCCGACGCGCGCGTAGGCATCCGCATCGCGGCCCCACATCGTCAGGAGCAGCCCTGAGCCTGCGGTTCCCATGAACGATCCGCTGATCAGGAAGAACGCCCGGAAGGACATGATCCGCGAGCGCTCGTGGTAGTCGTCGGTCATCTCGGCGGGCATCGCAAGATAGGGCACGTTGAACGCGGTCAGGGCCAGCGTGTACAGGGTCAGCAGC
>JAFIFN010000252.1 GCA_020832005.1 Gammaproteobacteria bacterium | reverse complement strand
AGGAATAACCCGCAGAGGCTGCCGTGGTACCTGTTTCCTACTATCTTCTGCTCGCTGCCGCGCTGTTCGCACTGGCGGTCACGGGCATCTTCCTGAACCGGAAGAACGTCATCATCCTGCTGATGTGTATCGAGCTCATGCTGCTGGCCGTGAACTTCAACTTCATTGCCTTCTCGCGCATGCTCGACGATGTCGTCGGTCAGGTGTTCGTGTTCTTCATTCTGACCGTCGCCGCCGCCGAGGCCGCGATCGGTCTGGCGATACTCGTCGTGCTGTTCCGTAGTCGACGCAGTATCAACGTCGACGATCTCGACACGATGAAGGGCTGAGTGCGGTGGAAAACATCTATCTAACGATCGTCCTCGCGCCGCTGGTGGCGGCAGTCGTCGCTGGGTTCCTCGGTCGGCAGATCGGCCGGGCGGGGGCACACTGGGTCACCATTCTCGGTGTGGCTGTCGCTTTCGTGCTCTCGCTGGTCGTCGCCAAGGATGTTTTTATCGATGGCGCGGAGGTCTTCAACCAGGCCGTATACATCTGGGCGGTGACCGGAAACCTGTCGATGGAGATCGGATTCCTGATCGATCCGCTGTCGGCACTGATGATGGTGGTGGTGACGTTCGTCTCCTTGATGGTGCATATCTACACCATCGGTTACATGCGTGATGACCCCGGTTACCAGCGTTTCTTCAGCTACATTTCGCTGTTCACCTTCGCCATGCTCATGCTGGTGATGTCGAACAATTTCCTGCAACTGTTTTTCGGCTGGGAAGCGGTGGGCCTGGTGTCCTACCTGCTGATCGGCTTCTGGTATCGCAAGCCCACGGCCATCTTCGCCAACATGAAGGCGTTCATCGTCAACCGGGTAGGGGACTTCGGGTTCCTGCTCGGGATCGGTGCGCTGTTGTACTACGCGGGGTCGCTCGATTACGTCACCGTGTTCGCCCAGGCCGAAGAGATCCAGGCCACCACAGTGAACATCTGGGGGGATGCGCAGTGGTCGGCGCTGACACTGGCCTGCATTCTGCTGTTCATCGGCGCGATGGGTAAGTCCGCGCAGGTGCCGCTGCATGTCTGGCTGCCCGACTCGATGGAGGGGCCGACACCGATTTCGGCGCTGATCCATGCCGCCACCATGGTCACCGCCGGGATCTTCATGGTGGCGCGCATGTCGCCGCTGTTCGAATATTCCACCGCCGCGTTGTCCTTCGTGCTGGTGATCGGCGCCACCACAGCGTTTTTCATGGGGCTGCTCGGGCTGGTACAGAACGACATCAAGCGCGTCGTCGCCTACTCGACACTGTCGCAGCTTGGCTATATGACCGTGGCGCTCGGGGTGTCGGCCTATGCCGCCGGCATGTTCCACCTGATGACCCATGCGTTCTTCAAGGCGCTGCTGTTTCTTGCCGCCGGTTCGGTGATCATCGGCATGCACCACGTACAGGACATGCGCCAGATGGGCGGGCTGCGGCGCTACATGCCGCTGACCTATGCGACCGTGGTGATCGGTACCCTGGCGCTGGTCGGATTCCCCGGGTTCTCAGGATATTTTTCCAAGGATGCCCTGATCGAGGCGGTGCATGCGGCAAACATTGCGGGCTCGACCTACGCCTACTGGTGTGTGCTGATTGGCGTCTTCATCACGGCGCTGTACAGCTTCCGGCTGCTGTTCATGGTGTTCCATGGCGAAGAACGCTTCGATCGCCACACTCGCGAACACCTGCACGAGTCGCCACGGGTCGTGACGGTGCCGCTGATCCTGCTGGCCATCCCATCGGTGGCGATCGGCTGGCTGACGATCCAGCCGCTGCTTTTCGGCGGCGCGTTTGCTGAGTCGATTTTTGTCCTCCCCGCCAATGACACCTTGGCGGTGGTTGGTGAGAAGTTCACCTCGCCGGCGGGGTTCGTTGTCCACGGCTTTGCCACGCCAGCCTTGTATCTGGCCTTCGCAGGCGCGCTCACCGCCTGGTTTCTGTATATCAAACGTCCGGATATCCCGGCAGCACTGCAGGAGCGGTTTCATCGGACGTACTCGGTACTCCAACACAAGTACTATTTCGATGCGTTCAACGAGCAGGTGCTCGCGAGAGGCTCGCGGTTCTTTGGTGGCGCCCTTTGGCGTGGAGGCGACCAGGGCATCATCGACGGCGTACTGGTCAACGGGAGTGCCCGTGCCGTGGGCTGGCTGTCGGGTCTGGTCCGCCGCGTGCAGACGGGCTATCTGTATCACTATGCGTTCACAATGGTCATCGGCCTTTGCCTCATTCTGGCGTGGCTGCTGACGCGCGGCTGATTCGGAATGCAGCGCGAATACGAACAACAAGCAGGGCTGTCGAGTCATGGCTGAAAACTTCCCACTGCTCAGCGTACTGGTCTGGCTGCCGATCTTCGGTGGCCTGGCGGTGCTGGCCCTGGATGCCCTGAAACCGGGTGGTGGCGAGCTGCGGCTGGATCGTTGGCTGGCGCTGGCGGTGTCGGTCGTGGTGTTTCTGGTCAGCGTGCCGCTGTGGGTGGGGTTTGAACGCGGCACGGATGCCATGCAGTTCGTCGAGCGGCTGCCCTGGATCGAGCGCTTCAATGTCGAGTACTACCTCGGCGTGGACGGGCTGTCCATGCCGCTGGTGCTTTTAACCACCTTCATCACGCCCCTGATCGTGCTGGCCGGCTGGCAGGTCATCAAGGAAAGACCGGCGCAGTATTTTGCGGCCTTCCTGATTCTCGAGGGGCTGATGATCGGTGTGTTCAGCGCACTCGACGGTCTGCTGTTTTACGTCTTCTGGGAGGCGATGCTGATTCCGATGTTCCTGATCATCGGGATCTGGGGCGGCAAGCGGCGTGTCTACGCGACCGTAAAGTTTTTCCTGTACACGTTTCTCGGCAGCGTGTTCATGCTGGTGTCGCTGCTCTACCTGTATGCGCAGTCCGGCAGTTACGCCATCCTGGATTTCCACCGGTTGCCCTTGAGCCTGACTGAGCAGACGCTGATTTTCTTTGCCTTGCTGGCTGCGTTCGCGGTGAAAGTGCCCATGT
>JAFIFN010000046.1 GCA_020832005.1 Gammaproteobacteria bacterium | reverse complement strand
GGGTCACCGACAGCTTCGAGGTACTCGAGTTGGCCGTGTGCATGACCGGTCTCGCCCTCTGCGGTTGAGCGGAACACCGCGGCGACGTCGTTGTAGCCCTCGACATCGGCCTTCGATGCGAAATACAGGTAACGGCGATTGGCCTGGGATTCACCGGCGAACGCCTCCTTGAGGTTGTTCTCGGTCTTGCTGCCCTTGAGTTCCATGCTGCTTGCTCCTTGCCTTTTGGATTTGCGATGCCCGAAGCGGAAGAAGCTCTTCCGATCGGAAAGTTTAGACTCAGTCTAAGCCGTTGAAATTAGACCGCTCTGGCGGGCTTGTCAACCGCTGGCGGCCTGAACTGTCGTCGGGATCGCCGCGTTGACCGCCCTGCGCGCCGTGTGTAGCTTAGCGAACGCTGCTGCACGCCTGTGCCCAGCGCGACCCAAGCCACCTGGAGCAGGCCGGATGCCGCGGAAAACCACGCCGAAAGACAGCCCGGAAACCGGGGGCGACGACGCCACACCGGTGGATTTCGAGCAATCCCTGAAAGCACTGGAGGCACTGGTGGAGCGCCTCGAAGGCGGCGAGCTGCCGCTGGAACAGGCGTTGGAGGCCTTCGAAACGGGGGTGCGCCTGACCCGGGAGTGCCAACAGGCGCTGCGCCAGGCGGAGCAGAAGGTCGAGATCCTGAGCGGCAGCGGTGACGCGGCCCGCCCGGTGGCCTTCGAAGCCGACGACTGATCGCAGCCGGTGGACATTGCCAGCCGAATCGCCACGCTGAAGCAGCGGGTGGATGCAGCCCTCACGCATTGCCTGGCCGCGCGCCATGGCCGTCCCGAGCGCCTGCTCGAGGCCATGCGCTACAGCGTGCTGGGTCCGGGCAAGCGTATCCGCCCGGTGCTGTGTTATCTCACCGGCGAGGCGCTGGGCCTGGACATCGCACGGCTTGATGCGCCGGCCTGCGCGGTCGAGATGATCCATGCCTATTCGCTCATTCACGATGACCTGCCGGCGATGGATGACGATGATCTGCGGCGCGGTCGGGCCACCTGTCATCGCGCCTTCGATGAGGCGACGGCCATCCTCGCCGGCGATGCGCTGCAGGTGCTGGCCTTCGAAGTGCTCTCGAATGATGAACAGCTGACCACCGCGGCGCATCTGCGCCTGGCGATGGTGCGCCGCCTGGCCGCTGCCAGCGGCATCGATGGCATGGCCGGCGGTCAGGCGATGGATCTGGCGGCCGAAGAGCGCTCGCTGTCCATCGATGAACTTGCAGCCGTGCACCGGCGCAAGACCGGCGCGCTGATCCAGGCCTGCGTGCTGATGATGGCCGATCTTGCCGAAGCGCCTGAGGCGCAGGCCACTGCGCTGGCCACCTATGCCGATCGCATCGGCCTTGCTTTCCAGGTGCGCGATGACATTCTCGATGTGGACGGGGACGAGACCGCCATCGGCAAGCGCGTGGGCGCCGACGCGCGCCTGCAAAAGGCCACTTATCCCGCACTGCTGGGGATCGAGGGCGCACGCCGTGAGGCCTCGCGCCTGCTCGACGAGGCGCTGGCCGCGCTTTCGCCGCTGGGCAGTCCGGCCGCCGGGCTTGAGGCGCTGGCGCGTTTTATCATAGAGCGGCGGCATTGAGCCTTTGCAGGCGATGGCGCTTACGCCTGGCCGCGCAACGCCAGCGAGCCTGTGCTGCAGCGCAATATGCATGTCATGTTGGCGTCAGACTCGAGAGTGTCCCATAATGTTGACACTTCCATATTGGCAAGGCTGCGTGCGGCCATGGCCGCCGGGTGACAAGGCATGAGTGAAGTCGATTCCTATCCTCTGCTGTCGACCATCGAGAGTCCCGAGGATCTGCGCCGTCTCGACGCCGGGCAGCTCCACCAGGTCGCCGACGAGTTGCGCCAGTTCCTGATTCACACGGTCAGCGCCAAGGGCGGGCATTTCGCTGCCGGCCTGGGCACGGTCGAACTGACCTGTGCGCTGCACTATGTTCTTGATACCCCGCGCGACAAGCTGGTCTGGGATGTCGGTCACCAGGCCTATCCGCACAAGGTGCTGACCGGGCGGCGGCGCGAACTGCCGACGATCAAGCGCCACGGCGGACTTGCGCCGTTCCCGAAGATGGCCGAGAGCCCCTACGACACTTTCGGCGTGGGCCACTCCAGCACCTCGATCAGTGCCGCACTGGGCTATGCCATCGCCGCGCAGAAACTCGGCCAGGATCATCACGTCGCCGCGGTGATTGGCGACGGCGCCCTGAGCGCGGGCATGGCGTTCGAGGCACTCAACCATGCCGGCAGCCTGCATGTGAACCTGCTGGTGATCCTCAACGACAACGACATGTCGATTTCCGAGAACGTCGGCGCGATGTCCAATTACCTCGCCCGCCTGCTCTCCGGCAAGCTGTATACGAATGTGCGTGAAGGCAGCAAGAAGGTGCTCGAGCTGATTCCCACGGTGTGGGAACTGGCGCGCCGCTCCGAGGCCTTCGCCAAGGGCATGATCCTGCCGGGCACGATCTTCGAGGAAATGGGCCTGAACTATATCGGACCGGTCGACGGCCATGATCTCGATGCGCTGGTCAAGACGCTGGGCAACGTCGTCGATCTGAAAGGACCACAGCTGCTGCACGTGGTCACCCGCAAGGGCAAGGGCTACAAGCCTGCCGAGCTCGATCCGATTACCTGGCACGGACCCGGCCCTTTCGATCCGGCCACCGGGGTCATCAACAAGAAAAAACCCGGGTCACCGACGTATTCGCAGATCTTCGGGAGCTGGCTGTGCGACATGGCCGAGCAGGACGGTCGCCTTGTCGGCATCACGCCGGCGATGCGCGAAGGCTCAGGCATGGTGGAGTTCGAACGCCGCTTCCCGGAGCAGTACTTCGATGTCGCCATCGCCGAGCAGCATGCCGTGACGCTGGCCGCAGGCCTGGCCTGCGGCGGCATGAAACCGGTCGTGGCGATCTATTCCTCTTTCCTGCAGCGTGGCTACGATCAACTCGTCCATGATGTTGCGATCCAGAACCTGCCGGTAGTCTTTGCCATCGATCGCGCAGGCCTCGTCGGCAGTGACGGTGCAACCCACCAGGGCGCCTACGACCTGTCCTTCATGCGCTGTCTGCCGAACATGGTGATCATGGCACCGGCCGATGAGAACGAGTGTCGCCAGATGCTCTATACCGGTTACACGCTGGAAGGCCCGAGCGCGATCCGCTATCCGCGTGGGCAGGGACCGGGCGTGGCCATCGAGAAGGCCATGAGCGCGCTGCCGATCGGCCGTGCCGAGCTGCGTCACCGCGGCCACGGCATTGCCTGGCTGGGCTTCGGCGCCATGGTGCCGGTCGCCGAGACCTGTGCGAAGTCGCTGGGCGGCAGCGTCGTGAACATGCGCTTCGTCAAGCCACTGGACGAGGCGATGATCCTGGACATGGCTGCCGGTCATGACGTCATCGTCACGCTGGAGGACAACGCCGTGGCCGCAGGCGCCGGCAGCGCGGTCAATGAACTGCTGCTGGCCCACGGGGTCCAGATCCCGGTATTGAACATCGGCATCCCGGACATTGTGATCGAGCATGGTTCGCGCGACGACAACCTGCGCGACGCCGGCCTGGACGCGGACAGCGTGCTGACCAGGGTCCGGGACTGGTACCGTCCGTCTGCGCTGAAACCTGCCTCGCCGGCCCTGTAGACGCCGTCAGCGAGGCGCAGCGAGCGGCCGGATCAGGTGGATTTGCCCACCGATTGCAGACGCTCGATCAGTGCCCGCAGAAACACCTTGTTGAATCTCAACTGACAGGCCGATGAGGCCTGCTCGAGCATCGTCGCGCTGACACGGATCAGCGTCACCGGTTCATCGCCGGCCTGGATGCTGGCGCTGCGACGGGCGCCCCGCACGTAGCTTGATTCGCCGAAACAGTCACCACTGGAGAGCTGGCCGACCTGGCGTCCACCTGTCATCACGTGGACCGTGCCCGAGACGATCATGTAGAAGCGCTCATCCATGTCGCCCTCGCGAACGATTTCCTCGCCGGGCTGGTGGCTCTGCCAGGCACTGGCGCGCAGCACCTCCCAGATTTCCTCGTGCGAGAAATCGTGGAAGAACTTCAGCCGGCGCATCAGATCGAACTGCTCCTGGCGATCGATGCGATCACTGCCGCGGCGCAGCTGCTGGTAGACGCGCGTCAGGGCGGCTGCGAACTCCATGCCACTGGCATGGCGCTTGGCGGGATTTTTCTGCAGCGCCACCATGACGACGGCTTCGAGTTCCTCGGCGATATCCTTGCGCAGCGTGTGGATCGGCGGTGGCGAGGCATAGACGATCTGGTGCAGCAGCTTGGATAGATTGTTGCCGCGAAACGGCCGGTAGCCGGTCAGCAACTCGTAGGCCACGGCACCGAGTGAATACAGATCCGAGCGCTCGGTGAGATCCTCCGACTGCACCTGCTCGGGTGACATGTAGCTTGGCGAGCCTGCGATACCCTCGATACGAGAGATATCGGAATCCTTGACCAGCGCGATGCCGAAATCGATGATGCGCACGTCGTTGTCGAGCGTGAGCATGACGTTGCTGGGCTTGATATCGCGGTGGATAACGCCGCGCGAGTGCGCATAGTTCAGCGCCCGCGCGCACTTGAAGATGATCTCGATGACATCGTCCACCGGCAGCAGATTGTCCGGGCGGCAGTAAGCTGCGAGCGTTCTTGCACCGTGGATGTGCTCGGTGACGATGTAGTACTGGCCATGCTCCTCACCCGCATCGAAAATCGGCAGGATGTTCGGATGCTGCAACTTCCCGACCATGTGGGCTTCGTTGAAGAACATCTTGCGGGCAATGCGCGCGCGGGTCTCATCGAGATCGGTCTCGACGTGGTAGAGCTTGATGGCGACATCGCGCCCGTAGTAGGGATCGTGCGAGAGGAACACACGGCCGGTGCTGCCCTGGCCGACCTCGTTGATGATGACGTACTTGCCGATCTTGTCCGGCACAGGCACGGATGCGGTACTCGCCAGGGTCGCTTGCGCCATGTGCCCGCCGGTCAGTTCAGGATCAATGTCGAGGCCAGCAGCAGCACCCATGCGAACAGCGCCGCTGCGATGTCATCGAGCATAATGCCCGTACCGCCGTGGAGTCTGTGATCCAGATCGCGTATCGGCCAGGGTTTCCAGATGTCGAACAGGCGAAACAGCAGGAAGGCCGCAAGCCACCAGGCCGGTGACTGCACCGGCAGCGCCCACAGCAGCAGCGCGAACGCGGCGATCTCGTCCCAGACGATGGCTGAATGGTCGTGGACGCCCAGTCTTCGCGCACTCTCACCGCAGATCCAGATCCCGGCCACGCAGCCGATGATCACCACCGCACCGTGCACGCCCCAGGGCAACAGCAGCAGCAGCAGGTGCAGTGGCCAGGCGACCAGCGTACCGAAGGTCCCCGGCGCGCGCGGTGCCAGCCCCGCACCGAAGCCCAGGGCAAGCCAGTGCACCGGCGTGCGGGCGAATTCGCTGAAGCTCACTGCCCGGTTGCGGCTCAAGACGTCGCGCTCATCAGAAGTGTCGAAAGCCGCCGGCGCCGGTATCGGCCAGCGGCTCGCCATTGATACGGATGCCCGCCGACGTCTCGAAACGCCCGATCACGGTCAGCGGACAAACAAGCTCGGCAGCCGCCCGCTGCAGCGCCGGCAGGGATTCGGGCGCACATGCCAGCAGCAGTTCATAGTCATCGCTGCCGCGCAGCGCCATCTGCGTCGCGCGCATCCGGCCGAAACACGCGAGCAATGCCGGCGACAGCGGCAGGGCCTCGCGCTGCACATCCACCCCGCAGCCACTGGCCTCGCACAGGTGCGCCAGATCATCGAGCAGCCCGTCCGAGATATCGATGGCCGCGGCGGCAACGCCAAGGGCCGCCTGACCCAGCGCCACGCGCGCACTGGGCCGCAGGTAGCGTGCGAGCAGTGCATCGCGATCCGGACTTGGCGCTGAATTCCACAGCGCCAGTCCGCCGGCAGCATCGCCCGGGGTGCCGCTGACCATCAGCAGCTGACCCGGCCGTGCACCGCCGCGCGACAGCCATTGGCCGCAAGGGACATGGCCGGTCAACTGGACGCTGGCCGTCAGCGGGCCGCGACTCAGATTGCCGCCGACCAGCGCGACGCCATGTGACCGGGCCTGCGCACTGAAACCGTCGACGAAACGGGCCAGCCAGGGTTCGTCGGCTGTGGGCAGGGTCAGCGCCAGCAATGCCCATAAGGGCGTAGCCCCCATCGCCGCCAGATCGCTGAGGCTGACCGCCAGTGCCCGATGACCGATATCGCGGGCATCGGCGTCCTCAGGAAAATGCGTCCCGCTGACCAGGGTGTCCACGGTCATGACCAGGTGACGGTCCGCAGGCGGGGCCAGCACGGCAGCATCGTCGCCGACACCCAGTACCACACCCGCGCCCTGGTCCATGCCGGTGAGCCAGCGGCGGATCAGCGCGAACTCCGCCGGCCTGTCCATCAGGCGTCAGACGACGTTCCGGAGGAAGCCTGCACCTCGCGTCGGGCACGATCGAGCAGTGCATTGACGAAACGATGGCTGTCCGTATTGCCGAAACGCTTGGTCAGCTCCACCGCCTCGTTGATGACGACGCGCTCAGGCACATCGGGACGCTCGGCGAGTTCGAACAGGCCGATCCACAGAATCGCGCGGGCCACGGGATCGAGCTGGTCCTCGCCGCGCGTGGCATGCACGGCGATCTGCTGGTTGAGGCTGTCCTGGCGCTCGATGATGGCGCCAAGCACCGCATCGAAGTACTGCTGGTCAGCGGCAGCGAAGTTATCGCGCTCAGTAAACTGGCGACGCAGTTCCGCAACATCGTGACCGGTCAGCTGGTGCTGATAGAGTGCCTGGATCAGGAACTCGCGGGCACGCCTGCGAGCCTTCAGCCCGGCGGCACGAAGCGATGTCACCGGCCGGGCCTCTACACCGTGAGCCGACACAGCCGGCCAGCATGCCGAGGCAGCCGGACGGTCGCCGCGACACGCGCCGGCAGGGCCGGAAAGACGGGCTTCTCATCGGTCATGGGTACAGGGTTCATGCGCGTCACTTTCCAGCCAGCTACAAGACCGGCCATTATCGCACGGCACGTGTTCCGCCGCGTGAACATGCTGTGCAGTGACCGGCATCAGCGGTCAGCCCCCCGGCGCTCATGGGTCTTCTTCGTCGGGCAGCAGCGACATCTGCTCGCGCGCGGCCGTCGTGCGCGCGATCTGCTGGAGCCGCTGGATCTCCTCTTCGAATTCCGTGACATCCTGGAAGCTGCGATACACCGACGCAAAGCGCACATAGGCGATCTCGTCGAGCTGACGCAGCGCGTCCATCACCAGGTCGCCCAGCCGACTCGAGGGAATCTCGCGCTCGCCCATGGTCTGCAGCCGGTGCACGATGCGCTGCAGTGCCGCCTCCATGTCCTCGACCGCTACGGGCCGCTTTTCAAGCGCGCGGGCCATGCCGGCGCGCAGCTTGTGTTCGTCAAAGGGTTCGCGGCGACCGTCGCGCTTGACCAGTCGCGGCGCCACGAGCTCGGGTGTTTCGAAGGTGGTGAAACGTTCCTCGCAGCTCAGGCATTCGCGACGACGGCGCACCTGCCTGCCCTCTCCGGCCAGCCGCGAGTCGATCACTTTGGTCTGGGCGGCGCCGCACAGGGCACCGGGCGGGGCCCGCCGGGGCGGGGGCGCGCCTTCAGCGCGCCCGGGTGTAGACCGGGAACCGGCGGCACAATGCCACAACCTGCTCGCGCACGCGGGTAATCACCGCCTCGTTGCCGATGTCGTCGAGCACGTCGGCAATCCATTCGCACATCTGTGCCGTCTCATCGCGCCCGAAGCCACGCGTCGTGATCGCAGGCGTGCCCATGCGCAGACCGCTGGTTACGAACGGCGAGCGCGGGTCGTTGGGCACCGTGTTCTTGTTGACGGTGATGTTGGCGTGTCCAAGTGCCGCTTCTGCGTCCTTGCCGGTGATGTCCTTGTCGATCAGATCGACCAGTACCAGGTGATTGTCGGTGCCACCCGAGACGATGCGATAGCCCCGCGCGGTCAGCGTGCTGGCCATGCAGCGGGCATTGGCCACGACCTCGCGCTGGTAGTCGGCAAAGCCCGGCTCCAGTGCTTCGAGAAACGCCACCGCCTTGGCGGCGATGACATGCATCAGTGGGCCGCCCTGGGTGCCGGGAAACACCAGCGAGTTGAACTTCTTGGTCAACGCGTCGTTGCGCTTCGCAAGAATCAGGCCGCCGCGCGGCCCGCGCAGGGTCTTGTGCGTGGTGGTGGTCACGACATCGGCGATCGGCACGGGGTTGGGGTAGACGCCGGCGGCGACCAGGCCCGCCACATGCGCCATGTCGACCATCAGATAGGCACCCACGCTGTCGGCGATGTCGCGGAAGCGCTGCCAGTCGACGACGCGCGAATAGGCAGAAAATCCGGCGATAATCATCTTCGGGCGATGCTGCTCGGCCAGCGACTGCACCTGCGCATAGTCGATCTCGCCGGTCTTTGCATCCACACCGTACTGGTGGGCATCGAAGAGCTTGCCCGAGAAATTCGGCTTCGCGCCATGGGTGAGATGGCCGCCATGATCCAGGCTCATGCCCAGGATCGCGTCGCCTGCAGACAGCAGCGCCAGATAGACCGCGGCATTGGCCTGCGAGCCGGAATGCGGCTGGACGTTGGCGTAATCTGCGCCAAACAGGCGGCAGGCGCGCTCGATTGCCAGGCGCTCGGCCACATCAACATGTTCGCAGCCGCCGTAGTAGCGCTTGCCCGGATAGCCTTCGGCGTATTTATTGGTCAGCACCGTGCCCTGGGCCTCCATGACCCTGGGACTTGCGTAGTTTTCCGAGGCGATCAGTTCCAGGTGATCCTCCTGGCGCTGCTCCTCATCGCGAATGGCGGTCTCAAGCTCGGGATCGAACCCGGCAATCTTCATGTCGGCATTGAACACGTACGGTCTCCTGGGCGGTGCGGCCATGGCGGCGTTCCATGCCGCCGAGCGCGCCAATTGTAACAGCCGCTGCCGCCCGCGGCGGTGCTCAGGAAGCCTGGTCGTCGGCCGCCTCGTGGGCAACAAAGGCCGCGAGCACGGCCGACCAGGCGCGACCGAGGTTGTCGCGGTTATAGCCGCCGCCGCCCATCGCGACGATGCGTCCCTGGGCATGGCGCTCGGCCAGCACGCACAACCGCGCCGCAGCGTGGCCGTGCGCGGCTTCGGAGAAGCGCAGATGGGTAATCGGGTCGCCGGCCAGGCTGTCGGCCCCACACTGCAGCAGGATGAAATCCGGCCTGCCCGCCTCGAGATAGGCCTCTATTTCCTCCCAGGCGGCGAAAAACTCGGCATCGCCGGCACCCGGCGGCAGCGGCAGATTGAGCTTGGTGCCGGCCGCCGGGCCGCGACCGCTTTCGATGCGCGCACCCGTGCCCGGGTACAGATAGCGGCCGTCCTCGTGGGTATCGGCGAACAGCATCGCCGGATCCTCCTCGAAGCCGTAGAACACGCCGTCGCCGTGGTGGGCGTCGATATCCACATAGGCGATGCGTGAGAGCCCGTAGCGGCTGCGCAGCAGTTCGGCGGCAATCGCGCAATCGTTGAACACGCAGAAACCCGCAGCGGAACTGCGCGAGGCATGGTGCAACCCGGCGATCGGCACAAAGGCCCGTCCGCCGGTGGTCATCACCTGCTCCACGGCGCGCAGCGTGGCGCCCACGACCCAGCACGCAGCATCGAACAGCCCCGGCAGCGCCGGCGTATCGCCGCCATCGAGGTAGCCGGTGCCCTGCGCACAGCGTCGCTCGACCAGCGCCACATAGGCTGCGGTGTGGAATGCCGTGAGTTCGTCGTGGGTCGCGCGGCGCGGCGACAGGTGTGCGACACGCTCGAGCAGTCCGGCCTGTCGCGCCGCCTGCATGAAGGCCTCGTGGCGATCCGGCCCGAACGGATGGCCATGGCCGAAGCCATAGGCGGCGATTTCCGGCCCGGAGACCAAAAGCGTGCTGCCCGGGGCGATATTGCGCGTTTCAATGGGCTGGTGCATGGCTGCCTGCTGCATGGAATCGGGGCAGATTCTAGCAGTTCGCCCCCCCGGCCCGGTGGTCATGCGCTGCACGAAAGCGGATAATCGCCGGCTTTACGCCGCACCGATGCCTGCGGCGATTTCACTCAAGACTTCGAGCGAACCTGACAATCCCATGGCCCAGTACATATATACGATGAACCGGGTGGCCAAGATCGTGCCACCCAAGCGCTACATCATTCGCGATATCTCGCTGTCGTTCTACCCGGGCGCCAAGATCGGCGTGCTCGGCCTGAACGGCTCGGGCAAGTCCACGCTGCTGCGCATCATGGCCGGCATCGACCGCGAGTTCGAGGGCGAGGCACGGCCGCAGCCGGGCATCAAGATCGGCTACCTGCCCCAAGAGCCGGAGCTCGATGCGAGCAAGGACGTGCGCGGCAACGTCGAGGAGGGTTTGGGTGAGCTGGTGGAAGCCCAGCAGGCGCTGGATGCCGTTTATGCCGCCTATGCCGAACCCGACGCGGATTTCGATGCCCTGGCGAAGAAGCAGGCGGAACTGGAGAACATCATCCAGGCCGCCGATGCGCACAATCTCGAGCGCAAGCTGGAAGTTGCCGCCGAGGCCCTGCGCCTGCCGCCGTGGGACGCCGATGTCACGAAGCTCTCCGGTGGTGAGCGACGGCGCGTGGCGCTGTGCCGGCTGCTGCTCTCGGCGCCCGACATGCTGCTGCTCGATGAGCCCACCAACCACCTCGATGCCGAGAGTGTCGCGTGGCTGGAGCGTTTCCTGGAGGAGTACCCCGGCACCGTGATCGCGGTCACCCATGACCGCTACTTTCTCGACAACGTCGCCGGCTGGATCCTGGAACTCGATCGCGGTCATGGCATTCCCTGGCAGGGCAATTACTCGTCCTGGCTGGAGCAGAAGGAAGCGCGCCTGGCCGTGGAGGAAAAGCAGGAAGAAGGCCGTCGCAAGGCGATGAGCGCCGAACTTGAATGGGTGCGGCAGAATCCCAAGGGCCGCCAGGCCAAGAGCAAGGCGCGTCTGCAGCGTTTCGAGGAACTCTCCTCGCAGGAATACCAGAAGCGCAACGAGACCAACGAGATCTATATCCCCCCCGGCCCGCGCCTGGGCGACCTGGTGATTCACGCGCAAGGCGTGTCCAAGGCATTCGGCAACAAGGTGCTGTTCGACAACCTCGAGTTCCAGGTGCCTGCCGGTGCCATCGTCGGCATCATCGGCCCCAACGGCGCCGGCAAGACCACGCTGTTCCGGATGATCACCGGCCAGGAAAAACCCGACAGCGGCAACATTCGTATCGGCGACACCGTCCAGATGGCCTACGTCGATCAGTCCCGGCAGAGCCTCAATGATGCCAAAACGGTCTGGGAGGAGATCTCCGATGGCCTGGACATGATCCGCATCGGCAACTACGAGACCTCCTCGCGGGCATATGTCGGGCGCTTCAACTTCCGCGGCACCAACCAGCAGCAGAAGATCGGCCTGCTCTCGGGCGGTGAGCGCAACCGCGTGCACCTGGCCAAGGTACTCAAATCGGGCGGCAACGTGATCCTGCTCGACGAGCCGACCAACGATCTCGATGTTGAGACGCTGCGCGCACTCGAAGAGGCGCTGCTCGAATTCCCGGGCTGCGCGATGGTGATCTCGCATGACCGCTGGTTTCTCGATCGCATCGCCACCCACATCCTGGCCTTCGAGGGCGACAGCCAGGTGGTCTGGTTCCAGGGCAACTACGACGACTACGCGGCCGACCTGAAGCGACGGCGTGGCGATGATGCCGACCAGCCGCACCGCATCCGCTATCGTCGCCTGGAAGCCTGAAGCTCGCCGGATCGAGTGCCGGCGCGCGCGGCGCTGGCACTCAACGCCCTGGCAGCCTAGACTTCTGCTCCCATGTGGACAATCACGCGCGCAGGACTCCAGGCCCCCGCAGCACAGGCGCTGCCAAGTGAGTGTCCGCACTGCCATGCCCATGCGCAGCTGACACCCGTCTCGGTCCCCGACTTCGCCAGCCTGCAGCGCGACGCACCGCAGCGCGTGGGCATCGTGTTTCGCTGCAACGCCTGCGGCGTACCGAGATTCTTCAGATTCACCGTACGCCGTCAGGAATCCGAACGCATCGTCCTGGCCGGCAATGGCCAGGAACTCGAGCGTGCGCCGGAACGCTACGCCTTTGGCTATCTGCCCGCCAATGTGGCCAGACTGTTCCGCGAGGCGCTGGCCTGCCACGCCAGCGACTGCTTCAACGCCTTTGCCTCGATGTGCCGGCGCAGTGCGCAGGCGGTGTTCGAGGATCTCGGCGAGGGCGGCCGACTGCGCATGTTCGACACGCTCGAGGACATCATCGAGTTGTGTGAACTCGACGGCGATACCGCGCATCTGTTGCGCGCGGTCATCTTCGGTGGCACCGGGGATCGCGACGCCAGCCTTCCGGACGTCGACGCCAGCCATGCGGGCGTGCTGCTCGAGGCGATGAAGGACCTGCTCTACCAGACCTATGTCCGCCGCGAGAAGCTCACCCGGGCGATGCGCATGCGCCGCTTCTTTGCCGCGCAATCCGGGCGCAGGCTTGCGGTCGTGTCGGCCCGCGACGAGGCGCTCGATGCGACCGACGGCGAGGCCGGACCCCAGGCCGACAGCGCCTGAAACGACCGCCGGCCTGGCCGATTGGCCGTTTGCTGCCAGCCCAGGCACCCCTCGATACTGCACCGCAACATCGCGGGCGGGCGGGCGTTCTTGCGGGCGTCCTGGCGCTGCTTTACACTGTACTAACTTTCATAAGCAGACTGACATGCGTCTGCGCCAGGAACCTCGCCGGGGAGAAGCCCAGATGCAACACACCGAGCTGCATACGAAAGGACTGGAATTCGCACCCGAGGCACCCTTCGGCGAGGATTACGGCCCGATGCTGATGGGTCCGTTTGCACCGGTCGCCGACGAGTCGGTGTGGGATGCACTCGAAGTCATCGGCGAAATCCCCGCTGATCTGAACGGCGTATACCTGCGCAACGGTCCGAACCCGCGCTTTGCGCCGCAAGGGCGCTACCACCCTTTCGACGGCGACGGCATGATTCATGCGGCCCACTTCGAACGTGGCCGGGTCGTCTATCGCAATCGCTGGGTCCGGACAGACGCCTGGCTGGAAGAAGATCGCGCCGGCCGCGCGACGTTTCACGGCATCCGCGAAACCCTCAAGGGCCGCACGGACAAACGCCTGAAAGATGCGTCCAATACCGATGTGATCGGACATGGCGGCGTCGCCCTGGCCTCGTGGTACATGTCCGGTGACATCTACAAGATCGATCCGGTGACGCTGGAGACACTGGGCAAGGCCCCGTACGCGAAGCGATATGGCGGCGGCTTTTCGGCCCATCCCAAGGTCGACGCGCATACCGGCGAACTGATGTTCTTCGACTACTGGAACGAGGCGCCGTATATGAGCTACGGCGTCGTCGCAGCCGATGGCACGGTACGCAACCACGTACCCATCGAACTGCCCGGCCCGCGCCTGCCCCATGACATGGCGATCACCGAGCACTACTCGATTCTGCACGACCTGCCACTGTTGCACGACGAGGCCGCGATGGCCCTGGGTCGTCACAAGCTGAATTTCCATCCGGAGATGGCGACACGCTTCGGCGTTATTCCGCGCTATGGCGCGAGTGACTCGATCCGCTGGTTTGAGTTTTCACCGTGCTTTCTCTATCACACGATCAACGCCTGGGAAGACGGTGACGAGGTGGTCATGGTGGGATGTCGCTACATGCCCGACAGGACCACCGGCGGCGCGATCGATGCGCCACGTACGGCGCGCAACATTGCCGAGCTGAAAATGAACGCCCGGCTGTGGCGCTGGCGCATGAACCTGCGCACGGGCGAGGGACGCGAAGAGCAGATCGATGACCGCTACAACGTCGAGTTTCCTAGCATGCACGCCGAACACACCGGACGAAAGACCCGCTGGGGTTACCTGGTGGATCACCATCCCGAGATCCTGCACTGGACCGGCATCCGCAAGTTCGACACCGACAGCGGTGAGTGTGTCGGCGCCTTCAGTGATGGCGCCGAACACACCTGGTACTCCGAGGCCTGGTTCGCAGCCGCCGACAATGCCAAGGCCGAGGACGACGGCTACGTGGTGGTATTCGCCTGGAACGAGGCCAGCCGCGAACAGCAGCTGCAGGTGTTCGATGCCCGCGACCTGAGCGCCGGACCTATTGCCCGCGTGCGCCTGCCACGCCACGTGCCCTCAGGCTTTCACGCCTGCTGGATGCCCCAGGCCAGCATCACGGCTGCACGCCAGGCCTGAAACGCTTCAAGCGCACAGGCGCTGCTGCAGACCGCGCTGCCCACCGCAACGGTGCGCGGTGGATGCCCGCTCAGCCGCCCTGGGCGATCCAGCGGCGCGCGTTGTACCACAGCTGCATCCATGGACCGTCCTCGCCGCCGCCCGGCGGGTGCCAGGCGTGCTGCACGGTACGGAATACCCGTTCGGGATGCGGCATCATGATGGTGACGCGACCGTCGCTGCTGCTCAGTCCGCAGATACCACCTGGCGAGCCGTTGGGGTTCTGCGGATAGCGGGTCGTGGCCTGCCCCTGGTGATCGACATAGCGCAATCCGACGAGACCGCGCGCCAGCGCGTCGTCAGCGCCGCCGGGGGCAGCGAACAGGGCCCGGCCCTCGCCATGTGAGCTGGCGATCAGCAGGCGCGAGCCCTGCATGCCCGTGAGCAGCATCGAAGGCGAGTCGAGCACCTCCACCAGTGACAGCCGCGCTTCGAACTGCTCGCTGGCATTGCGTACGAAACGCGGCCAATGATCGGTGCCCGGGATGATCTCGCGAAGTGCGGCAAGCATCTGGCAACCGTTGCAAACACCCAGCGTAAACGCATCTTCGCGCTGGAAATACTCGGCGAAAAGCTCGCGGGCCTGGGCGCTGTACAAGATGGTCTTGGCCCAGCCTTCGCCGGCGCCGAGCACGTCGCCGTAGCTGAATCCGCCGCAGGCCACCAGCCCGCGCACATCACGCAGGTCATGACGGCCTTCCAGCACATCGCTCATGTGAACGTCGATGGCGTCGAATCCGGCCCGATCGAAGGCGGCCGCCATTTCCACCTGCGAATTCACGCCCTGCTCGCGCAGGATCGCGATCTGCGGCCTGGCTGCCCCCACGATGGCCGGTGGCGTGACCCTGAAGGCCTGCTTCACATT
The DNA here is from genome assembly GCA_020832005.1 of Gammaproteobacteria bacterium. Lineage (GTDB taxonomy): Bacteria > Pseudomonadota > Gammaproteobacteria > Steroidobacterales > PWYM01 > PWYM01. Next base: position 8,353 of record JAFIFN010000046.1, on the reverse strand, counting down.
GAGTCCCGGATCCTCGTCATCGAGCAGCAGCGCGCGGGCCTGATCGGCACAGTCGGGATTGTCACGCAGCCGCTGCATGCGCCAGCTGGTATCCGACCACGCAGCCCTGAGCTCGACACGATCAGCATCGAGCACGCGGTCGGGGCCCTGTCGCACGATAACCCGGCGACCCGGCGCCGGTGTCCCGAGTTCGTACAGCGCAGCATCCAGGCCGTGCGCGCCGAACAGCGCACGCAGGCGCGGCAGATCGCAGCGCCGCACCTGCAGCACCGCCCCGGGTTCTTCGGCAAACAGCATGGCCAGGGCATCGGCCTCGGCCGGCAGCTCGATCGCAAACCCGCAACGCCCGGCGAAGGCCATTTCCAGCAGCGTGACAATCAGGCCGCCGTCGCTGCGATCGTGATAGGCCAGCACCAGGTCTTCGCGCCGCGCCGTGACCATCGCGCGGAAAAACCCGGCCAGGCGTTGTGGTGCGTCCAGGTCGGCCGATTCACTGCCCAGCGCCCCGTAGACCTGCGCTAGAATCGAGCCGCCGAGCCGGTTGCGACCGGCTGACAGATCCACCAGCAGCAGCGCGGACTCCCCGGCGCCAAGATTGATCTGCGGGTCGAGGGTGCGGCGGGCATCGGCCACCGGCGCAAACGCCGAGATGATCAGCGACAGCGGCGCTACCACCGCGCGCTCTTCGCCTGCCTCGCGCCACGTGGTGCGCATCGACATCGAATCCTTGCCCACGGGAATCGCAATGCCCAGTGCCGGGCAGAGTTCCTCGCCGATGGCCTGGACCGTGTCGAACAGCACGGCATCCTCACCGGGCCAGCCGGCTGCCGCCATCCAGTTTGCCGACAGGCGCACATCGGCCAGCGCCCCGACGTCGGCGGCCACCAGGTTGGTCAGCGCTTCGGCCACCGCCAGCCTGGCCGAGGCCGGCCCGGACAGCAGCGCCACAGGCGTGCGCTCACCGATGGCCATGGCCTCGCCCGCATAGCCTGCGAAATCCGCCAGCGTCACTGCCACATCACTGACCGGCACCTGCCACGGACCCACCAGCTGATCGCGCGCCGTCAGGCCGCCCACGGTGCGATCGCCGATGTGAATCAGGAAGGACTTGTCCGCCACCGTCGGATGGGCCAGCACGTGATGCAGCGCCTCGGTGACATCGACATCGTCGGCACGCCAGTGCAGGGTCGGCACGCTCGTGCGCGTGACATCGCGCAGCATCCCCGGCGTCTTGCCCAGCAGCACCTCCATCGGCATCGCCACCGGTCGATTGCCGAACTGCGGATCGCGCACCTCCAGCAGGCGCTCTGCGGTGATGTCACCGAGCACGGCATACGGGCAGCGTTCGCGACGGCACATCGCATCGAAGCGCTCGAGCGAATCGGCAGCGACTACCAGCACATAGCGCTCCTGTGACTCGTTGCACCAGATTTCCATCGGTGACATGCCGGGCTCGTCATTGGGAATCGCCCGCAGGTCGACGATGGCCCCGCGGTGACTGTGATCGACAGCCTCGGGCACGGCGTTCGACAGCCCGCCGGCACCGACATCGTGGATCAGCAGCACGGGGTTGTCCTCGCCCAGCGCCCAGCAGTGGTCGATGACCTCCTGGGCACGCCGCTGCATCTCCGGGTTGTCGCGCTGCACCGAGGCGAAATCCAGCGCCTCGCTGCCCTCGCTGCCCTGTTTGGAAGAAGCCGCCCCGCCGCCCAGGCCGATCAGCATCGCCGGTCCGCCGAGCACGATCAGCTTGCCCGCCACCGGCACCTCGGCCTTGTCGACATGCATGGCGCGGATGTTGCCCAGACCACCCGCGATCATGATCGGCTTGTGGTAACCGCGCGCCACCGCCGGATCGCCACTGAGCTGCTCGAAACTGCGGAAGTAGCCGGCAAGATTGGGACGGCCGAACTCGTTATTGAACGCCGCAGCCCCGATCGGACCCTCGAGCATGATCTCCAGCGCCGAGGCGATGTGGGGCGGCTTGCCGAAGTCGAATTCCCAGGGCCGCGTCGCGCCGGGAATGCGCAGCTGGGAGACGGAGAACCCGCACAGTCCGGCCTTGGGCCGCGCGCCGCGTCCGGTGGCGCCCTCGTCGCGGATCTCCCCGCCGGCGCCGGTGGCGGCACCTGCATGGGGCGCGATGGCGGTGGGGTGATTGTGGGTCTCCACCTTCATCAGAATGTGGATGTCCTCGTCATGGGCACCGTAGCGCCCGGAACGCGGATCGGCGAAAAACCGCCGGCCCCGGCTGCCACGGATGACTGCGGCATTGTCCTTGTAGGCCGACAGCACGCCCTCGGGCGCCTTCGCATGGGTGTTGCGAATCATGCCGAACAGCGTTTGCTCCCGCGCCTGGCCATCGATGATCCAGTTGGCATTGAAGATCTTGTGCCGGCAGTGCTCGGAGTTGGCCTGCGCGAACATCATCAGCTCGACATCGGTGGGATTTCGCGCCAGGCGTGCGAAATTTTCCTGGAGATAGTCGATCTCCTCTTTCGACAGAGCCAGTCCCAGGGTCTCGTTCGCAGCCTGCAGGGCCGCGACACCCTGACCGAGCACGTCCACAGTGGCCAGCGGTCGTGGTGCAGGACGTTCGAAAATCTGCGCATTCGTCGGAGGTTCAAGCAGCAGGGTCTGGGTCATGCGATCGTGCAGCAGTGATGCGAGCGCCCGCAGCAGGTCTGCGCCGAGCGGCTTTGCGGCCTGGAGTTCGAAGCGCACACCGCGCTCCAGGCGCAGCACCTCGGGCAGCGCGCACAGCTGCGCGATATCGCTGGCCTTGGAGGACCACGGCGAGATCGTGCCCAGGCGTGGCACGGCCCACAGCGGCTGGCCGGGTCCCGGCGCTCGCAGCGCATCGGTGCCGTAGTTCAACAAGCGCTCGAGCCGGCGCAGCTGGGCAGGTTCCAGCTCGGCGGCAAGATGCGCATAGTGCTCGAAGTCTGCGCGCACGGCGCTGATGGCAGGCTCCACGGCCTGGAGCCTGCGCAAGAGCTTGTCGAGTCGGAACTCCGACAGGGCGGGCGGGCCGGCGAGTGACAACATGGAACAGACCCTGGCTTGGCAGCCGGCATGATACCGGATGGGGCCAGCGTGAGGCAGCCTTGCAGGCTTCAGCGCACGAGTTCCAGCCAGTCGAGTCCGGTCTCCTGCTCGGCCAGGAAAACCGGCGTGTCATGGTGGCCAAGGGCTGCGTTCAGCGCTTCGCGGGCGCGCAGCGGGGTATTGTTCTGCTCGGACAGGTGCACACCGACCAGCCACTGCAGTCGCGCCCGATCCTGCAAGGCCACCAGCTGGGCGGCCTGGCTGTTGCTCAGGTGACCGAGCGCGCCGCCGACCCTGCGCTTGAGTGCCGCGGGATACGGGCCCACGGCAAGCATGTCGGCATCATGGTTGCACTCCACGGCCAGCCCGTCACAGTCGGCCAGCGCCGTACACAGGTGAGCGGTGAGATGGCCGGCATCCGTCAGCACCCCCAGGCGCTGCGCATCGGCCTCGAAGACGAACTGGCAGGGCTCGCGCGCATCATGCGGCACAGGCAGCGGGCGCACCGTCACACTGCCCACCTCGAAGGGCTCGTGTGCGCTGATGTAGCGCACGTGAGCATAAGCCTGCGCGCGTATCGCCCAGGCCGTGCCACGGGTCAGAAAGACGGGTATCTGGTGGCGTGCGGCGAATCGCAATACCCCGCTGGCGTGGTCGGAGTGCTCGTGGGTCACCAGCACCGCGTTGACATCACCGGGCTCACGTCCCGAGCGACGCAAGCGCTTTTCCGTTTCGGTGGCCGAGAACCCGCAGTCGAGCATCACCAGGGTGTCGCCGTGCTCGATCAGAGCGGCATTGCCACGGCTGCCGCTGCCCAGATATGCCAGCCGCACCGCGAGGTGGGTCAGCTGCTGCCGGCGCCGGGACCACCGCCCGGCGTGTACACGGGCACCGGAAACTGGGTCACGTTACCGCCGTCGAACTTGGAGATCTTGCTGATACCCTGTTTGTCGACCTCGTCGATCCGCAGAATCGAGTGCATCGGCAGAAAAGTGCGTTTCACACCCTCGAACTCTGCCTTGATACGTTCCTCAGAGGGGTCGACGACCACGCTAGAACGGGCACCGAACACCAGCTCCTCGATCTCGATGAAGCCGAACAGCCCCCCCTGGCCGACGCTGCGGGCGTAGACTTCGTACACCTTGCCCTGGCTCATGAAAATAACGCGATAGATCTGTCTGCTTGCCATGCATATCCCTTGCCGGACTCCGACCTCCAAAGGGTAGCATAATCGCCGCGCCAACCGGCCCGGCAGCAGCCCCGGAAGCGCTGATTCCGCGTCTCACACGGCGCGTCGGAAGCACCGGCGCACGCTCTGCGGCAATGCAGTGAGACTGCCATCACAGATCTTGCATGCCGACCGCTGCGGCATCGGCCACTGGCTCTATACTCAAGATCATTCTCACGGGTGGAGGCAGCATGGCCCTGACACTCGAAATCATCAGTCGGCAGCGCGCGGCCCTTGGCGAACGCGCCCGCTGTATATTCGACCGGCATGGCGGCAATCTTGGCCGTTCGCTGGAATGCGACTGGATCCTGCCGGATTCCGAGCGTTTCGTGTCCAGTCGGCACGCTGCGATCGATTTCCGGTCGGGCAGCTATCACCTGATTGACCTGTCGACCAACGGCGTGTACGTCAACGACTCCGACACCCCCGTCGGGCGCGGTCGCACCCAAAGGCTGTTCTCGGGCGATCGCCTGCGCATGGGCGAGTACCTGATGGTCGTGCAGATCGAAGAGGACAGCGACCTGACTGCGGCATTGCTCGAAGACGGACCCGACCCGGTCAACCAGGCACAGAAGGTCGACACGGCCGCTGGCGGACATGATCCCGAACTCATAGAGGAGCACCTGCTCACCGGCGCGTTCGACGACCTGCACCTGGAAAAGACCTACAGTGGAGACTCGCTGCCCGAATCGTTCAAGCCCGGCAGTACCCAGCCGGTCGATGCGAAAAACCCTGAAAGGCGCCAGCGCGTGAAGCTCAGTGTCGTGGATGGCGGCGCAACGGGCAACACACGTCAGCCAGCGACCACCACTGCGTCTACCGGGCGCAATAAAGACGGCAGCACGGCCGGACGCAAACCTGCGGGCACTCAGTCATCCGATGAGCTGGTCGGCGTGTTCCTGCGCGCGGCCGGCCTCGATGCGCAGAACATGACCCAGGTGGATGCCAGGACGCTGATGCATACGCTCGGTCAGCTGCTGCGCGAAACGGTCGCAGGCGTCACGGAGACGCTGCACGACCGGGCGCGCCACAAGCATGAGCTGAAACTGGGGAACACCACCATTCAGCCGCGAAACAACAATCCCCTGAAGTTCTCTGCGAGCATGCAGGAGACGATGACCCGGCTGCTGACAGACTGCAGTCCTGAGTACATGGCCCCGGTACCGGCCATGCGCGATGCGTTTCGTGATATCAAGGAGCATCAGGGCGCGACCATGACGGCGATGCAACAGGCGTTCATCGATTTCATCGAGCGCCTGGATCCGACCGAACTCGAGCAACGCTTCGAGTCAGGCGGCCGTCGCAAGGCGCTCCTGCCCGGTTCGGCCAAGGCGCGCAACTGGGAGCAGTATTCCGAACTCTATGAAGTCCTGACACGACATGCTCCCGGACACTTTCCGCAGCTCTTCAGTGAGGAGTTCGCCCGCGCTTACGCCGACGCACTCGAGGCCCTGCAGGCCGCCCGACGCCAGCGCGCTTAAGTCCACTCGCCGACTCGCCTGCGGCAGTCCGCAGGCATGCGCGTGACCGCGCGCTCCGTCACCGCAGGCGGCGTACTGCTGGTGATTGCCGGTGCCCTGCTGCTGTCGGCCAAGGGGATATTCGCGAAACTGCTGTACGCGCGGGGTGTCGACTGGCAGACAGTGACAACCGTGCGGATGCTGCTGGCCCTGCCGCTGTTCTGGATCTTCGCCCTGTGGCGCCTGGGCCCCCAACCGCTGCTGCAGACACTTCGACCGCGTCTGCTGCTGCTGTCAGTTGCAGCCGGGTTTCTGTGCTACTACGCAGGCGCGCTGGCGAACTTCTATGCGCTGACGCTGATCGACGCCAGCCTCGAACGGGTGCTGCTGTTCACCTACCCCGCACTGGTGGTGCTGGCACGCGTCGTCTCAACCCAAAAGCTCGGTGAACCCGGCGTGCTGGTGGCGCTGGTGCTGACATGGGTGGGCACCATCCTGGTGGTCGGGGGTATGGATTTCGCGCTGCTGCGCCAAAACGCAGAAGGCGCGCTGATGGTGCTGTTGTGCGCAGCCACGCTGGCCGTGTACTTCCTGATCAACGAACGCGTCGGCCGGGATGTCAGCAGCACAAGCTTCACGACCTGGGCCATGACCGCGGCCGTCGTCGGGCTGACAGCCCACTTCGCGATCTCGCCGGGCTGGGGCACGGCCAGCATCCCTGGCGAGGCCTGGCCGTGGCTGATCGCGATGGTTGTCGTCGCCACGGTGGCACCCATGTTCATGATTGCCGAGGGCGTGCGCCGGATCGGCGCCGAGCGCGCGGCACTCGTGAGCACCGTGGGCCCGCCGTCGACCATCATACTGGCCTGGCTGATTCTCGATGAACGACTCAGCGTCGCCCAGCTGCTGGGTGCCGGGCTGATCGTGATCACCATTGCATGGCTGGAGCGCCCCGGTATCCGGTCGCAGCCCCTGCCCCTGCCAGATGAAGCCGCGGGACCGGCGCCACCCCGACAACGGCGGCAGTGAGCGCGGCGCGGCAGGCACTGGCGGAATTGGTCGCGCTAGTCGCCGGTCCCCGCGCCGTCGCTGTCAGGATCAAGGCGAAGGGTATAGCTGATGCGATCGGCGGGATGATCCGTGACAGAGACCTCGTAGAGCTTGTCGGCGGCATTGCGGTAGCGACGAACCACCCGCAGCGCCGGGCTCTGATCAGCCACTTTCAGCGCGCTGGCGCGCTCGCCCGAAAGCGTGCTGGCGCTGATCTGCACCTCAACCTGCCGCGCCCGCTCGCCGAAACGCTCTTCCACGAGCCGATACACCGGCCGGCTGTCCTGGCCGATCATCCCCGCCACGGCACTGTAGGCCGGCAGCAGGTAAACATCGGTCCAGCAGAACGGCACCTCGGAATCCCGGCAGCGCCGCAGGGCGCTGATGTGCCATCGACTCTCGCCTGCGGGCACCGCGAGCAGCCTTGCCAGTCGCGCGTCCACCCGCAGCTCGCGGGAACCGATCACTGACAGCTGCGTCTCACCCGGATAGCGCAGCAGCTCGGTCAATGACAGGAGGCGCTGGTTGGGCGTGGCCGGCACGTCTGCGTGACGCACGACCGTGCCGACACCCGGCCGTCGGCCGACCAGCCCGAGTTCCTCGAGCACCCGCAAGGCCTCGCGGACGGTATGCCGGCTGACGCTGAACTGCCGGGTCAGCGCGATCTCGCCGGGGAGGCGCTCACCAATGCCGATCCGTCCGCTGCTGATGTCTCCGATCAGCGCATCGGCGAGTTCCCGATATCGCGGTGTGCGCCTGCCATTGTCGCCGTCGTTTGCCATGAACGGGTGTCCCGGTCGATGCATGCTGGATCAGGAACACCGGAACATGGCCCGGTGCCAAGTGCAGGCCAACCGCAAGTGCTGACCATCCGGTCCATTAATACCGTACGCTACCGGACAAGTCCAGCGCGTCCAGGTCCGAACTGCGGCCAGTCTCTGGCCGCTCTTTGGTCAGCCGGACACGGGGACGTGTGGTGCATCCACCCAGTCACGCGTACCCGGCTCATGCGACTGCCAGCCACGCGCGGTCACGGGTGAATGACGACGGAACAACACGATGCTGCAGTCATCAGGTTTGCACGGCACGCCCGGTGCACCGCCACGCATGCGCTCGGCCACCGTGGCGCGCAATCCTGCCATGACCTCGGGCAATGCGCCGCAGCGGATGCGTTCAACGATTTCATCGCCGAGCATATTGTCGAACAGCCCATCACTGGCCAACAGCAGCGTGTCACGCTCGGCCAGCGCCAGTTCCGGCCCAACCTCGATGCGCATGTCGCCGCTGCCGATGACATTGGAGATGACATGGAGGAGTTCATGGTGAATGGCCTCGCTGGCCTCCAGCAGGCCTGCCTCGACGGCAAACCCCACCGGTGAATGTGGCACCGTAAGGAGCTTCAGCCTGCCGCGCTGACCTACCAGCATGACGGCGGAATCACCGACGTGATAGGAACGCACATAGCCTGCACCCAGCTCGGCCACGGCCACGGTCCTGGCCCCCCCCGTGGCAAATTAGAGCACCCGCCGCATTTACAGTTAGATGCCCTAGCCGCTTGCACTGCCCC
>JAFIFN010000251.1 GCA_020832005.1 Gammaproteobacteria bacterium | reverse complement strand
GTCGGCAGCTGCACAATGCCGGCACCGGCGATGGCGGCTGCCCGCAGCGCGGGCATGCTGCGGGTCACATAGCGTGGCCGATGCTCAATGCGCGCCTGTGCACCCTCAGGGCCGAGCAGCGTCCACGCGTATTGCTGCCGCGGCGTGCCATGTTCCAGGCTCGGGTAGCGCGCCAGGTCGGCAGGTACGCGCGGCGTGTCCATTTCGTCCAGCAGGCTGGGCGCGGCCACCAGGCACTGTGTGCTCTCGCCCAGGGTGCGCAACACCAGGTCACTGTCCTCGAGCGGCGGCGGCCGCACCCGCAAGGCGACATCTACGGCCTCGCCGATGACGTCGACACGGCGATTGGTGGCATCCAGCTGCAACTCCACCTGCGGATGAGCCACCAGGAACTCAGCCAGCATCTCACCGACCCTGGCACTGAGCAGCGTCTCCGGGCAGCTGATGCGCAGCACGCCGCAGGGCTCGGCGCGACTGCGGTCAATGGCGTCCTGGGCGGCCTCAGCCTGAAGCAACATGGCCTTGCAGTGGCTGTAATAGGCCTGGCCGATCTCGGTGATCGACACCTGCCGCGTGGAGCGCTGCAACAGCCGAACGCCCAGGCGTGCTTCGAGCGCGGCCACGCGACGGCTGAGCTTGGACTTGGGTTCGCCGAGCGCCCGACCCGCCGCAGCAAAGCCGCCGTGGTCGACCACCTGGACGAAGTAATAGAGGTCATTCAGGTCCTGCATGCTGTAATCGTTCCATCAATGCAACACTGAGTTCGAACTTTACGCCCTACCGGCGCTCCCGTTCCATCCCCATACTGGTTTTCAACGCAGCCGGCACGGCCGGTATCGGAGAAATTCAGGAATCGATCATGAAGAGGATTTTGGGCACTTACAGCGCGCCGCCGCGCCACTGGGTTGGCGACGGCTTTCCGGTGCGCTCGCTGTTTTCCTATCACAGCCACGGTGAACACGTCAGTCCGTTCCTGCTGCTCGACCATGCGGGGCCAGCGGAGTTTTCGCCGGCCGAGAAACCGCGTGGCGTCGGTGAGCATCCCCACCGCGGATTCGAGACCGTCACCATCGTCTACCAGGGCGAGGTCGAGCACCTCGACTCCACCGGTGCGGGCGGCCTGATCGGTCCTGGTGACGTGCAGTGGATGACTGCCGGTGCCGGCATTCTGCACCAGGAGTTCCACTCCCAGGCATTCACCCGCCGGGGCGGACAGCTTGAGATGGTGCAGCTGTGGGTCAACCTGCCGGCGCGCGATAAAATGACCGCGCCCGGTTACCAGACACTGCTCAACAGCAACATCCCCGACGTCGCGCTGCCCGATGAGGCCGGACGTGTGCGCGTCATTGCTGGCGAATATTCAGGCGCGCGTGGCCCCGCGGATACACGCACCCCGATGCAGGTCTGGGATCTGCGCCTCGCGCAGGGTCGTGAAGTGCGTCTGCCCCTGGCCGAGGGATGGACCTCGCTGCTTGTCGTGCTGCACGGTACGGTACTGGTTAACGGCAGCGACATCGTGCGTGAGGGCCAGCTGGTGCAACTGGATCGCGAGGGTACCGACGCCACACTGGAGGCCAACACTGATGCCACGATTCTTGTGCTCAGCGGTGAACCCATCGATGAACCCATCGTCGGCTACGGACCGTTCGTCATGAACACACAGGCAGAGATCCGCCAGGCCGTCGCGGACTACCAGGGCGGGCGGTTCGGGCGTCTGGACGGCTGACGCCTGCCCTGAGATGCCGCACAGGTGGACGACCATAACATCGACATTTTCCACGAATACAGGATGCATTCATGACAACATCACCCCGACTGCTGGCCTTCGCCGGCAGCCTGCGCAAGGACTCGTTCAACCGCAAGCTGATCCAAACCCTCGCCGAGGGCGCGCGTGAGGCAGGCGCCAAAGTCACCCTGCTCGAGCTGCGAGACCATGCACTGCCACTCTACGATGGCGATATCGAGGCGGCCGGCATGCCGAATGCAGTGCGCACCCTGCAGTCAATGATGGCCGAACACGACGGATTGTTGATCGCCACCCCCGAGTACAACGGCGCGTACCCCGCATTGATCAAGAATACGCTGGACTGGATCTCGCGGCCGCTGGATGACGGCAAGGCCGGTACCACGCTGTTCGCTGGCAAGATTGCAGGCCTGTGCTCAGCATCCCCCGGCGGTCTGGGTGGTCTGCGCGCGCTGCTCACGCTGCGCGATGCGCTGGCCAAGCTCGGCATGTGGGTCGCCCCCTCGCAGGTCGCTGTCGGCCGCGCCGGGGAGGTCTTCGATGATCAGGGAAACCTCACCGATGAGCGACAGCGCAGCGCCGTGCAGCGTGTCGGTGCCGAAGTGACCACTGCGACCAGGAGGATGCGACTGCAATGAGCACGACCCAGGCCAACCCGGAGAGCGCCCTGGACCGGGACTGCCCGGTCATCGATGGGCGCCGGCAGATCCAGCGACTTTCGGCACGCACCTCGGACGTCGGTGGCATTCCTGTGGCGCGGCTGCTGCCACAGCGTGACCGTCGCCTGATCGGCGCGTGGTGTTTTCTCGACCACGCCGGTCCGGCACGCTTCGCACCGGGCGAGCCGGGCCTGCATGTCGGCCCGCACCCGCACACCAGCCTGCAGACCTTCACCTGGATGATCGCAGGCGAGGTGCTGCATCGTGACAGCCTTGGCTATGAGCAGATTATCAGGCCAGGCCAGGTCAACCTGATGACTGCGGGACGCGGCATCAGCCACACCGAGGACTCACCCGAGGGCGAACGCAATCTGCATGCCGCGCAACTGTGGATCGCCCTGCCCCATGCGCATCGCGATGTGCCTCCGCGGTTTGATCACTACCCCGAGCTGCCGCGCTTTGGTCTGGGTCAAGTCGATGCCACGCTGCTGATCGGCCGCTACGCCGATCACGAGGCGCCCACCCTGAGCTACTCGCCGCTGCTGGGCATGGATCTCGCGTGGTCGCGCCAGACCAGGCAGGCGATCGCGCTCGAACCCACGTTCGAATACGGCATCCTGCCGCTGGAGGGCGCACTGCGCATCGACGGCGAGCGATTCGAGACCGACGA
>JAFIFN010000250.1 GCA_020832005.1 Gammaproteobacteria bacterium | reverse complement strand
TCAAGGTGGCGCCGATTCACCGCTCGGGCGAACTCGACATGGAGGCCTTCGAGCGTCTGCTGGGTGAGCGCACCCGGCTGGTGGCGATCTCCCATGTCTCCAACAGTCTCGGCACCATCAACCCCGCCGCACGCATCGTCAGCCTGGCCCGCGAGCGAGGCATCCCCGTATTGTTCGACGGCGCACAGGCCGGGCCACACCTGACCATCGACGTGCAGGCGCTGGGCTGTGACTTCTATGCCTTCTCCGGCCACAAGCTCTTCGGCCCGACCGGCATCGGTGTGCTCTGGGGCCGCGAGGCCCTGCTCGAAGCCATGCCCCCGTGGCACGGCGGCGGCGAGATGATCCGCACGGTAAGCTTCGAAAAGAGCACCTGGAACGAGCTGCCGTTCAAGTTCGAGGCCGGCACACCGCATATCGCCGGTGCGGTTGGCCTCGGCCGGGCACTCGAGTGGTTCATGGCGCAGGATCGCGAGGCGCTCGCCGCCCACGAGGACGCGCTGCTGGCACGCTGCACCGAGGTCATCGAGGCCCTGCCCGGTCTGCGGATCATCGGCACCGCGGCAGACAAGGTCAGTGTGGTGTCGTTCGTGGCCGACGATGTGCACGCCCACGACCTCGGCACCATTCTCGATCACCAGGGCGTGGCGATCCGCACCGGGCATCACTGCACCATGCCGCTGCTCGACTGGTACGGCGTGCCCGCGACGGCGCGCGCCTCGATGGCGTTCTACAACACGCAGGAAGAGGTCGAGGTCCTGGGGCAGGCGCTGGAGCGCGCGCTCGCCATGTTCCGGGACTGAGCCCGGCGCGTGGATTCGGTCGGCGCAGCCCATGGGTGAGCTCGAGGCGCTGTACCGCGACGTGGTGCTGGAGCACAATCGGCGGCCACGGAATTTCCGGCGCCTGGCCGCACCCTGCGGCTGCACGGACGGGGTCAATCCCCTGTGCGGCGACCGGCTGATGGTGTGCCTGAGGCTGGACGGCGAGACCGTCGCCGAGGTGGCCTTCGAGGGCAGCGGCTGCGCGATTGCGGTGGCCTCCGCGTCAATGCTGACCGAGGCGGTCACGGGGCAGACCCGGGCGCAGGCCCTGGCACTCACCGAAGCGGTCGCGCGGATGCTGGGCGGGGGCCCGGACGAGCGGGTCGACGGCGATCTTGCGGCGCTCGCGGCCGTGAGTGCCTACCCGAGCAGAGTAAAGTGCGCGACGCTCGCCTGGGAGGCGCTGCGCGCCGGACTGACGACGGGTGCGACGCAGGTCAGCACCGAGGAAGACGGGGCGCCGCAGCAGGCATTGGCGCAATCACAAGCACAGGCAAGGGACGGATACTGAGACGATGTTCGGGCAACACAATGAACCCGTCACGCTGCAGCGTGACTGCATGGCGGTGCTGATCCCCGCAGGCGAGGAATTGCGTCTGCGCGAAGGCACCAGTGGCTTCATCACCCAGTCGCTCGGCGGCAGCTTCACGGTCTACGTGGAGGGCAACCTGTTCCGGGTCGCAGGCAAGGACGCCGACGCGCTCGGCAAGGAGCCCGTGCCGCCCCCGGAAATCCCGGAGAATGCCAGCGACCAGGATATCGAATCGGTGGTCTGGGACCAGATGCGCACCTGCTTCGACCCGGAGATCCCGATCAACATCGTCGATCTCGGACTGATTTATGAATGCCGGCTGGGTCGCGACGAGCAGGGGCAGCGCGAAGTCTCGGTCAACATGACGCTGACCGCGCCCGGCTGCGGGATGGGCGATATCCTGGTGCAGGACGTGCGTGAAAAGGTCGAGCTGATTCCGACCATCAGCCGCGCCCATGTGGAACTGGTGTTCGATCCGCCATGGAACCAGTCGATGATGTCCGAGGAAGCCAAGCTCCAGACAGGTATGCTGTAGGCTCGAAACGCCATCTAGGGAAATCCCGTGAAAAGACTGACAGTGCTGCGGCATGCGAAGTCCAGTTGGGACGAACCGGGTATTGGCGATTTCGATCGCCCGCTGAACCGCCGCGGCGAGCGGGATGCCCCGGCGATGGGCCAGCGACTGCTGGACGCCGGTGCCAGACCTTCACTGATCCTGAGCAGCCCGGCCGCGCGTGCCATCGCCACCGCACGCCAGGTCGCCGATGCACTGGGCTATCCCCGGGAGTTCCTGCAGACCGACCCGGCCCTGTATCTCGCCAGTGCCGAACGGCTGCTGGAGATCGTCTCACTGCAGGACGACGCCTTCCGCGACCTGATGATCGTGGCGCACAACCCGGGCCTGACCGACCTCGCGAACGCGATATCCGATCACCCCATCGATAATCTTGCGACCGCCGCGGTCATGGTCATTGACCTGCCCATCTCGCGGTGGCAGGAGGTACTCGACAGGGTACGTGGACGCTGCGTGTTCTACGACAGCCCGAAAAGCCCGGAACCGCCGGCACATGGTGTCCTGCAACGCGTCTGCGCCTGATCCCTCTTCGGTGCGGGTGCGGGCGCGCCCGCGCTGGCACGTCGCGATGCTATGTGTTTCTTCACTGACTTTCATGCCGCAGCCAGCGCCTGCCACCGAGCCGCAGTCCCCATCGGCAGCAGCGCCGGCGCCGGAAAACCAGGGCAACCAGCCCCAGCGCCCGGGTGTGGCCAGCGTCTGTGTCGCACCCGATGCAGAGGGCGACGAATGGATCGACCAGCTCCAACGCGGCATGTATTACGGTGTCTGCGGCAGCGCCTACTGGTTCGACGGCCTGTTCGGCACAGCCCGTTACGATCTCGACTCCGGGGACAGCTACGGACGCTTCGGCGTGTTTCCAGCATGGGACCGGCGCGACGGCGTCGATACCCGTGTGCGCTTCAGAGCGCGCTTTGTGTTGCCGGCCATGCAGGAACGCGTGGCCCTGGTGGTGGGTCGCGGTGACCGTCAGGACATCACCGAGGAGAGCGCCTCCAGTACCGGCACCCCCGTGCCGCCGAGCTTCCGGCGCATCGATGACGACGAGTGGTTGGTCGGCCTGGCCTACGCCCAGCGCGGGGTCTTCGAGAACGGTTTTGACGTGGGCACCGGCATCCGGCTGAGCACGCCGCTCGACCCCTACGTGAAGGCCGGCTACCGCCATCACTTCGGCTTCGGCGAGAGCAC
>JAFIFN010000249.1 GCA_020832005.1 Gammaproteobacteria bacterium | reverse complement strand
CAGGGACCGAAACCCGCGCCTGACAACGCGCGGCAACTGGCCGACTACATGATGAACGAATCGACCCTGCAACAGCAGCGCGGTCCGCAGACGCCTAAGGAATAAGCGTCGAACTGCAGCGTCTGTGCGGGGACCCTGCGGGCAATATCATCGCGCCCTAGTCGGTCGCCTGCGGCAGCGCGAACACGACCACGCTGTCACCCAGCGTGGTCTCCAGGCGGGCATGTCCGCCCGCGGCGATGGCCACGTACTGGCGCCCCTCGTGCATGTAGGTGATGGGTGAGGCCTGTCCGCCGGCCGGCAGCCGTGCGTCCCACAGCAACTCGCCGCTGCGGGTGTCGAAGGCACGCAGGAAGTCGTCCTGGGCCGCCGCGATGAAGGTCAGTCCGCTGCGGGTGTTCACCGAGCCGCCGATGTTGGTCGTGCCGATGGTCAGCTTCAGCCGCGTCGGGATGCCCAGCGGCCCGCTGTCGTAGCCGGTCCCCAGCGGCTGGGTCCACAGCAGCTCGCCGGTGCGCAGGTTCGTGGCTGACAGGTAGCCCCAGGGCGGCGCGATACACGGCACGCGCAGCATCGACAGCCACATCGGTCGCGTCACGCCGTAGGGCGCTCCGGTCTGGGGTGCGACCTCCTGATCTACACGCACCCCGCCGCTGCCGACGGGCTGATCATCCACCTGCGCACGCGGCACCAGGGTCACGCGATTGGGCAGCCGGCTGTGGTTGGTGATGAGGATCTGTTGCTCGGGGTTGACCGACAGCCCACCCCAGTTCAGCCCGCCGATGGTGCCGGGAAACAGCAGCATGCCGCCAGGATCCTCGGTGGGTGGCGTGAAGATGCCCTCGTAGCGCATCTGTCGGAACTGGATGCGGCACATCAGCGCGTCGATCGGTGTCAGGCCGAACATGTGGCGCTCTTCCAGGCGCTCGGGGTCGGGGCCCGGAGCGCCTGCGAAGTTGGGCAAGGAGGTGGACTGGGGTTGTGTCGGCGCCGTGCGATCGCCCGGCGCGGCGCCTTGCGGCACCGGGCGGTGCGCCACGGGCCGCAGCGGTTCGCCGGTGGCGGCGTCGAGCACGAAGATGGAACCCGTCTTGGTCCCCTGCAACAGCACCCGGCGCACCGTACCGTCGATGTCCATGTCCATGATGGTGGGTTGCGCGCCCAGGTCGTAATCCCACAGGTCGTGGTTCACGGTGCGAAAGTGCCAGCGCGTCTCGCCGGTTTGCGCATCCACGGCCACGACGGTGGAGGTGAATTCGTCTTCCTCGGCCGTGCGATCCGCGCCGTAGTGGTCGTTGGTCGAGTTGCCGGTGGGCAGGTAGACCAGTCCAAGCGCCTCGTCGGCCGACATGACGGTCCACACGTTGGGTGTGCCGCGTGGCCAGATTTCGCCGGGGACCAGGGGCTGTTGTGGTCGGTCGGTCAGCGTGGCGTCCCAGGCCCAGGCGAACGCCCCGGTGACGACGTCGTATGCACGCACGACGCCCGAGGGGCCGTCGCGGCGCTGATTGTCGCTGACCTGCTGGCCGACGATGACCAGGTTGCCGACGACGATCGGCCCCGCGGTGGTCGACGACAGGCCCGGCGCCTGGTTGCCCATGCCTTCGCTCAGGTCGACCGTGCCGGCGTTGCCAAAACCCGGACAGGGCTGGCCGGTCTGGGCATCCAGCGCAATCATCCGGCTGTCCACGGTGGCCAGCAGGATACGCCGGGGGCATTCGCCGGCTTGCTGCCGGGCCGGCGCTTCGTGGTAGGCCACGGCGCGGCAGGCCACGCTGAACAGCGGCTTCATGGCCTCGGGCAACACCACAGGGTCATAGTGCCATTGCAATGCGCCGGTGGCCGGGTGCAGGGCGAAGACCTGATTGGTGTTGGAGCACACGTAGAGGCTGTTATCGATTTTCAGAGGTGTGTTCTGGAACGCGAAGAAGACGCGCTCGCTGGGTGCCATGTCGCCGGTTCTGAATGTCCACGCCTGCTCAAGGCGACCGACATTGGCGCGCGTGATCTGCGATGCCGGTGAATAGCGCTGACCCAGGTTCGAGCCGCCGTAGGCGGTCCATTCTTCAGCATCCCGCATGACACTGGAGCGGCCCGGCGTTTGATTCGTGGCGGCGGCGGCGGCGGCGGCGGCGTCGGAGCGGATCGGCATCGGCTCATCGTCGGCGATGGCTGCTAGCTGTGCTGCATCCTGCGCGGCAACCCCGCCCACCAGCAGGCTGGCCGACCCGGCGACGCCTGCGGTCATGACCAGGGCGACGCCCAGCGATACCAGTTGCGTGCGCCGCGGGTTCGCCGCGACGCTGCGGCTACCGCTCAGGAAAGCCAGGGCAATCAGCATCAGCACGAGCAGTGCGAACAGCACGCCCACGCGGCTTGCCAGATCGACCCCCCAAGCCGGCATCCACCCCTTCGCGTGGATCTCGGCGAACGACCATGCAACTGTGGCCGCCACCACGAGCGCGAACAGGGCGACGCCCACGCCTGCGCGTCCGGCCAGCATGGTCGCCGCTGCAACGGTGATCGTGATCCCCGCCAGCAGGTAGTACCACGAGCCGCCAAGGAACATCAGCCACGCACCCATGCCCGCCATCGCAAACCCCAGCAGGAGCGACACGACGGCCAGGAGCATCAGGCCAGCGTGCGCAAACCCATGCGCTCGCCGGCCAGGGGATGGTTCAGTCGTCGGCGTGCGGTTCATGGTTTCTCCAGCGGTTGCGGCGCAGGCGGGCGGCAACACGTTGGAAGGCAGTCTGCCCAGCCGCTGCGAGTAGGACTGTGCGATTGCGAACAGTGGGGCGTCGCGCCGCTGCGGCCCGGGCTGCTACGACGTGATTCGCCTGACTGTCTGCCTGCGGTTCTAGCGCACGCTCACGATCACGCGCCGGCGGTGCGGCCGGATCCGATGTTCCCACACGTACACGCCTTGCCAGGTGCCCAGCGCCAGGTGTCCGTCGACGACCGGAATCGTCAGGTGCGTCTGCGTCAGCGCGGCGCGCACATGGGCCGGCATGTCGTCGGGCCCCTCGCTGCGGTGCACGAAGCGCGGATCGCCATCCGGGACCAGGTCTGAAACGAATTTCCCTGCTGATCAGAGAGTGCTTCGATGAGAGTGCGCTGGCGC
>JAFIFN010000248.1 GCA_020832005.1 Gammaproteobacteria bacterium | reverse complement strand
CGCATCAACGAGGCCAAGCAGCGGCTGGCAGAGGCGCTCGACGCGCGTCGCACAGCACTTGAGGCGCAGGCGCTGCAAGCGGCGCTTGCGGCCGAGAGTCTCGATGTCACCCTGCCTGGGCGCGGCCAGCGTCCGGGCGGGCTTCATCCGGTCACCCGCACGCTGCAGCGCGTGGAAACCCTGTTCCGGCGCGCCGGTTTCGATGTGCGCCACGGGCCCGAGATCGAGGACGACTTTCACAACTTCACCGCGCTGAATATTCCGGAAGATCACCCCGCGCGGGCGATGCATGACACGTTCTATTTCCCGGATGGGCGGCTGCTGCGCACGCACACCTCACCCGTGCAGATTCGCGCGATGGTCGCAAGCGGTGCGCCCATTCGCCTGATCGCCCCCGGGCGCGTGTATCGCTGCGATTCCGATCAGACGCACACGCCGATGTTCCACCAGGTCGAGGGCCTGGTCGTGGATCGCGACATCAGCTTCGCGAACCTCAAGGAAGTCCTGTACGGCTTTGTCGCGAACTTCTTCGAACGCGACGTGGAGCTGCGCTTCCGGCCGTCGTATTTTCCGTTCACCGAGCCTTCCGCCGAGGTCGATGTCCTGTCGGAGTCGGGTCGCTGGCTGGAGATCCTCGGCTGCGGCATGGTGCACCCCAATGTGCTGCGCAATGCCGGTGTCGATCCCGAGGAGTTCACCGGCTACGCCTTCGGCATGGGCGTGGAACGCCTGGCGATGCTGCGCTACGGCGTCGATGATCTGCGCATGTTCTTCGAAAATGATGTGCAGTTTCTGAGGCAGTTCTCATAAGGTCATGATTTAATGAAGATTACTAAATCATGGCTTGCCGACTGGATTGCGCTGCCACATGACGGTGAGGCGCTGGCCGAACAGTTGACCATGGCCGGTCTGGAGGTCGACGCCGTGACCCGGCTGCGGCCCGGGTTCAGCGGCGTGGTCGTCGCGCGGATCGCCGAGCTGGCCCCGCACCCGGATGCCGACAAGCTGCGCGTCGCCCAGGTCGACGCCGGCGACGGCAGTCTTCGACAGGTGGTGTGTGGCGCGGCCAACGCCCGTGTCGGCCTGGTGACGGCGCTGGCCTGCGTGGGCGGGCGCCTGCCCGGCGACGTCAAGATCCGCCAGGCGAAGCTGCGGGGTGTGGCCTCGGCAGGCATGCTGTGTTCGGCCGCCGAGCTGGGCCTGGATGATGAAGCATCGGGCATTGTCGAGTTGCCGACCGATGCGCCGATCGGCGCCGACCTCGGCGAATGGCTGGCGCTGGAAGACACGATCATCGATGTCGACCTGACCCCCAATCGCGGTGACTGCTTCAGCGTCCTGGGCATCGCCCGAGAGCTCGCGGCCCTCAACGATGCCAACCTCGGTGGCCCGGCGCTGTCGCCGGTGCCGGCGGGCAGCGAGGATCGCTTCGCGGTCACGCTGGCAGCCCCGCAGGCATGCGCACGTTTCGCCGCGCGGGTGGTGCGTGGCATCGACGCCTCGGTTCGCTCGCCGGTGTGGCTGAGCGAACGCCTTCGGCGCGCCGGGCTGCGCGCCATCCACCCGGTCGTGGATGTCACGAACTACGTCATGCTCGAGCTGGGTCAGCCGCTGCACGGCTATGACCTGGGCCAACTGAGCGGCGCGATCAGCGTGCGCATGGCCGAGGCTGCCGAGCGGCTGACACTGCTCGATGGCCGCGAGATCGCCCTTGAGCCGGACATGCTGGTCATTGCTGATGACAGCGGCGCCATCGGCCTGGCAGGCATCATGGGCGGCCAGAGCACGGCGGTCAGCGCCGAGACCCGCGATGTCCTGCTGGAGGCCGCATGGTTCGCACCCTCGGCGATTGCCGGGCGGGCCCGCCGCCTGGGCCTGCACACCGATGCATCGCTGCGCTTCGAGCGCGGTGTGGACCCGGAAGGGCCGTCGCGGGCCATCGAGCGCGCCACCGCGCTGCTGGTGGAGATCGCCGGCGGCACGCCGGGGCCGGTCAATCTCGTCGAGGCTGCTGCGCATCTGCCGGCCCGGCAGCCAGTGTCGCTGCGCGCGGCACGCCTGGCGAAAGTGCTTGGCATCGATATCCCGGCCCTGGAGGTCGAGCGGATTTTCTCGCGGCTGGGCATGCAGGCCACGGCCACCGGCGAGGGCTGGCAGGTGCGCGCTCCGTCACAGCGCTTCGATATCCAGATCGAGGTCGACCTGATCGAGGAGATCGCGCGCATCTACGGCTACGACCGCATCCCGCGCATCGCCGAGCGTGCGCACGCCGTCATTCCAGCCGTCAGCGAGATGCGCACCGTCGATGAGCGGGCGCGCCTGCTGATGGTCGACCGCGGTTACCAGGAGGCGGTGACCTACAGTTTCATCGACGAACAGTTACAGGCATCGTTCCATCCTGACGCCAAGCCGATCCGGCTGTCGAATCCGATTGCCTCGCAGATGGGCGTGATGCGGCGCTCGCCATGGCCCGGCCTGGTCGAGGCCGCGCGCGAAAACCTGAGTCGGCAGCGCACACGGGTGCGCCTGTTCGAGCTTGGCAACCAGTTCGAGGCCAGCGACGACGCGGCAGGCGTCACCGAGCGAGCGGTGATCGCGGGTCTGGCGGTCGGGCCGGTGTGGCCCGAACAGTGGGGCAGTGCAGATCGTCGCGGCGATTTCTTTGACATAAAGTCCGACGTCGAGGCGCTGCTCGCATTGGGCGGACAGTCCAGCCAGTTCGGTTTTGCCGCCGCCTCGCACCCGGCGCTGCATCCCGGGCAATGCGCGCGGATTCTGCGCCATGGGACCACGGACACGCCTGATCCGGTGACCGCCGGATGGGTCGGCACGCTGCATCCTCAGCTCGCAAGAGCGCTCGAGGTGCCCGCCGATACCGGACTTTTCGTCCTGGATCTGGCCGTGGCGCTGGCTGCCAGTGTGCCGGTCCATCAGCGCGTGTCAAAGTTTCCAACGGTGCGGCGCGATCTGGCGCTGCTGGTGGACGAGCAGATCACGGCCGACGCGTTACTGGCCGCTGCGCGGGCAGCTGGCGGCGAGCTGCTGAAAAGCGTCGACATCTTTGACATTTACCGCGGAGCGAATATTGATTCCGGTAGCAAAAGCATAGCCTTAAGCTTGATTTTGCAGGCAGCTTCGCGCA
>JAFIFN010000002.1 GCA_020832005.1 Gammaproteobacteria bacterium | reverse complement strand
GGGGGTTTCCGGAACAAGCTGGGGCCTTGCTTTCTTGCACTGGAATAACGAGTGGGCGAGCCGTGCGCGACGCGGGTCGCCGAGGCGCCGCTCGCTAAGACCAAAGCCGTAATAGGGTGCCGTGTCAAACAGCCGGATGCCGGCGGACCAGGCGAAGTCGACCAGTTCCCGTGCGGTCTGGTCCGTGACCGGTGCGTAGAGGTTTCCCAGGGCTGCTGCGCCGAGGCCGATCTCGCTGACGTGGCAGGCGCTGCGCCCCAGGCGCCGCTGCTCCGGTGGGGTGAACTCAGCCAGTCCTGACACGGCGGCCTCGCCACTCCGGACCGTCCGGGAAGGCATAGCGTTGCAGCGAACTCTCGCGCATCCTGATGCTGAAGCCCGGAACCTGCGGCGGCATGTAGGCGCCATCGAGGATTCGGCACGGGCTCTCGAAGTGTTCATGCAGATGGTCGACGTACTCGATCATGCGCCCCTCCAGCCGGCCTGACAGCCGTACGAAATCGATCATCGAGTAATGCTGGACATACTCGCACAGGCCGACGCCGCCGGCATGGGGCACGACCGGCTTGCCGAATTTCGCCGCGATCAGTCCGACCGTCAGCATCTCGTTGAGGCCTGCCAGGCGGCAGGCATCGACCTGGACCACGTCGATGGCGCCCGTCTCGATAAACTGTTTGAACATGATGCGGTTTGCACAATGTTCGCCGGAGGCCAGCCTGATGCCGTCGATGGCGCGCTTTATTTTCAGGTGACCAAAGACGTCGTCGGGACTGGTCGGCTCCTCGACGAACTCCGGCCGGAAGACGGCGAGTTCACGGATCCAGTCGATGGCTTCGTCGACCTCCCAGATCTGGTTGGCATCGACCAGCAGCGCCATGTCGGTGCCGATGGCTTCGCGTGCGATCCTGCAGCGACGCAGATCCTCTTCAAGCGAGCGCCCGACCTTGAGCTTGACTGCGCGAAACCCCTGCTCGCGGGCTTGCCTGCACAGCGAGGAGAGTTGCGCATCGTCGTAACCCAGCCAGCCTGCGGAGGTCGTGTAGGCCGGGTATCCCTCGCGCTCGAGGCGGGCGATCCGCGCGCCGGCGTCAGGCTCCAGCGCGCGCAGCATGGCGAGCGCCTCGTCACGTTGCAGTACGTCACCGACATGCCGGAAGTTCAGGCAGGCCAGCAGCTCCTCGGCGGACATCCCGCAGACCAGGCGCCACACCGGCTGGCCCTCGATGCGTGCCCAGAGGTCCCACAGCGCGTTGATGATCGCGCCTGCGGCCATGTGAACGACACCTTTCTCGGGTCCCAGCCAGCGCAGCTGGCTGTCCGACATGATCTCTTCGCAGAACTTCCCGCTGGCATGGCGGAGCTCGTCGAGGTCGCGCCCCACGACAAGCTGCGCCATGCTCTCGATGGCGGCGCAGCACAGCTCGTTGCCCCGCCCGATGGTGAAGATAAGGCCGTAACCCTCGTGGCCCTGGCGTGTCCGCAGGGTGAGGTAAGCCGCGGAATAGTCGGGGTCGGCATTGACGGCATCCGAGCCGACACGCAGATCGGAGGTGGGAAACCGGACGTCCGATACGCTCAAGGCCACTATACTGTCTGCCACGTGTCTCCCGCCCCAGTATTTGTTATATGAAACGCTATGGTACCAATGAAAAGATGGTACCAACGATACTTTTGCGCTGCAATCTGACTTGCGGCAGGGCGGCGGACGGTTACAGGGGCGGTCCCGGGGGCACATTGAGGGAGAGCGGCGGATGAGCGGGGCAGGCGGCAAGAAGGTGCAGGGCGCGACGCGCAAGCGGCAATACGCCGCGCCGGCGTTGGAGAAAGGGCTCGACGTGATCGAGCTGCTGTCGCGGGAGGAGGAGGGGCTGACCGTCTCGGAGATCGCCCGCGCCCTGGGGCGATCGGTCAGCGAACTTTTCCGGATGCTGGTCGTGCTCGAGCAGCGCGGCTACATCCACATGCCGGCCGGCACGGACCGTTACCGCCTGACGCTCAAGCTCTTCGAACTCGCGCATCGCTTCCGGCCGGTACAGCGGCTGACGGCGGTCGCGACCCCCGCGATGCGCGCGCTGGCCTCGAGGATCGAACAGTCCTGTCACCTGGTCATCTATTACCAGGGCAAGGGGCACGTGGTGGTGCAGCAGGACGCCCCTTGCGAGCGCATCCTCAGCGTGCGTCTTGGTGCCGATGTGCCACTGCTCGACAGTTGTTCCGGGCACCTGTTGCTGGCCTTCGCGGACGCGGAAGCGCGCGAGGCGATGGTGGCGAAGATCCCGCGGGAGCATCGCAAGCCGGGCAGACGGGATCTTGCGACGATGGTGGCTCGGGTGCGTGAGCGCGGCTGCGAAGTGATCCCGAGCGCCCAGATCCAGGGGGTCACCGACATCGGCTATCCGGTGTTCGATCACACCGGCGAGTGCATCGCGGCCCTGGTGGTCCCTTTCTTCTTCTTCATCGACGGCTCGCACCCGGTCGACCTGGCCACGGCGCAGCAAACGGTCGCGGAGACCTCGCTGCGAATCTCCAGCGCTCTGGGCTGGAACGCGCTGCCCGAATAGCCACCCTCCGCGGGCGCCCCAATACCGCAGTCTTCGCTCACCGGGCCCGGCCGCCCGGCGGCCGACCGTGTGCGCTCCGATCGCGATTGACACCCGTGCGGAACGGTAGTAGCGTTCATCCATGAAGATTCGTTTCATCAGTGAATAGACTGATCACGAATCACGACGGGTCTCTACACGCTTGGGGGGAGCTTGCCATGACTGGGTCACGCCACTCTTATCACTGTCTCGCTGCGGCGGTGGTCCTCGCCATGAGCGGGAACGCCGCGCACGCCGCGGACACCGACACTGACGCCCGCGCGGGCGGGCTGCTCGACGAGATCGTGGTGACCGCCCGCAAGCGCGAGGAGGATGTGCGAGACATCCCGACCAGCATCGACGCTTTCAGTGGCGATCGTCTCGCGGGTCTGGGGTACTTCTCGGTGGAGGACATCCTCAAGCTCTCGCCGGGTGTCACTTTCGAGTCCGGGTTCTCGCCCTCCAGCACCTCGATCATCGTTCGCGGCATCACCAACGACTCCCGCGGGGTCGGCCCACGCACGGTTGGGCGGTTCTACGGCAGCGTGCCGTTGACCAATCCGTCGATCATGGGCGTGGAGCCGGACCTCGACACGTTCGACATGCAGACGGTCGAGGTCCTCAAGGGACCGCAGGGCACCCTGTTCGGCGGGTCCGCATTGGCGGGTGCAGTCCGCTATGTGCCTCGCGCGCCGGACTTCGACAGCTTCTATGGCACGACCTCGCTGGGTGTCGGTCGTACGTCCTCCAGCGGCGACACCTCGCGCAATCTTGCGCTGATGCTCAACGCTCCGTTCAGCGACAGCTTCGCGATGCGCTTCGTCGGCTCCTGGCGTGACCAGGCCGGCTGGATCGACGACACCCGCAGCGGCGAGCGTGACATCAACGACTTCGATGCGCGCCAGGGCCGCGTGATGGCGGCCTGGCGTCCGACCGAAGAGCTGCTGTTCGAGGCCCAGTACCTGAAGTATCGCGGTGATCTCGGATCCTTCAACTGGGTCGAGGGACTCGAGGCCACGCGCCTGCGTACGCAACGCAGCCTGGATGACAGTGAGCGCGCCGAGGCCGAACTGCTCGGCGCGAGCATTACCTGGGATGCTGGTCCGGTCTCGACCGTGTTCGAGTACAACCGCCTGGAGAAGGACCGCAACCAGTTCAACGACGTGACGATCTTCACAGGCCTGTTTGGCACCGGAATCACAGTCGGGCAGAACTTCCTCGAGTCGACGCAGCAGGACACCTTCGAGCTGCGCTTCGTCTCGAACGAACCCACGGCGGGCGACGGACTGTTCGGCGGCTGGGATTACACCGTCGGACTGTTCTACATGGACTCCGACCAGACCCGACCGGTGATCATCAACCTGGCGTTGCCGGATCAGCTCATCCGGCAGGGCGGCGGCGCGGTGGTCAACGCGGAGGAACAGGCCGTGTTCTTCGACCTGACGCGCAGGTTCGATGCGCCGTTCGAACTCAACCTGGGTGGCCGCTACTTCCGTCAGCGGACCGAGGGTGGCACTTTTCAGGACTTCGCGTTCTCCTCGGCGGCGCCGGGTGGTTTGCCGGCGACGATTCCGTTCGTACCCAGTACCGAAAATTTCGTCGGCCTGCGTGACAGCAGCTTCAACCCGAAGGCGGCGCTGCGCTGGTTCGCCAGCGACGAGGTGACGGTGATTGCCAGCTACGCCAAGGGCTTTCGTTTCGGCGGCATCAACGGCGACCAGGTCCAGCTCGAGGATGCGATCTTCGAGACCGATGTCGATATCCCGTTCACGTACGGGTCGGATACGATCCACAACTGGGAGCTTGGTGTCCGCACGAACTGGCTGGATGATCGTGTCAGCGTCGACCTGACAGCCTTCTATGTTGACTGGCGCAACCTGCAGATCCTTCAGCGTGCCGGGGTGTTCGCTTTCACGGATAACGTCGGTCGGGCCGAAGTGCGTGGGCTGGAGTTTGCGTTCACCGGGTGGCTTTCGGACAGCTGGGCATTGATCCTGAACGGCAGTTTTCAAGATGCCGAGACCAAGGAAGACTTCACCTCGGGCGAGTTCGGCTTCGTCCCGTCCGGCACGCGACTGCCGCAGGCGCCCCGGTGGACGGGCGCGGCCCAGCTGCGTCACGCCTCGAGCTATGGGAATCTGGATCTGGATGGCGCGCTTACCTACTCCTACAGGAGCAAGTCCAGGAACAACCTGACCAACACTGTTCCGCTGGAGGCTTTCGGTACGCTCGACCTGTCGCTCTCGGCGCAGAACACCGATCTGCTGCTGCAGCCGCGCGTGAGCCTCATCGGCAAGAACCTCACGGACAAGCAGGCGGCGCAGTTTGGATTCACGATTGGGACTGTGGCGAACGTATTGTCGATTAATCAGCCACGCCAGGTACTGCTGAAGCTCGACCTGTTCTTCTGAGCGCGACATGCGCCGAACGGTTCTGTTCGCGGTTGCCTCGCTGGCGCTGCTGGCGGCACCAGCAGCGCCGGTCGAGGCGTTGCCACGCGCTGCGTGCGCCGAGGCGGTGGGGGTGTCCGCCGTGCGCCTCGCACGCGTGGATGCCGCGATGCGCGAGCTCGTCCAGGCTGGTGAGGTCGCAGGTGCGGTGACCTACATCGCCCGCGCGGGCAAGATCGCCCACCTGTCGGCTGTCGGCATGGCCGACATCGAGCGTGGCAGCGCGATGCGTGAGGACACGCTGTTTCGTATCGCCTCGCAGACCAAGCCCGTCACCTCGGTCGCCATCATGATGCTGGTGGAAGAAGGACGGATCGGGTTGCACGACCCGCTGTCGCGTTTTCTGCCGGCATTCGCAGAGATTAAGGTGGCAGTGCCGGCGGCCAGCGATGCGGCAGGGCCGGAAGATAGCGACGCTGCAGCCCTCGAATTCGTCCCGGCTCGCCGGCAGATCACCATCCGCGACCTGCTCACGCATACCTCCGGTGTGCCCTATGGTTTCGGCCCGACCGCTGCGTTGTGGGCGGAGGCCGGCGCAGCGGGCGGTTACTACGCCGACCGCGACGAGCCCATGGCCGCACTGGTTGAGCGGATGGCAAGGCTGCCGCTCGACGCCCATCCGGGCGATCGCTGGATCTACGGCAACAGCACCGACATTCTCGGCGTCGTCGTCGAGACTGTCTCGGGACAGTCGCTCGACGAGTTCTTCCGGGAGCGGATTTTCGCGCCGCTGCGGATGAACGACACGCACTTCTTCGTGCCCGACGAGCAGGCGTCACGGCTCGCGACCGTGTACACGGCAGGCGCGTCGGGTCTGCGTCGCGCCGAGGGTACCGGTGGTCTGGACGGCCAGGGCCACTTCGTCACCGGTCCCCGCCGCGCCTTTGCCGGGGGTTCGGGGCTGGTCTCGACAGCCGCCGACTACGGACGATTCCTGCAGATGGTGCTCAATGGCGGCGAACTCGACGGCGTGCGATTACTCAGTCCGCAGAGCGTCGCACTGATGCGTTCCAATCAGGTCGGCGAGAAGTTCGCCGAGGCGGTGCCCGAACGCGATGGGCTGGGATTCGGGCTGGGCTTCGCGGTGCTGGTGGATCCGGGTCGCGCCGGGGAGTTCGGCTCGCCAGGCTCTTTTGGTTTCGCCGGTGCGTTTTTCACCGCCTTCTGGCTGGACCCGCACGAGGCGCTCGTGACCCAGTTCCTGGTTCAGCTGCGCCCGCCCCACGATCCGCAGCTCCAGTCACGATTCCGGGCGTTGGCCTACCAGGCACTCGTGGAGCTCCCGCCTGCGGAGGGTGCGGCGGTCTGCCGCTGAGTCAAACTGATCGATTCTGACGCATCGAACCTCCTGTACGACACGCTCCGGCGCGGCGCGAATTCAGTCCCGGTTCAGCGAGGTGATGTCAGGCTGATTCCCGTGGTCTACAACACGGAGAACACGCCATGAAGACGTTCCTGATTTCCAGTCTCGCCGCAGCCCTGGTCGCGTTGCCGGGTGCAGCCCTCGCCGATCACCGCGACAGCCAGCGTGCAGCCCTGGGCGCAGCGCTCGGTGCAGCCGTGGGTGCCTATGTCGGCTCCGAAGTCGGCGGCAGGAATGGTGCCGTACTCGGCGGGGCGGTGGGCGGCGCCGTGGGTGCCCGGGCCTCCACGC
Source organism: Gammaproteobacteria bacterium (assembly GCA_020832005.1). Lineage (GTDB taxonomy): Bacteria > Pseudomonadota > Gammaproteobacteria > Steroidobacterales > PWYM01 > PWYM01. Next base: position 83,240 of record JAFIFN010000002.1, on the reverse strand, counting down.
GCGAGACCACCCGTTACTACAGCGCCCCGGTGCAGCATCACCAGACCGTTACCTATCACCATCATCACCGCGGGCCGCGGCATTTCTGCCCGCCTGGGCTCGCCAAGCAGGGGCGGTGCTGACACTGTGCATTCACGCCGAACCACTGCGCGTCGGGAGTTCGTCCCGGAAGCGAATTTCCACATCCATCGCACAGGAGTAACGCGCCGATCTGGCGCATTGTCCTGATTCTCACGCATTCGACGGCAGTGCTCAGTCGCGTCCGTAAGCCTCTGCATTCGGGTCCACCCGGACCATCTGCTTGCCGCGGTTCTTGCCCTCGAACAGGCGTATAAGGGCCTTCGGCATACGCTCGATGCCATCAAGGATATCCTCGGCATAGGTCAATCGACCCTCGGCGATCCACCGTGCCATGGCAGCCTCGGCGCGCGGAAAGTGCTCTTCCATCTCGTAGATGAAGAAAGCCTCCATGCTTGCCACGCGCTTGTGCAGCTGCTGATAGTTCTGCAGCACGTAGGGCTGTTCTTCGTTGTCGACGTACTCAGAGATGCGGCCGCAGAGAACAACGCGGGCATGTCGGGCCAGGTGGGTCAGCGTCGTATCCAGTGTGTTTCCGCCAACATTGTCGAAGTAGACGTCCACCCCGTCTGGGCACAGTTCGCCCAGACGCGGACTGATTTCTTCCTCGCGATAGTTGATCGCCGCATCGTAGCCGAGCTTCGTGGTCAGCATTTCGCACTTCTCCGCACTGCCTGCAATACCGATGATCGGCCCGCAGCCAAGGTTTCTGGCGATCTGGCCAACATTGGAGCCTACGCCGCCAGCAGCCCCTGAGACGACGACTGCGTCACCTGGCTTGACCCGGCCGATGTCCACCAACCCGAGGTAAGAAGTGAAGCCGGTGACGCCGAGCACCCCGATCGCCGTCGAGTAGGGCGCGATCCGCTGGTGCACCTTGTAAATCATCCACCACGGGGACGCGTCAGACACTACGTATTCCTGCCAGCCCAGCTTGGCCTGGACGATGTCACCGGCTGCATAGTCGGGATGTTTGGACTCGACCACGATGCCGACGCCACGGCCTCGCATGACCTCGCCGATCGCGAGAGGTTTTTCGAAACCTGCGCCATCCAGCATGTACTGACGCATAACTGGCGCCACCGATAGATAGAGCGTTCGGATCAGCAGCTGACCGTCGTCAGGCGTCGGTACAGGTGATTCCTGCATGCGAAAGTCGCTCTCGCGAACGGCGCGACCGATTGGCCGTTCTGCCAGCACCCACTGGCGGTTAACGGTAGACATTATCTCTCCTGGATTTCTTGACTCTTGACTGGGTACCTGCTTCGCGGGCGAAAATGCGGCGGGACCTGACCGAATGGATGCGCCATATGATGAACATCTTCAAGCGTACGACACTGGTGGTGCGCGACGTCGAGCGCTCGCGGAGATTCTACGAGGAGATCATGGGACTTTCCCTGTGGTATGACCGCGAGCTTCCGTTGAGTGGGCAAGGTGTACCGGGCAAGCCCGGTGACAGGGTGCGGCTCGTGATCATGAAAGCTGAGGACCCTGTCATTGGCATGGTCGGACTGATGCAGTACACGGATCCTCCCCTCCCGGCGCCGCCCGAGCCGCGATCCGGCGTGGGCATCGGGGACATCGTGTTCGTGGTGCAGACCGACGACGCAGACGAACTGTATCGGCGGCTGCAAGCATGGGGTGCTGTCATGCACGCACCCCCCCACCTCATGGAACTGCCGGGTGCCGATGGCGACACGGTGCGGATGACCTCGGTGACCTTCTACGATCCGGACGGCTACTTCATCGAGGCCAACCAGCGCCACTGACGGTTCGCCGCGGTGCCGGTCAGCGAAGAGGGCCGCGCTGGGTGAGGTTTACCACCACGCCATCCGGGTCACGGGCCATCATCTCGTGGATCTCCGGCCGGTTGGGCACGACCATCCTCGTAGGAGGTGTCACCACGCATGCGCCTGCCGCTTCCATGCGCTCATGTAGCAGCTTCATGTTGTCGGTGGGTATGACGAGGATTGTTTCGCCTGTGCGAAGGCGGGTGTTCCAGCCAGTCGACTCGAGAGGCGGGTCGGCCTTGAGCAGCTCCATCAGCCCGATCATGCCGGTCTCGGCACCCTGCGACTGAAGTACAACCATACGGATCCCCTCGCAGTCGATGCTGGTGAGCTCGCTGGCGCCTGGGTTACCGATCACGCCGTCGTAAAATACATCCAGGCCGAGGATATCGCGGTAGAAACCGAGCGATGCCTCGATGTCCCGGACAACGATCGTCGTACGTTTGACTGGCGCGGTGGGGTTGTCTGCCATTGGGTTCTCCTTGAAATTTCAATCGCTCAGGCTGGCGGGCTGAGCCGGGCCAGACTGTAGGCCTGCGCTGTGACACCGTGTGTTTCGAACAGGACGCTTAGGGTGGTCCAGTCGCTCGTCAATGAGGCCGGTGATTCATAGCCGAAGATCAGCACGCCGCAGCCGGCCAGAGCCTCGCCTTCCAGTACCTCCACCGCGTCCGGAGGCGCGGCAACCAGTACGCTCGACTGTTCGTCGGCCCGCTCGTCAATAGCCTGTAGCAGTGATTCCGCAGAGCCGCCGCTCGCAGGGCGAAACGCCACCACGAGAAAAATGCTGTCGTTCGCACGCGGCTCCGCGCCGGCAAGCTTGCATGCATCAACCCGTACAGCGCCTTCGCGCAGCTTGGCGGCAGCGCGGTACTCGGGGCTCCACCAGAACTCTGCGACGGCCTCAGGGCCCGGGAACCGGCCCAGCATGATGGAGCGATTGCCCCAATCGCCTGCGAGAACATCCACGCCGCGACCAGTGGCGCCGATACCGACGTACCCACCCCGGTACTTCTCGTAGATCGGTGGTAGCGATGAGGAATACGGCTTCATCTTCGCTGGAACCATGTCGCGCGCGAACGCGAGCGAATAGCCAATTTGTGCCATGGGTACCCCCGTGTGAGACTCGCGCCGAGGCGAGCGGACGCCGAGACTCTCTCGCTTGCATGGAGATTGTCAAGCACGCAACTGACGCATACTCGCGCAAGCGGCGGTATGGACCACTAAGGTGCAGAGTCTGTTGTCGTTGATCTGCGCTTAGATCGCGGCGACCGTCGACCGGAACGCGTTTCGCGCGCGCTGAACGCGATCTCGAGTTCGGCGATAAGCTCGTCGACGGCAGGCTCGGCGCGCTGACCGCGACGCACCGTGATGCCGGAGCGCTGCCGCCAGGGTACCGCTCCGACGTCCAGTCGGCGAAGCCGGCCGGAGCGAAGGTCGTCCTCGGCAAGTTGGCTTGGCATGACGGTCAGGGCGTTGCCCGACTCGATGATCGCCCGGACCAGCGGGTAGGAGTTGGCATGCAGCGACGGTTGTGGTGGTGTCAGCCGGCGACGGCGAAAGGGTTCTCCCCAGTTGGGTATGATCGTCTCGAAAGCGTCGCTGTAGACCCATGGAAACTCGAGCAACCGCTCGAGACGAATCTGCCCTGCGGAAGCCAGCGGGTGCGAAGGCGAGCAGATGATGATCTGCGCATCGTCGAACAGGTGTCGATGGACCACATCCGGATCGCTGCGCTCCAAGGGTAGTCGCGAGATGATGAAGTCCAGTTCCCCGGATCGAAGTCGCGGCAGGAGCTCTGCATAGACCCCGGAGATCGCGTTGAAGCGAAGCAGCGGATCACGCCGCGCGCAGCGCTGCATGGCCGTTGCGAGCCGTGTCGACGAGAGTGTAGGGCCAGAACCGAAATGCAGTTCCCGTCGATGGTGAAACTCCAGGCCGGTCACTGCCTGCCGCGCGGTCTCGGCATCGCGAAGCAACGCCCTTGCATGGGTGTACAGCACTTCTCCGTGGGCGGTCATGCTGATCCCGCCGGGCTGGCGGTCGAGCAGTTCGACGCCGAGCTCGTTTTCGAGCTCGCGCAGCGACAGGCTCAGTGCCGGTTGGGACAACGCCAGACGCTCGGCTGCGCGACTGAAGCTGCGTTCGTCGGCCACCGCCACGAAATGCCGTAATCTCCTGAGGTTCATGTCTTTATAAGTAAACCAAATACAATAATAAAATCAATAAAATTGTAAAAAGTCACGGCGATCCGTACTTTGCGGCAAATCAGTTGTTTCGCGGAGAGGCCGGAGTATGGACAAATCGTTCGCAGGACGTCGCTCGAGCAGGAGTTTGCACGCCGCCATCGTTGCCGCATTGGTAGTGGCGCCACCGGTTGGCCTGCAGGCGCAGGAGCGCGGCGCGCGCGGAGTCCTCGAGGAACTCGTGGTTACGGCCCGTAAGCGCGAGGAGCGTCTGCAGGACGTTCCGCTGTCGATCACGGCGTTCAGTGCCGAGGATATCGAGCGTGGAAGCCTCGATACGATCTCGGATCTCGCGCTGGTCACGCCAGGGCTCAACATGAGCAATCCGTTTGGTCGCCTTAATCCGACTGCGGCCCTGCGTGGCATGAGCAATCCCGGTGTTGGCGAAGAGCAGATGGTCGGTTTCTTCATCGACGGCGTCTACATCTCCGGCCGGTCGAGCCTGGATATGCTGCTGACCGATCTCGAGCGCATCGAGGTAACGCGCGGCCCGCAGGGTGCGCTATACGGACGCAACACATTTGCCGGCGCAGTGAACTTCGTGACCCGACGCCCCAGCGATGTCTTCGAGGCTGATGCGACCGCAACGGTCGGTTCCAGGGACCGCCAGGACGTACGCGGTTCTGTTGGAGGGCGTCTGGCGGATGGATTGTCTGGAAGAATCGGCGGCGTTTACCGCTCCTGGGGCGGCTACTACAGCAACGATAATCCGGCCGGGCCGGACATCGGCGACAGCGAGACGACCGCATTCAACGGATCTCTGCTGTGGGAGCCTACGGATACGCTGGAGTTGCGGGCCCGGATCATGACGAGTCGTGACCGCGACGAGAATCCGGCACAGTTCCTGGTGCCTCCCAACAGCGAGAACGGCGGCTTCTTCACCGGCACCCTCCCGAGCCGCGCGCCTAATGGGTACAACGTCGGTCCTTCTGATGGATTCGAGCGTGACACCACACGTGGCTTCCTTATGGCGAACTGGGCTGTCAGCGATACCCTGACGCTCGAGAGCATCTCTGCGTACACGGACGACGACGTGTTCTACAGCTTCGATGCCAGTCTCACGCCGGCCACTTTCTTCATCTTTGAGCAGGATACGAGTCGCCGGGACTTCAGTCAGGATCTTCGCCTGGCATGGGATGCGCCGGACGGCGCGCGTCGCTGGCTTCTGGGTGCATCCTGGTACGAGTTCCGCAACAGACTCCTGGACAATGTGCACGCGCCCGGCTTCGGGCAGCCTCGCCCGAACCTCACTTCGACCACCCAGACCGAATCCTGGTCGCTGTACGGCGCCTATACGATGGACTTCGCGGATGCCTGGCAACTTTCGCTGGAGTTGCGGTATCTGAACGAAGCTCAGAGATTCAGTAGCGACAACGTGGACTTGCTCGGTGACCCATTGCGGCTCAAGGACGACTGGTCGTCGTGGCTCCCTCGCGCTTCGATGAGCTACAACCTCTCCGATGACGTACTGCTCTACGCCAGCGTGGCCAAAGGCTTCAAGTCAGGCGGGTTTAACGATCAGCAGAACGTTTTCCCCGAGGAGCGAAGCTATAATCCTGAGCAAAACTGGACCTACGAAACCGGGGCCAAGCTGACACTGGCCGACGGGCGCGCAGTCCTGAATTTCGGCGTCTTCTATGTCGACTGGAAGGATCAGCAGATCTCATCGGCCTCGCAGGCCGGCCCAAGCGCCAACACCTACGTCACCAACGCAGCAGCCAGCACAGTCAAGGGTATCGAGGTCGAGCTCCTGGCGCGCCTGGGTAACGACTGGACGATACAGGCTGGCTATGCGCTGGCCGATGCGGAGTTCGACGAGTTCTTCGATGTGGCGCTCGCGCCGCTGCCCAGTTTCGCACCTGACGGCGACGTATCTGGCAACCAGTTACCAAGGCAATCCAAGCATCAGGCGAATATGGTCGCCACTTTCGAGCGTGAGTTTGCGCCGCTGGCCGGGGCTAGCTGGTACTTGCGGTCGGAAATGCTCTACCAGTCGAAGCAGTACTCGACGTCGGCCAATCTTGCCTCGACGGGTGATTCGACACGGGTCAACCTGCGCCTCGGGCTGGTTTCCGAACGATGGGAGGCAAGTCTCTGGGCGCGTAACGTATTCGACGACCGCACGCCCCCGGTGGGTATTCGTTTCATCGACGCAGCCAATTCGCTCGGGAACGGATTCTTTGCACGCGCGTGGAATGTCAGTCCGGCCGATGGCCGAACTTTTGGTGCGACCTTCACGGTGCGCTATGGCGGGGGGTGAGACTGGCCATGTTCGCGGCGGGGCGTTCGATGTCTGCATAGGTGTCCCTGATCTGGTCGAGGCAATCGCCTACTGGGAGCTCTTCGGCTACCGAGTGGGAGATATCGGTGCACTGGATGCAACCAGCGCCGATAGGTTGTACGGGCACTCCGGCGCGCTTCAGGCCGTCCGCATGTGGCACCAGAAGGCGGACCATGGCCTGGTGCGCCTTTGGCAATGGGAGAATCCGAGTGGCCCCGGGCTCGGCATGGCGCCGTTCCGTGTGCACGGCAGCCGCTGGAGTGCGATGGAGCTGGACCGCATCGCCCGGATGATTGCACATGCCAAGTATCATGCCGCACAGGGTGGAGAGGTCAGGATGTTCCACCCTGATGTTCTACCTGGATCAGGTACGCCAATGGCTCCGTTCCGTCGTGAGCTGCCTGTCGCAATGGAGATGGCCGTCGTGCAGCCTCTGTATCGGCAGGTGCTTTTCGAGCGAGCGGACTTTCCGAGCCCTTTGTACGGGGCTGTAAACCACGATTGTCTGATGCGAGCAAGCCAGTTCACGCACGTGTGCGTGATCCTCTGCGGCGTTGCCGCGGATGCATTCGAATTCTACGACCGAGTGTTGGGTCTTCAGCGTAGCGGGGACTTCAAGCTCTCGTGGGCTGATGTCGGCAGCTCCGGCAAGGATATCTTTGAGCTTCGGGAAGGTGAGGGCTTCCACATGTTCCGTTTTGACGATCCTCGCTCCGAGGGTGGGGTGAACAAGCGTTCCGGGCGCATCATTCTGTTCAATTTCTCCGCCGACAGTGAGCTGGAGGACATGCGCATCGCATCGCGTCCAGGCGCCTGGGGTCACTCGCTTTATTCGTTACGTGTCGCCGATGTGGAGGCAACACACGCCACTGCAGCTGCAAGCGGCGCGGGCGCCCAGAGTGATGTCATGGTGAACGAGTTCGGTGAGCGAAGTTTCGTCGCCACTGCGCCCGATGGCACACCTTGGTGCTTCGTGGCCTCCGACGATACGCTGGCCTTGGCGGCATGAGCCATCATCTGCGCGTGCACCGGGGCAGGCGATGACTCCGGAAGGCCAAGTCACCGGTGGCGTCCTCGACGTCATGGTGGGGGTGCCGGACCTGGTATCGGCGATCGCCTATTGGGAGTTGTTCGGCTACCGGGTCGGCGACATCGGCCAGCTCGACGCGCAGGGCGCGCAACGCCTCTACGGTGTTCCTTCTGCGTGCCGCGCTGTACGCATGTGGCATCAGCAGGCGGACCATGGTCTTGTCAGACTGGTTCAGTGGAGCTCCCCGACGGGGCGGGGTCTTGAGTTGGCGCCATTCCGGGTCCGGGGCGGCCGTTGGACAGCCGGCATGGTCAAACAATTGGGGCGAATGCTCGCGCACGCGAAATACCTCCGTCAGCAGGGCGGCGATATCCGCATCCACGCCCCTGACTTCGTGCCAGCGCAGCCGGGGCATACCCCTTTCAGGCGACCCATTCCCGGCGTGGTGGAGATGGCGCTCGCCCAGCCTCTGTCTCGTCAGGTGCTGTTCGAGCGCGCCGATGTGGATCATCCTTTGTACGGGACGATCCACCGTGGCAGCATGTTCGAAGCCAGCCAGTTCACACACTTCTGTCTGGTGATACAGGGTGCCGATGATACTTCGCTGTCGTTCTACGACGAGACCCTTGGTCTACGTCGTACGGGTGACTTCGAGCTGCCTTGGGAGGACATCGGGACCTCGGGTAAGGATATTCTGGGCTTGGCTGAAGGCGAGGGTTTCCGCTTGGTAAAGTTCGATGATCCGCGTTCCGATCCGTTAGGCGCTGGCAAACGTTCTGGACGAGTGACGCTGTTCAATTTCTCGCCTGACATCGATATGCCCGACTACCGGGCCCATACGACGCCCGGAGCGCTTGGCTACACGACCTATAGTTTGCGTATGCTCGGTCTGGAAACGGCGTGCAGGCGTGTGGAGGAGGCCGGTGGCACGGTGCACAGCGCACCGGTTGCCAATGAATTCGGTGAGCGCGCCGTGCTGTGTGATGCCCCGGACGGCAGCACCTGGTGCCTGCTTGAGGCTGCCGACAGCACGCCGGTGAACTGCTGATGGCGCTTGTCGAGTCGGGTAACGGCGATGTCAAAACCGAGGCGACCGTCCCGTATCCACGGCCTCTCTATGCCTGGTACGTAGTTGCCCTTTTGATCGTCGCCTACATTGTCGCGTTTATCGACCGCGGCATACTCGCGTTGTTGATCGAACCGATCAAGGCAGACCTAGGTCTTTCCGATGTGCAGATGGCCTGGCTGATGGGTCCTGCTTTCGGAATCTTCTACGCCACGCTAGGTATTCCCATCGGGGTTCTCGCTGACCGCTCAAACCGACGCAACATCATCGTCGTCGGCGTGGCCCTGTGGTCGGCTGCGACGGCAGCCTGTGGTCTGGCAGCCAACTTCCTGCATCTCTTCGTATCCCGGATCATGGTCGGCGTGGGTGAAGCCACGCTGTCGCCCTCCGCCTATTCCATGATTTCGGACTACTTCCCGAGGCGAACCGCGCTGAAGGCCATCGGCCTATACACGATGGGGCAGTCGATCGGCGCGGGGCTGGCCTTTCTGCTGGGTGCGCAGGTTGTCCTTTGGGTAACTCAGGCTCAGGGGGTCGTTTGGCCGCTTGTCGGTGAACTTGAGCCTTGGCAGATGACCTTCGTGGTGGTCGGGCTGCCAGGCATTCTGCTCGCTGTTGTCATGCTGACGATCCGCGAACCCTTGCGTCGTGGGTTCATGACCGGTGGGGCGGTGGGTGTCCGCAAGCGCCTTCCGGTAGCCGATACCGCGAGATTCGTACTGCAGCGCTGGCGTACGTTTGGCGCAGTGTTCCTCGGAAACTCGGTTATTACCACGATCGGCTATTCGTACTTCTGGTTGCCCAGCATGTTCCAACGTACCTGGGGGCTCGATGCGGCTACCGCAGGCCTTTACTACGGGGGCGTGCTCGCCGTGTTCGGTCCTCTCGGCGTGATCACCGGTGCCAGGGTGTCCGAGGTCCTGTATCGACGCGGCCGGCCGGATGCGCCGTACCTTACTTTCCTTGCCAGCGTGCTGCTTGCGCTGCCGTTCGCGATCCTCGTGCCGCTGGCGCCTGGCCCACTGGTGGCGGTGGCGCTCCTGTGCCCGGCCATGTTTGCGATGGCGATGGCGTCGGCTTCGAGTTCGGCGGCCGTGGTCCACGTGGCTCCGGCCGAGTTCCGCGCGCAGATATCCGCGCTCTACCTGCTGGTCATCAGTCTCGCCGGATTGTTTCTTGGCCCCACTTCGGTGGCCATGCTCACGGATTACGTGTTCCGCGACGAAGCGCTGCTGCGGTACTCGCTGCTGCTCGTTACGGTCGTGGTCGGTTCTGTCGGGCTGGTGATCCTGCTGCTGGGGCGGACCAATTATCGTCGTTCTGCAGAAGAGGCGGACGCGTGGCACCAGCCTTAGGCGCCAGAGAGGATCTCGTCGCGCTGGTGACCGGTACCGGGAATGCTGTCGGCGCGGCCGTGGGCAGGCTTCTTGCCTCGGCTGGCGTCGACACCTGGTTTGCAGATCGCGACGCTGCGGCGGCGCAGCGTGCTGCGGGCGCACAGGTGGGGGCACGGGCCATCGCCTTTGACCCGGTTGACGAATCGCAGTGGGCGTACGTCAGTGAGCAGCTGACCAAGCAATCGGGAGGCCTTGACCTGCTGGTAAACGCAGCGCAGGCATTTCGTTTCGACGACGTGGAGTGCCTGTCGCCAGATCGGTTCATGGACCTGTTCAATCGTAACGGCACTGCGAGCTGGCTGGGCATGAAGTACGGTATTCCGCTGCTGCGCGCACGAGGTGGCGGACGCATCGTCAACGTTACAAGTGTGCTTGCTCGCACCGCCGCTGCAGGTTGCTCGGCGACCTGCGCGGCAGCGCGCGGCATCCTCATGGCAACGAAGTCGGCTGCGCTCGAATGCGCCCGGGAACGCGACGGCATTCTCGTCAACGCGGTGCTCGCAGGGCGTATGGACGACGATCCGGAACACTTCCCGGATGGGCGCGTACTTCCCAATGCGGTACCGGTCGCCGCGCAGGACGTAGCCGCGGCAGTCGTGTTCCTGCTCACAGAAGAATCCGGTTATGTCACGGGCCTGGAGTTACCCGTCGACGCCGGATTCCTTGCAGCCTGAGATGGTCAGGCCGGTGTTGCACGGTCGGGTCGCGCTGGTGACCGGTGGTACCGCGGGCCTTGGTCGCGGCAGTGCGTTAGCGCTGGCGTCAGCGGGTGCAACGGTTGTGATCACGGGGCGCAATGAGCAAGGTGCTGCCGAGACGCTCGATCTTCTGGCCGCCGCGGGACTTCGCGCGGAATACGTTCCGCACGACGTTGCTGTCGATGCCGACTGGTCGCGGGTCGTGGACGGTGTGGTTGAACGCTACGGACGGCTTGACGTTCTACTCAACAATGCCGGCGTCTCCCGTCTGCGCCCTATCGGCGAACTCTCGCTCGAGGATCTCCACTTCGTCGTACGCGTCAACGTGCTCGGTATGTTCCTTGGAATCCGCCATGCGTTTCGCGTCATGCGACACAACCCGGGCGGCGAGGGCTCGATCGTGAACATATCGGCCCTATCGGCACTTCGGGGTACCCCGAACTCGACGGCCTATGCCATGGCCAAGGGTGGTTCGACCAATCTGGCACGGGCTGCTGCCCTGGAAGGCCGCCATGGAGGACTCGCCGTGCGTGTCAATGCTGTGCATCCGGGCGTCATGTTTGAAGACGCGGATCGCCCATCGCCCGGTGCGATCGCTCTCTACGGCGAGGAGGGAGCAATGGCCTTCGTACGCGCGAATATCGCGAAAACGCCGCTGGGCAGACTCGGACACCCAAGGGATATTGGCAACATGGTGGTATTCCTGTGCAGCGATGCCGCGCGTGGAATCACGGGGGCCGAAATCGTCGTGGACGGCGGGCGTTTCGCAGGTGAATTCGCCACACATCATGGGGTGAAGTCAGCCAACTGAGATTGGCTACCCGATCGGTTTCAGGAGGATTTTATGAGCACAGCGGCAGTGGCCCCGTTTTTTCAGCGCGCCAATCTGATCGTCCGTGACCTCGAACATGCGCTGACTGTCTATCGGGATGTACTCGGGTTTAGCGTTGATTACATTATCGGGGGCGAGGATATCGCCTATTCGTGGATCGTGTTCGGGATGCCAGCGCAGGCGCAGCTGCGCCTGTGTACGCTCAGCACCCCCACTCAGCAACGCACACTGGCGTTGACGGAAGTCCGCGGTGTCGATTTGCCGCCATTGCCAAAGCCACGCCTGGCGGCCGCAGTGATCCGCGTAGCAGACATGGATCGAGTGAGCGCAGCCCTCCTTTCAACTAACGGTGTCGAAGTGATGCAGGAGCAGGTGCTGCATACTCAGGATGGCCGGCGTGGCCGGGAACGTGGTGTGGTCGACTCCGACGGCCATCTGATTGTGCTGTACTCGATCGATTCGGCGGTCTGACGCCAGCGGCCGAGCTGTACGGCACGCCCAGAGAAAAGGCATGATAGTCGGCGATTCGAGACGGCATTCCGCCGGCAACCCTCTCTAAATACGCAATTTTTTCTTGTTCCATCTGCCCCGAGTCGCCCTCCCAGGGGGCTCGCAATCCTGACCCGCACGCTGCATACGTATTGCTTAGCTTTGGAAATAATACCGGGCGGGCTAGTGTCGTGTGCCAGAAATTCAAAGGGATGGTGCATCCGCTGTATTACAGGACAATGTACCCATGCCCCGCGGTCCCAGATACCAGCCCTATCGTATATCCCATCGACATACCCCGGTCCCGGCGATGCTCATGGCCCGGCGCCTGCAGCCTCAGTTCCCAAGTACCTTCAATACCAGCGGACGCAGCCGCTCGGCCAGTGGCACGGAGAAACCCGTCGCGACCCCGGGCACGGCCGAGCCCTCCATCGCCAGAATGCCGATGTAACCGGCTTCGCGATCCACCCAGGGCATCCAGCCGAACAGCCCGGCGGACGAGGCGATGTCGCAGCCCGTGCCCGGTGTATCGCACTCCAGCCAGGCACCGAGCCCGTAGCCGAAGTCCTGGACTTCGGCCAGTTCCGGCACCTGGCCGCGCTGCGCTTCCGGGTAGGGTGAGCGGAAGATCGCCGCCGCCAGATCCGCGTCGATCGCAACACCCTGCACATCGGCCTGCGCCCCCAGCGCGGCCTCGACCAGCCGGGCATACTCATCGACCGACGCTGCCAGACCGCCTCCGATAAGCGGGTTGCTGAACCCGATGCGCTGACGCGGCAGCGTGGTGTAGCGAACATCAGCGGCGAGGCCGAGCGGGTCAGCGAGTTGTGTTCGAAATATCGCGTTCCAGTTCGAGCCGGTGACCACCTCCGCCATGCGGGCGGCCACCTGCATGTGCGAACCGCCGTAGTCAAAGCGTGTCCCGGGCGCTGCGACCAGGGCCCCGGCACCGATCTGGGCGGCACATTCGGCCAGGGTGATGGCCACCTCGCGCAGACAGTCAGCATCGCGCGCCAGGCCTGAGGTGAACGACAGCAACTGCTCAAGGGTGATGGCCGCCTGCGGGCCGCTCCAGCCCAGCACAGCACCGGTGGTGCTGGTCAGCTCCAGGAACGACTGGTCGATCAGCCTCAGCAGCACCAGGCTGGTGACCAGCTTGCTGGCAGAGGCCACAGCGTAGCGGCCTTCCGAGTCGAAGTCGCCATAGACGCCGAGGAACACGCGCTCACCACCGGGGCGGTAGATGGCCAGTGCCATGCCCGGCACGGAGGCCGGCGCGTCTTCGGCGAACGCTTCAGCTGCGGCGGCGTCGAGCGCTGCGGCGGGATCGGCCGCTGCAGGGGGCGGCGACGCAGGGGGTGCCTGCGCGGTGTCACCGCCGCCGCCCCCGCAGCCAGTCAGCGGCATCGATATCGCGAGCAGCACCAGGCAGGCAAGGCGTGACAGCGACATGGCAGGGCGACTCCCGAACCAGCTGAATAGGCTCGCGGATACTATCAGTTACCCTCTACTCGTACTGTGCCGGCGCCTGAAACACGATGCCCAGGCCGCGAGCCTCAGGGCTTGCACGCGTCTCCACACCAATGAAATCGACCAGCCCGTCACCATCGAAGTCGACCCAGGCGCGATCGGCATAGGCGACGCTGCCCCAGGGGCGTCGCAGCGGCAGCTCGACTGCGGGAGCGAACACGAACGGCTCGCGCTGGCGTAACAGGACAGAGGCGACGAATCCGTGTGAGACCAGGTCGGGCAGTCCGTCACCATCCAGGTCGACCACGTCCAGCGCGAATCCCTCGAGCGCGAGATCCGTAACCACCGGCGTCTCGAAGGTTTCCAGGGAACCGCTTGCGCTCTGGCGCAGCGTGACCAGCGAGCGCTCGTCGTTGTTCTCGAACACCAGCGTCACGATGTCGAGGCGGCCGTCGTTGTCGATGTCGCCCAGCGTGAACCCGAGGTCGGAGGCTTCGAACACCTCGGTGAAGGTAAAGCCCCCCTGGCCGTCACCATAGCCAACTTCGATCAGCGTCCGGTTCTGCTCATCGCTGCGCTGGATGACGAGGTCCGCGAGACCATCGCCATTCATGTCGCCGACCGCCAGCTTGTCGAACCGCGGCAGCGGCAGCGGCGCCAGGGCAAGCCAGTCTCCATCCACCTGTCGCAGCAGGATTTCGATCGCGGCATCCTGCTGGCAGGGGATCACGCGCACCAGGTCCAGGCGACCGTTGCCGGTGAGGTCTGCAGCCTGCAGCGCAGGGTGTCGTGTCCCAGTCGTGCCGACCTCGCAGTCGACGAGCGTCTCCAGGCTGCGTGTCTGGTGTAGTGTGCCCTCGGGTGTAAGCTCGAAGATCAGCAGATGCCTCTGCCGCGCGGTCACGATCTCCAGGCCCGTCGCGTGCGTTGCATCCACGAGCACCAGGCCGTCGCGCAAGGTGCTGGCCTGCGAAAGCTCAAGTGAAAACTCAAGCTCGATGGCCTCGGCAAGTGCGCCCGAGCCCAGGCCGCGCCAGAGGCGCAACACGCTGTCGCCGAAGTTTTCTCGAAAGTCCAGAGAGACTATGTCCGGGAAACCGCTGCCATCGACATCGCCCACAACGAAGCCACCCAGGCTGCGGCGGATACCGTCATCGCGCAATAGGTAGTGCGGCGGGCGGAAACGCCAGGGATAGTCGACGTAGAGCATCTGCAGTGCCACGCCGGCCTCGCCGATGACACTCAGCATCACCTCGTAATAGCCGGGCCGGCTCGTGGTAACGCTCGTCGTTCGCGCGTTTGGCTGTGCGAACTGAAGATGGCGACCGGTAAGAAAGCGAAATCTGTCTTCCACGAACTCGCCCCATGCCACCGAGAGCGGTGCGCGGCCGTCGGGTCCCGCGGTGCGCCGGCCATCGAGTTGCAGGATTTCACCGGGGGCGAATGCCAGGTCCGGGCCTGCGTCCACGGCCAGCGCTGCGAGGCGCGGATCTTCTGGGTCGGGCGTGACGAACAGCCGCAGGGTGTCGTAAGCCGCGTCCTGCCCATCGCCGACCCGCTGCTCGATCAGGTAGGTCCCGTTGCGATCCGGCGTCAGGGTCGGTGTCGGCGAATCGGCGTCGACCAGTTCCGCGGTGCTGCCGGGCGGCGCGGCCAGCAAGCGCCAGTCATGCGCCAGCGCCGTGCCATGCCGATGGACGGCGAAGCGTCCCTCCAGGCGAACGGGTTGGCCGATCAGCACCGTGCGCTCGGCGCCGGCGCCGGCCAGCAGCAGCCGGTTTCCGGGCACCGGGGCGATGTCGCTGGCAGACCAGTCGAAGCGTCGCTGGCGCGGGCCCGTGTCGGGGGACTCGAACACCAGCGAGCCGAAGCTGCTGTTGAGAGCGGCCAGGACAATGTTGCGCCCTGCGCTGCCACGCAGGCGTGACTCACCGGCAAGCGGCGAGGGCGCCAGTTCATCGGCATCGGCCTCGAAGACCCAGTCGGCCAGGGCGTCAACCTCGACGAAGCCCGCATCAGCCACGAAGCTGCGACCGGTGGCGCCGATCTGCGCGACCCGTCCTGCGGCATCTGTTCGCGTGGTGACCACGAGATCCAGCGGCCCGGCACGCAGGGCCGGCGCGCCGTCGCGCTCGACCATCACATCGCCACTGATGTCGAAACGCCCGGCCGGGCGATCGATGTCATGGCGCGTCACGGTGCCGTTGAGTCGATAGCTCTCGGCACCGTCCTGGACCCGCAGATCGGTGAAGGACATTCGCACGCGACCCGCGGTGGGCGTGATGCGCGCCAGAATCTGCTGTACCTCCCGGCCGGAAATCGTCGCGCCGTCATCCACGAAGTTCCGGTACTCGGCAGCAATCCAGCCCGTGCCGTCGCTCGCGAGGCGTCCGGTCAGCCGTGCCGTGCCACCCCCATCGCCAGGCACGGTCTCATCCAGAACACCATTGGTGAACAGTGCATCGATCGGCTCATCAACGGCGAGTGCGGACACCGCATAGAGATCCCGGATGGCCTCGATCAGCGTGGCGGCAAACGCATCCCCCTGTGTCTCCGCGGCACTGGCCTGCTGCGTCTGACCGGTGTAACCGAGTGCAGGCGGTGCCGGTGGGTTGACGGGTACCCCGCCGCCTGTCGACGGGCTGCTGCCATCGGACCCGCCGCCGCAGGCGACGAGGGTGAATGACACGATCAAGAGAGACAGAGCGGACCCGAAACGGGCGACGGACCGATGGTGAGTGTTCAAGCCCGAAGCTCCGAGTGTGGTGTACGTTTTGGAATATGCCGGATGACAGCTTTGGTGTCATCCTGTAGCGCGCAAATGACGGGCCGGGACCAAGGCTGTCCGAACATTGCTGTGTCGCGCTGGGGGCAGCGCCGTGGTGTGGACCATCGCGCGTGACGCGCGGGTGAATCAACGCAGCAGGCTGAGCACGTTCTGCGACAGCGCGTTGGCCTGCACCAGCATGGTCGTGCCGGCCTGCTGCAGTATCTGATCGCGCACCAGGCTGGCCGTTTCGGTGGCGAAGTCAGCGTCCTGGATCCGGCTGCGCGACGTCGTCAGGTTCTCGGAAGTGGTTTGCAGATTCGCGATGACCGATTCGAAGCGGTTCTGTAGCGCGCCCACCTGCGCGCGCTGGCCGTTGACCGTCTCCAGCGCCCTGTCCATGGCCGCAATCGCCAGCGTCGCCGACTGGGGCGTGGCCAGTGAGACCGAGTCGATCGTGCTCTCCGCCGGTACGACCGCCAGGCTCAGGCTTGAGACGTTCATCACCAGCGACTGTCCGAAGCCAAGATCCGCCGTGGTGCCGCCTATGTTATCCAGGCCAACGATCAGGCTCGCCCAGCCCACGTTGCGTATCGTCAGGTCGCCAGAGGCGGCATCGTAAGTCGCCGATGAAATGGGCGCGGCATCGAAGGCTGCCGCCACCGCCTGCATGAAGGCGTCCTGCGCCTCACGCTCGGAATCCGCATCCTGATCGAATATCAGCGTAGAGACATCGATCGAAAGCGGCAGACTCGTGCCGACGGTGGTGCCGGCCGGTGCGTCCACGCGGAAGCCGTCGGCTCCGCGGACATCTGCCAGGCGCAGACTCTGCAGCGAGGGCAGCGTCAGCAGCTGGCCTGCATTGGCGCCGACCTGGTAGGCCTGGCCGCTGAATCCGCCATCGAGCAGCCGGGTGCCGTTGAACTCCGACTGCGCGGCGACGCGATCGATCTCCTGCTTGAGCTGCTGTGCCTCGGCGTCGAGGGCGGCGCGGTCACGTTCGCTGTTGGTGGCGTTGACCGCCTGGACCGCGAGTTCACGGATGCGCTGCAGGTTGCTGCTAATCTGCGTCATCGCGCCCTCGGCGGTCTGGGCCAGGGAGATCGCGTCGTTGGCGTTGCGCACGGCCTGGTTGACGCCGCGAATCTGCGTGGTGAAGCGCTCGGAGATGGCAAGCCCGGCGGCATCGTCCTTTGCAGAGTTGATCCGCAGCCCCGATGAGAGTCGCTGCAACGACGTGGCCAGCGAGCCCTGGGAGGTCCCGAGACTGCGCTGGGCGTTGAGTGACGCGACGTTGGTGTTGATGACCTGGCTCATTACACAACCTTGTCGGCCGAGGTGGCGCTTTCTTTAGCCTGCCTTCAGCGGAATTGGCTCACTGTGTGTGACCAGCGTCATCTAGTACCGCCTTCGTGACTGGTTATCGCGTCCCCTTCGTCGTTCGGTCGCTGTCGTTTCAGATCGTGATATTCTCACTTTCTCCGTAGCGGTTTCGCTTCACTGCGGGAGCTCTTGATGGACTGGCGTCCCCGTTTCACCGACACACGATACGCGTACTCTCTGGCTCGCCTGGCGGTATTGTGTACGACGATTTGTACCGCAGCGGTGGTAGCCGCGATGACCCTGCTGCCGAGCGCATTCGCAGCGACTGCCGACGAGATCCCAGGCCGCCCCCCTAACGTGCTCCTGATTGTCGTTGACGATATGGGTTTCTCCGACCTGGGCGCGTTCGGGAGCGAGATCTCAACCCCGAATCTTGATCGGCTCGCGATGGAAGGAAGCCGGCTGGGCGCATTCTATGCCTCACCCACATGCTCTCCGACGCGCGCGATGCTGCTGTCCGGTACATCGAGCCACGAGGCGGGTTTGGGCAATATGCGGGCGGTGCGCACGCCCAACCAGATTGACCGCCCGGGTTACGAGGGCCATCTCAACTTCCGCGTCGCTTCGCTTGCTGCTCTGATGCGCGACGCCGGCTATTTCACCGCGATGTCGGGCAAGTGGCATCTCGGCAATGAACCTGAACACGACCCGGCTGCGCGTGGTTTCGAGCGTGCCTTTGCACTGATTCCAGGCGGGCACAACCATTTCGGCTGGGGACTGATTGCTCCGAAGGGGATTTCAGATCCGCTGTATCGTGAGGATGGGCAGACGCTCGATGATTTGCCGGCGGACTTCTATTCTTCGGACACCTTTACCGACAAGCTCCTCGAATATCTCGAAGACCGCGAGCACGATGATGCGCGGCCTTTCTTCGCGCTGCTTTCCTATACCGCACCCCATTGGCCGCTGCAGGCACCCAAAGAGGATATTGCGCGTCACAAGGGGCGTTATGACGATGGCTATGTGCCTGTGCTGCTCGCCCGCCATGCCGCGATGGAAGAGCTGGGCATCCAGCTTGGAGACCCCGATCCGCAGATCGTTGATCTGTTGAACCACGCCTGGCAGGCGCTGTCGCCCGACGAGCGTCGCGTCGAGAGTCGCAGGATGGAGATTTACGCGGCAATGATCGACAGGATGGATCGCAATGTGGGCCGCGTGATCGAATTGCTGGAGGAGCAAGAGCAGCTCGACGAGACGCTGGTGATCTTCTTATCCGACAATGGCGCCGAAGGCGAGCGTGTCGAGCGCAGTCCGATATGGAAGGAATTCGTCGCCGCCAACTTCGATCATAGCTTTGAAGCCATGGGTTCTGAGGACTCGTTCGTGACCACCGGACCTTACTGGGCGACGGTCAGCAGCAGCCCGTTTCGCCTGTTCAAGCGCTACCCGACGGAGGGTGGCATCCGGGTTGCAGCTTTTGTGCGTTATCCTGGGGTCGTGCGCGCGGGAGGTGTGAGGCTCGCTCCGATGACCGTCATGGATATTGCGCCGACGCTGCTCGAGCTTGCCGGCGCTGAACCGCCGGCCGGCGTCTTCCAGGGACGGGAGGTGCTGCCGATGAGGGGGCAATCATTACTGGCGTATCTCTCCGGCGACGCCCAGCAGGTGCATGATCCGCAGGAAGTGTTCGGCTGGGAGCTGTTCGGGCGCCGGGCGGTGCGAATGG
Source organism: Gammaproteobacteria bacterium (assembly GCA_020832005.1). GTDB lineage: Bacteria > Pseudomonadota > Gammaproteobacteria > Steroidobacterales > PWYM01 > PWYM01. Next base: position 64,047 of record JAFIFN010000002.1, on the reverse strand, counting down.
GCACCTGGAAGGCGATCAACATTGATACGCGAACGCGGGAGGGGCATTGGGAGCTGTTTGATCTGCAGCGCGATCCCGGCGAGCGCAACGATCTTGCGCCGGTCAAACCGGATCGTCTGAAGCAGATGCTCGGACTGTGGGACAAGTACGCCGAGGAGGTCGGTGTCATTCTTCCGGATCGGCAGATTTTCGAAGAGCAGATTCTCCTGCCCGAATAGTCCCGCGCACGGGGCGCCTGTGCCTTCGCTCATGAAGTCTGAGTGTGGCACCACAGTGTTTCTCCCAGCGCTCTGGCCTCCTCTTTTGCTTGCTCGAACGCGGGTTGGGCATGCTCAGGTGGGTAGTCCGAGCCTGCCGCATGCACGAAGTGCAGATTACGCAATCCCATCATTCCGAGCACATGTCGAAGATAGGGCTTGACGAACTCGGGCATTGTTTCCGACGCGGCCTCGCTGTCATCGCTTCCATCCCTGCTATAAACGCTGCCGCTGCTCAGCAGGATGGCGGTGGGTTTGTCTTCGAGCAGGCCGAAGTGTCCGCGTCGGCGGCTGTAGCCCCAGGTTAGCCCCGGTTGGCAGATAAGATCGATGTAGTGTTTCAGCTTGTAGGGAATCGACCAGTTCCACATCGGCAGGCTGACAACATAGCCGTCGGCGCGCTTGAGTTGGTCGGTCATCGCAACAACCTCTGACCATGCGGTCGCTTCCTCTTCGCTGTGGGGCTTGCCGCGGATGATCTTGTACTTCGCGTCGAGGTAGTATTCGTTGAAATCCGGCAGTCTCAGGGACCACAGGTCGATGGTGTCCACCTTCAGGTCGGGCACTTTTCTCCGCGAGGAGGCCAGGAACTCTTGTGCGAGCCGAATCGATACTGAAAGCCGTTTTCTCGGCGAGCACTCGAGATAGATCAACTCCATGTCCCTTCCCCTGGGTTCTCTTGTTGTTTCGGATGCGTGGACAGGCTAGAGGCGCACGTGCAGGGACTTCATCGCCTGCACGAAGTTCGACGCGAGGAATGTCGGTTCACCGGTTACCCGATAGCCTGGAAAGCGCTGCAGAAACGCTGCGAGCAGCATCTGTAGTTGCATCCGGCCGAGTCTTGATCCCGCGCAGTGATGGATGCCTACCCCGAATGCCAGGTGCTTTTGGGCGTTATCCCGAGTGACGCTCACTTCGTGTGGGGCCTCGAACATATCGGGGTCGTGGTTGGCTGCTCCGTAGAGCATGACGACACGCTCGCCCTCGCTGATCATCTGTCCGCCAATCTCTACCTTGGTCCGTGCTGTGCGCATCATCTGGTATACGGGCGAGAAGTGTCGAAGCAGCTCGTTGATGGCGTTCGGGATGAGTTCAGGATCATCGATAAGGCGTTTCAGCTGCGCCTGGTGGTTGTACAGGGTCCAGACGGCCCCTGCCAGCGAACTTCGCGTCGTCTCATTGCCGGCCGCGAGCGTGTTCGAGAAATAGCTCTTGAGCGTGTCGTCGTCCAGCGGTTCACCATTGATCTCAGCATGTGCCAGGACCGACATCAGGTCGTCTTCCGGCTGCTCGCGCTTCTTCCTGACCAGCCATATCGCATAGTCGAACACCGCGAGATACTTCTGGTTGGCCTCCTCCAGGGTGATCGCGTAATCGGGGTCGTCCGTACCGAAGATCCCGTTGGTCCAATCCATGACCTTGGACTCGTCCTCCGCGGGGACGCCAAGAATCGCGCAGATAGTTTTAATCGGTACGACCGCAGCGACCTGGCGAACGAACTCGACGTTCATGCCGGGCTCAAGCGAGCCAATCAGGGCATCGACGCTCGCCTGGATCCGGGGGCGTTTCTCGGCCAGGGCGTTGGGCAGGAATGCTGGCTGTATGAGCCGCCTGAATGGCGTGTGTTCCGGCGGATCCATCGCGATGAGGAACCGGCTGAGAATTCTGCCGATCTCGGGATCCATGCTCGCGCGATTGTCCGTCTGGAGTCGAAAGCCTTTCGCGGAGCTGAACCGTTCACCATCCATGGATACGCTGTGGATGTCATCGTAGCGGGTGAGTACCCAGAAGTCCGGCTGCACGGCAGAGCCGGCGTGTCTCAGGACTGGACTCGTGGCCCTGATGCGATCGTATGCCTCCTGAGGGTGCCCATGGCTGAAGGTGCTCGTGGAGAGAAGGTTGAAGTCATCGACATCAAGCTCATGCTTCATGATTGCTCCTCTGAGCGACGCCGGCTGACGAAAAGGTGAATCCCTGGCGCGGCAGGAAGACCCATGCGCTGGACGCGTCGGAGCCAAGCCGCGTATTCTTGCGCTTCGCCACCATTTGTCCTCCATCGTGTTGAAACAATCTCAAAGGACCTTCAGTATGTCAAGTGGCTTGACTAGATGCGACTTGGTAGCTGGGTGCGGATCGCGACTTCGGGCGCGCCGCGTATACGCAGTCCATCCCTGGGCGATCGACTATGAGCACTGAAAAGGACTACCTGCTTCGTGGGCTGCTGCGGGCGTATTACTGGTACGACGAGAGCCTTCAGAATCATTTCTTCTCCTGCGGCATACCGACTGTGCCGAGAAGCGAATCCATGATCATGTTGAACGTGGCCAACGGCGTAACACGCCCTGCGCATCTGGCCCGCAACCTGGGCATCAGCCGGCAGGCGATTCAGCAGACATTGCGCTCCATGGAAGGCGAAGGGCTGATCACGCTGGTTGCGGACCCGAGCGACGGGCGCTCGAAGGTCGTGAGGTTCTCCGACGAGGGCAAACGCCGTGGGATAGAGGCGATGCGCGGCATGCGCAGAATCGACCGGGAACTCGAAAAGCGTCTCGGCAAAACCGCCTTCAACACTCTTAAGCGCTCGCTTACAGAAGTCGACTGGGGCCCCGTCGTACAGCCTTCGCCGCGCGTGGATAAGGCATCCGGCGCAAGCCGTGCGAAGCGGTCATCTAGCTCAACGCGCCAGCGTCCCGTGAACCAGCGAAGACGCTCCAGATAAGCGCCGCTTCCAGTCGATTGACCTTGCAGCCAGGGCAAGCTAGTCTGAGTCTGTCAACTGCCTTGACAACCGGGGTGCTCATGGATGCTCAGAAGCATGGTCTGCCGATGCTGTCGGGATTCAATCATGTTGCTTATCGCTGTCGTGATGCCGAGCAGACGCGATGGTTCTACGAAGACGTGCTTGGCTTGCCACTGGCTGCCGCGCTGGTGCTGGAGGAAGTGCCGGGGCTGGGCGACAAGTATCCTTACATGCACCTGTTCTTCAGGCTTGGAAACGGCGAGTTCCTGGCGTTCTTCGACGACCCACAGAACGCAACGATCGAACATTTCAAGCGCGCGCACAGTTTCGATCGACATGTTGCGCTGGAAACCGAGAGTGAAGAAGCTCTGCTTGCCTGGTGCAAGGCAATCAATTCACGCGGTGTCACCTGTCTTGGGCCAGTCGATCACGGCTTCGTCAAGTCCGTGTATATGTACGACCCCAATGGTCTGCAGGTCGAGATTACCTTCCGCACTGCGGCCTTCAGCGAAATCATGGCCGAAGAGGAGCGGGGTGCCAGCGAGGCCATGGCGCAATGGACGGCGCGCACTAGGGACGAGAAAGTTCGCAAGTTTGGCGCTGAGTCCCTGACGATCAGGAAGCCGCGCCAGGACGGGTAGCGCGGCGGCTTCAGCCGTCAGCGCAGAGTCTTCAGCTGTCGGCGGCGTAACAGACGACCGGCAGCGCTTCTGGATTTCGCACTGCCGATCGTCTCGCGCCGCCTTTCTGCTCGGGCGCTGAACCTAGAAGCGGACCATGCCCTGCACGGCAAACGTCCTGGGCGGATCCAGCGTCTGCGCGAATCCGTCATTCGTGATGCCGAGAAAAGGGTTGTTGGCCAGCGCTGCGGGCGGCGAGAAACCGATGGTCAGGCGATCTGTCAGGTTCTTGGCCAGCAAGGCAATCTCCCAGCGATCATTGGCATCACCTATGCCGAGCCGGACATCGACCTTCGCGTACCCACCCTGGATCGCGCCCGGGTCCCTGCCGCTTTCCATCCGTGCCGAGCTGCGGAAGCTTACCGTGGTACCGGCGCGGAGGGTCAGATTACTGGTGAGATTCTGGTCGTACTCACCGCTCACCGAGCCACTCCAGCGCGGCGCAAACGGCAGTTTCACACCATTGTATGTACATGAGCCGGGTGCCTCGCCATCGGGTGCGACACCGGTGGGACACGGCCCGGAGGGGTAATCAGTGAACTTGCCGTTCAGGAATGCCAACGATCCGCGAACAACGAAGTTGTCTGTAAGGCGGTACAGTGCGTCAGATTCCAGTCCGTAAGCTCGCGCCTCACCGGCATTGCCGGTAAAGAAGTCGAACCCTGCAGCGCCCGTGCTCGGCAAAGCGACGGATAACTGGAGGTCCTTGTACTCGGTGAAATAGGCAGTGAGATTGAAAAAGCCGCGATCGAGCGACCACTTCATTCCCGACTCCAGGGAAGAAGACGACTCGGATTCGAACCGGAATGTCGCCGCCTCGGCGTTGGAAATGGCACCCTGAAAGCCACCGCCCTTCGAGCCGCGCGCATAGCTTGCGTAGGTCATGAGGTTGTCGGAAACATCCCACTGCAGACTGACAGAGGGATCGACTTCGTTCTCCCTGAGTCGGTCAGAGAAGCTGCGCAGCAGCGTGCCCGTGAACTGCGTGGCAGCCAGCGGGCCGCCGAAAATAGCAAAGTCCGCGTTCTTCTTCTCGAAGGTATAGCGCAATGCGGCGTTCGCACGCACGTCATCCGTAATGTTGTACGTGAGCTGACCAAACGCCGAGAGCACGGACCCCGACTGGTCGTACTCGCGGTACGAGCTGGCCGGTGGCGCAAACACGATTCCCGTCGCCCTCGCAATATTGAGGCGGGAGGTGTGGACATACGCTCCGACGATGTACTCGAATTGCTCGCCGACAGGGGAGAGCAGCCGCAATTCCTGGGACACCTGCTCGTACGCTTCATCAAAAGTGGCAAACGCCAGGTCGGCCTCGAAGAAATCGGCGTCAATGGTCGAGAAGTTCGAGTATCGGGAGTAACCGGTGATGGACGTCAGCGTATGATCTGAGATGTCCATGTTCAAGGTAAGCGCAAGATTTGTCGAGTAGGTCTGGTCTGCCTCATCACCGAGGCTGCTTCCGGTTTCCTTGTTGCGATCCAGCGGCCGGTTGATGTTGGCCGACACCAGCTGGAACGGTGATCCCACCGTCCTGTAGTCTGCGTACTCGAGCTTGAGGATGGCCTCCAGGAGATCGCCGCCATACACGGCTGTGCCCCGGACGGCGGTCTGCTCCTTTCCGGGCTCGTCTTTCCCATTCAGGCTGTTTCGAATATAGCCATCGTAGTCGCCGTAGTTTGCTGCGAGCCGCAATCCCAGGCGATCGGTGACCGGTCCGGACACGATCCCCGTGACCGAGCCACCACTGAGTTCGAAGTCATAGTCGGCCATCATGATGCGTTCGAGTTCATCGGTGGGTCTGGCCGAGATAATGTTGATCGCACCGGCGCTGGTGTTCTTGCCAACCAGGGCACCTTGCGGTCCGCGCAGGATCTCGATGCGCTGGACGTCCATGAACGGTGCCTGAAACTGGCGGCCACGTCCGCCATAGATGCCATCGACAAACATCACCACAGACTGTTCTACGGACAGACTGCCAGCGCCAGAGCCGATACCTCGCATGTTAATGACGTACGTGGAGGGCGACTTGGAGATCACCAGATTGGGCACGTAGGTGTCGAGCTGGTCAAACGTCAGTATGCCCAATCTCTGGATATCCCCACCGGAGACTACCTGCAGGGAGATGGGGACTTCCTGGAGGGATTGCTCACGCTTCTGTGCCGAGACGATGATCTCATCGATTCTGTCTGGACGCTCGTCGGCCAGCGTCGTACCGCAAAGAGCCATGGAGATCGCGGCGGCCAAGGCGCTTCGGTAGTGGCCGCGCTTGACAGGCGCACAGGCTTGGTTCGGATGACTCATGTTACTCCCCCGGTTAGTACTTCGTGCGAGACAGAAGCCGATAATGACTTTGTGAGTTTACTTGACAAAAAGGCTTTTGCAATAGGGCGACTCAAGGTGCCGCGGTGTTGTCTTTCCAGTAGCGATCCCGGATGACTCTCTTGAGGATCTTGTTGGCCCCGCTCAGTGGCAGGGGGTCGCGGGAGAAGTCGACGCTGCGGATGCTTTTGAAGGCGGCCAGGCGCTCGCGGCAGAAGGCGATGAGCTCGTCTGCGTCGACGTCATGGTCCGGAAGAGGATGAACCACGGCGTGGACCTGCTCACCCCACCTGTCACTGGGAATGCCGATGACGGCGCACTGGCTGACGGCGGGGTGCTGATACAGAACGTTTTCGACCTCGGCTGCGTAGACGTTCTCGCCGCCCGATACGATCATGTCCTTGATTCGGTCAACGATATAAAGGAATCCCTCGTCATCGATGTATCCGGCATCGCCGGTGCGGCGCCACTGGCCGACGCGCACCGCTTCGGTCGCTTCGGGCTGGTTCCAGTAGCCAAGCGACAGCGCAGGCCCGCAGACGCAGATCTCGCCCACCTCACCCGGCGCGGCGGGCTGGCCAGCCGGATCGACGATACGCACTTCGGTCAGCGGAACGGGGCGTCCGGCGCTTCGCAACCGGCCACTCATGGGTCCTTCCAGGACGTGGTACTGCGGACCGAGCACGCTGATCGTCGGGCCGCCTTCCGTCTGGCCGTAGATCTGATAGAAGTCCACGTCAGGCAGTACCCGCAATGCGTTCTCAAGGCTGCGTTCGGAGATGGGTGAGCCGCCATAGCTGATCTTGCGGAGGCTGCTGAGGTCGTATCCGCCATTGGCGGCCAGCCGAACCATGGCATCGATCATCACCGGCACCAGTGCCACCTTGGTCGGTTTGGTTTCCTCGATGCTGCGTAGCAGCAACTTCGGATCGAATCTGGGCAGGATCACGATCTCCACGCCCAGCATGACGCCGACCACGGCATTGAGTGCGCCGACCATGTGAAACATCGGTGCGACCACAAGAATCCTGTCAGAAGGCGTGACACCGACCGCCGAACACCATTGCAGGGAATTGAGGATGATGCCGGCGTGGCTGAGCATGACGCCCTTGGATCTGCCTGTAGTACCGCCCGTGTAGAACAGTGCAGCTACATCCTCGCCGCACCGGCCCTGGTCTGGCAGTGCATCGGCCTTGGCAAGTAGTGAGGTCAGGCTGCGAAAGCCGTCTGGCGCTGATTTATCGCCATGGTGGATCAGGACAACACCGTCACCGCAGCCTTCTCGCAGGGCGGCGATGACTTCATCGCTCGCATCGGCTACAACCACGACCTGCGCGCTGCTGTCGGCCACCCACTCCAGCATCTCGCGAACGGACAGTCGCGTATTGATCGGGACAAACACACCGCCTGCCCAGGGCACGGCGAACATGAGTTGCAGGGTGAGGACGCTGTTGGGTGCCAGCACCGCGACCCGGTCGCCCTTTCCGAGGCCCGCCGCAACCAGCGCGCCGGCCAGCTGTTCGACCTCATCATGGAGCTGCTGCCAGGACAGCTTATGCTCGCCGAAACGAACGGCGAGCGTGTCGCGTCCGATCGATTGCATTCGAACCAGAATCTGGCTCAATGAAAACATTTCCACCTCCCCCGGTGGCCCGATACCGCAGATTCTCTCCCGCTCAGCCCAGAAAGCAGAAGAGACCCAGAGCGACTGGTTCTGTCAATATACTTGACATGTTGCCGGGAGCGCAAGAAGATACCGCGAGAACCAAACCACCCGGTTGCATGGCCGGGAATTCGCTCAAGAGTCGGCTATGATTGGATTGCTGCAGGATCTGCTCGCCCCGTTCTATCTGCAACTGAAGTTCATTCACCTGCTGGCGGTGATGGTGTGGGTCTGGAGCACGTCGGTGGCGTATGCCTACTACCTCGTGCCGGTATTCAAGGCCTGGCGCCGGAACCCTGGAGACGAGGGCGTCATCGAGTTGCGCAACTGGGTGATGGAGCGCTTCGACCATGGTGCCTCGTATGAGCATATTGCCTTTCCGATTGTGCTGTTGACCGGTCCTCTCCTGTACATCGCTGGCGGGTGGTCGACGAGCGCGGCATGGCTCACTCTGAAGATCCTCATTATCGTCGGCGTGTTTCTTCCGATCGAGATCTGCGACTACTACATCTCTCATCTTGGTGGTAACAAGCGCCGTATCCGGGAAACGGGCGACATGGTGCGCTACGAGCAGGCGATTCACCGGCACTGGTGGTTTTTCCTCGTGACCAGCGGACCGGTCATGGTGTTCGCCATGGCCGTGATTTACCTTGCCGTCACCAAGCCGATCTGAACGATGAGCCAGGAACAGAAGGGCCACCCCATGGACGGAACCCAGTCTGCGCAGGAACGGGATGAGCGTGTTGCGGCGGGGGCGTCGCGCGAGTTCTCGGGTAATCCTGCTCGCTACATGCGCCTGAGTATTCTCATCTCCACCGTGATTCACGTCTATCTGATCCTGGGGATGATCGTGTTCGAGTTTGTCATACACGAGCAGACCTGGATATTCGGCTGGAAGCCGATCGTGTTCACACTGGTCTTCTATGTGCTGTTTACGCGCATGATCTACCGATGGATGATGCGCCTCGACGCTCAGTACGGCTCCGGGCGTGGCTGGACACTCAAGCGCCGCACGGTAAGCCTTCCCGACACCACGAAGCCACATTGAGGCCGGCGCCTCATGGGAGGATTCGTATGACAGATGACAGTTGGGCGGAACTCCGGCAGCGTACGCTCGAGTTCATCGAGCAGCTTATCTATCCGCTGGAAGGGCGCCTGGCAGCCGGACCACGCGATGAGTCGCGAAGCCTGATGCGCGGGCTCATGCGACAGGCCAAGGAGGCGGGGCTTTGGGCGCCTGGGCATCCTGTTGAGATCGGCGGCCAGGGCATGCCGTTTCTTGACTATGTCCGCGTGAACGAAGTGATTGGCCGCTCGCACTACGCCATGCAGGCGCTGGGAACCCTGTCTTTGCAGGACTCGCTGATGCTGCGCCAGCATGCCTCAGAGGAGTGGAAGGAAAAATACCTCGCGCCGCTGGTCGCTGGAGAGTTCGTGCCCAGTTTCGCGATGACCGAGCCGGGGGTATCGAGTTCGGACCCCACACAGTTGCAGACACGCGCTGTGCTTGAGGGTGACCAGTGGCGGATCAGTGGGCGCAAATGGTTTACCACTGGCGCGGCGGATGCGGCCTACACCACCGTGATGTGCCGGACCGAGTCAGATGTGCCGCCGCATCGCGCGTTCAGCATGATCATTGTGCCCACGAGCACACCGGGCTATCGGATCGTACGGGATTATCCCGTGCTCGGCATGGAAGAAGGCCACTACGAGATCGAACTCAACGACGTCCTCGTCCCGCAGTCCAATCTGGTTGGCGAGCGGGGTCAGGGCTTCATCATCGCCCAGCAGCGGCTCGGGCCCGGACGAATCTTTCATTGCATGCGGTGGCTGGGCCAGGCGCAGCGCGCTTTCGATCTGATGTGTCGCAGGCTCAACGAACGCGTCGCATTTGGCAGCCCTCTGGCTGAGAAGCAGTTGATGCAACAGCATGTCTTTGACAGCGCAGCGGAGATTCATGCCGTCAGGTGCATGACGCTCGATGCAGCCGCCAAGCTCGACCGGGGCCTGCAGGCGCGCGATGAGATCGCCATGATCAAGGTCGTCGGTGCCCGCATGGTCACGCAGGTCACGGACAGGGCAATCCAGGTGTTCGGGGCCGAGGGGCTCACCCCGCTGCAGCCGCTGGAGCGCATGTTCCGGCATGCGCGGGAGGCCCGGATCTACGACGGGCCCGACGAGGTGCATATTCAATCCACCGCCCGGCGCATGTTGCGCCGCTATGGTCCTGACGAGCCCGGTGTGGACTTTGGGACCGCCGACGAGCTTGTCCCGCCTAGGCGCAAGGCCTAGAGGCTTCGATGGGCGATGCGGGACAGGAGCGAGCAGCCGACGAGCTGATCGACAAGATCGAGAAGGCCTGGTCGCGGCAGCACCAGAGTCGTCTGCAGGTTACACAGCTGCGCCGCCTGTCAGCGGGTGCGTCTGCTGACAGTTTCCACCTCTCCGCGACGATAGACGGCGGGCAGGACGTGGAGATGGTGCTGCAGCTTTTCGCCAGCGCTCGGCAGTTTCCCGGTGCACTTGGCAAGGTTGCGCAGGGTCATGTGGCAAGGCTGGCGGCTGCCAGTGGCATCACCACACCCGAGGTGCTGCTGTTCACCGGGCCAGGCGATGGCCTGCCGGAGGGATTCGCGACCCGCTTCCAGCGCGGCGAGACAGTCGGACGTCGGATCGTGACCGCCGAGGCGCTGGCGCCTGCGAGGGCGCAGCTTACGGCACAGTGTGCCCGGGAACTGGCTGCCATTCATGCCCTGCCTGTTGCGGACTTCGACATGCTGCATCCCTTCGGCGCGCGTGCGCAGCTGGACCTGCTCGCCGGATTGCATCGCGACTACGGTCAACCGATACCGGTATTCGAGCTGGCGATTCAGTGGCTGAAGGCGCATCTGCCTGGCGAGTACCCTGAGGTTGTCGTCCATGGCGACTTTCGTGTGGGTAACCTGATCGTTGACGACGGCGGTCTGGTGGCTGTGCTGGACTGGGAGATGGCACATATCGGGGATCCGATGGAAGACCTCGCGTGGCTGTGCATTCGTCCGTGGCGTTTCGGGCGCCTCGACCTGGCGATGGGTGGCATAGGCACTCGCCAGGCGCTGTATGAAGCATACGCCCAGTGCGGCGAGTCTCAGGTCGATGCTGCCAGATTGCGATTCTGGGAGGTGTTGGGCACGCTGAAGTGGGGCGTGATCTGTCAGTGGTTTCTGCATGACACGCTAGCCAGTGCCCAGCCGTCACTGGAACGACTGGCGATCGGACGACGGGTATCGGAAGTGGAGCTGGATCTCCTGGAGGTGATTGAAGGTCATGACTGCCAGATCCCCTGAGGCACCGGTACTGCTACGCGCAGTCAGCGCTTTCCTGCAGTCATTGATCCGGGAGGAGGCTGCGGGTGGGCGAGACTGGGAGGCACGGATCGCCCGCAACTGCGTCGAGCTCGTGTGTCGTGAACTGGCGCTGAGACCGGTCCACGAGCCCGCGCAGAGACAGCGCCTGCAGACACTCCTCGGCAGCAGCGAGACCGATCTCTCCACGCTCGATGCACAACTCTGCAAGGCACTGCACGCCGGCGAAATCCACTGGAGCAATCCCGAGCTGAGCGCCCATCTGCGGGCCACGACGATCGAGCAGCTGCGCATCGACAATCCCCGCTATCTGCGGCTCTCGGGCGTGACGGCCCCCCACGAGGCGTCGGGCGATTCCGGCAAGGAGGCATCATGACAGTTCGCAGCAGCGAATATGACCGGATACCTTATCTGATCACCTTTCGGGAAAAGGCCCTGTTCAAGGATACCTACGGGGGTGAGGTTGGACATGTGGCGCTCAAGGCCCACCTGTTGCGCCCGCGTACGACACCCTCCGACACCGTGCTGGTATTCATGCATCCCATCGGCGGCGGCGAGTACCTGCCTGTGGTGTCGGCCCTGGCCCGGGCGGGACACCACGTCATCTACTGCAACAGCAGGTATCCGGGGGTCGATTACGCCCTGATCATGGAGAAAGTCGCGCTGGACCTGGGCGCCTGCGTGCGCGACGCGCGCGAACGCCTGGGCTACAGCCGCGTCATCCTCGTCGGCTGGAGTGGCGGCGGATCACTCTCTGCGTTCTACCAGGCCCAGGCCGAGCGGCCCAGTGTGGTCTGCACGCCCGCCGGTGATCCACCCGACCTCACCGCGGCCGAGTTGTCTGCGGCCGACGGCCTGGTGCTCATTGCAGCGCATGTCAGTCGGGCGAGAACGCTCACCGAGTGGATGGATGCGTCGATCATTGACGAAAACGACCCGGAGCGCCGGGATCCGGAACTCGACCTCTACGATCCGCGCAATCCGAACCAACCGCCTTACAGCGAGCAGTTTCTGCAGCGCTACCGGGCAGCCCAGGAAAGGCGCAATCGCAACATCACCGCCTGGGTGAAGGCGAAGCTCGGCTCACTTCGCGAGCAGGGTCGACAGTCCGAGGAGTTGTGCTTCGTCGTGCATGGCACGATGGCCGACCCGCGGTGGCTCGACCCGTCAGTGGATCCGAACGAGCGGAAACCGCGCTGGTGCTACTTGGGTGATCCGCGCACTGTCAACAACAGCCCGGTAGGCCTCGCGCGGTTCTGCACACTGAGAAGCTGGTTGTCGCAATGGAGTCTGGATGACTCGAACGCAGATGGTCCTGCTTCCCTGCAGCGTGTATCGGTACCGGTGCTCGTGATCGGAAATACCGCCGACGATGCCTGTACCCCCAGTCATACGCATCGACTCTTCGAGGCCGTCGCAAGTGAGGACAGAACCATGGCCGAGATCGTCGGCGCGACGCACTATTACGTTGGCCAGCGCGCCCTGGTTGATGAGGCTGCCGCCGTGATCAGCCAGTGGCTGACGGCGCGCGGGTACTAGCTGCGCGGCTTGCGGCACGATGCGCGAAGATCGCGATCATGCACGCAGCCGCGGGTATCGCAAGGGCCTTTAGAATCTCGTCCGCCCCCCAGTTGAGCAAAAGCACAGCCGATCCGACCACGGGTCCAAGGATCGAGCCTACCCGTCCAACGGCAAGCGCCGCCCCCAGGCCGGTGCTTCGGATGTGCACAGGATAGTAGTTGGCGGCCAGCGCATTGATCGCGAGCTGCGGACCTGCGATCCCGGCGCCGGCAGCCATGGACAAGGCGATCAGCAGCGGCGCCTGCGCGGCTGACACCGATGCGCCCAGTGCCAGCACGCTGGCCGCGCCAATCGCATAGGCTGTGATGAAGACCCAATGAGGCGGAATGCTGTCCATCAGGCGTCCGATCGCGAGCCCCGAGATCAAGCCGCCTATGCTGAACAGTGCCGTGGCAATGATCGCATCGGAAAGTTCGAGCCCGCCCTGGGTAAACAGGGTGGGTAGCCAGTTGATGACGAAATACAGCATCAGCAGGTTGGCGAAGAAGACACACCACAGGGCCAGTGTGCCGCCCAACCGCCCATCCTCGAACAGCTGGCCGACTCTTGATTTGCTGCTCTTCGGCGGACTCTCTACCTCGAAGCGGGTTTGCGGCGACAGCTGGATCGTCTTGTCGATCCTGGCGAGCAGGACGCCAATACGTTGCTGGCCGGGTTCGGTTGCTGCGAGGAACCGTATCGATTCGGGAAGCAGCAGACCCAGCACACCGACGAGGACCAGCGGCAAAACCCCACCGAGCACGAATACCCACGGCCAGCCGTAGGTTGCGATCAATGCCGAGGAAACGGGCCCTCCCAGGGCGGCGCCCAGCGGAAAGCCGCTGAGCACGACCGCGACCAGCGTCGAGCGTCTGCGGCGGGGCGAAAACTCGCTGACCAGGGCCGTGATGTTGGGCAGCGTGCCGCCAATGCCGATGCCCGACAGAAATCTGTAGACCAGCGTCTCGCCAAGCGATGACGAGGTGGCGATCAGCAGTGTGAAAACACCGACGATGGTGATCGAAACCAGCAGCACCGGCTTGCGGCCAAAGCGATCTCCCGCCCAGCCCAACCCGGCGGCGCCGAACATCAGTCCGACGAGACTTGCCGCAAAGACGGGTCCGAACCCTGCCGGTGTGACGCCCCATTCCTGCGCCAGTTTCGGCGCGACGTACGCCATGATCTGGGTGTCATAGCCCTCGAGGAGTGCCACCAGGAAGCACAGCAGGATAATCATTCTCTGGAAGTTTCCGACAGGACTGTTGTCGATGCTGTCGGTGACCCGAACGACTGTCTGGTCCTGCATACGCTGGCTCCCCCACCGGATAAAGCGCAAGTCTGTCAACTCAGTTGACTATCGTCCAAGCATCAAGTCTACTCGGGTCTTTGTCAACAAACCTCGTGTATGCGACCACAGGCACCCGCGTCGGGGTATTGAAGGGCAGGCATTTGAACGCAGAAAACTTCTCAGAATTGTGCAGGCTGTTTTCCCTGACCGGAAAGACGGCCCTGGTGACAGGCGCGACCGGCGGGATTGGCGAGATGATCGCCACGGGGCTCGCGAAGGCAGGCGCGGATGTGATCATCACCGGGCGCAATCGAGATACGCTCGACGCGGCAGTCCAGAGGATCGGGCCTTTCGGGGCCTGCCGGGGAGTGCACTGTGATGTATCCACCCCCGAGGGTGTGGACGAACTGGCGTCGCGAATCGGCACCGAGAGTCTGCACATTCTGATCAACAATGCCGGGACGACCTGGGGCGCGCAGTTCAGCGAGTTTCCCGACAAGGCCTGGCCGAAGGTAATGGGCGTCAATGTATATGCGCCCTTCATGTTGGCGCAGCGGCTGCATCCGCTTCTGGCGTCAGGCGCAAGCCCGGCCGACCCGGCGCGCATCATCAATATCGGATCGATATTCGGCGTCTCCACCGATGTGGCCAGTGCCTACTCCTACTCGGCCAGCAAGGCGGCAGTGCATCAGCTGAGCAGGGTTCTGGCGCGGGATCTCTGCGCTGACCACATCAACGTCAACGCCATCGCCCCCGGATACTTTCCCTCCAGGATGACTGCGTTCATCAGTCGGGATCCTGAGCTCAGTGAGCAGGTCGAGGCAGCCATTCCAATGGGCCGTCAGGGAGGTCCGGACGACATCGCCGGGGCCGTGATCTACCTGTGTTCCAGGGCAGGCAGCTACGTGACAGGTGTCGTCCTGCCGGTGGATGGTGGACGCCTGCTGTCCTGACTGGGCCTGGGTCCGCAGTCGACACAATGTCACCTGTCCGACGCGACCGGCGGCAAGTCCCGCGCGCCCGTGACGATCGTCCGAAAGCCGATGTGATTCGTCCCCAGATCCGCCTCCGCGGGCTGGCGCGCGCCCGGTCGATAGCGTCTGCAGGCATTGGCCGCGCACAGGTGCGATCCTCCCTTGATGACCCGGAACTCCGCTGTGGGGTCAGTGACGGTCTGCGTGGCTTGCTCGGGCGCACCCGCGCCGTGCTCAGGCCGGTGTTTGGGGTGAAAGGCTGTCGTGGTCCATTCCCAGACGTTGCCGATCATGTCGTAGAGACCGAATCCGTTGGCTGCGAAGCAGCCCACCGGAGCGAGCCCCGGGAAACCATCCAGGCCCTCATCGATAAATGGGAACTCGCCTTGCCAGGTATTGGCCATGAATCGGCCCTCGGGCTGGAACTCATCGCCCCAGGCATAGCGCGCTGAGGCCAGGCCGCCGCGCGCTGCGTATTCCCACTGCACCTCCGACGGCAGCTCGGCACCCACCCATGTCGCATAGGCCGCGGCATCTTCGAAAGCGACCTGGACCACCGGAAAGTGCTCTGCGCCCTCGATCGTGCTCCCCGGTCCGTCCGGATGGCGCCAGCTCGCCCCTGGCACGAAAGTCCAGTAACCAGGCTGTCTCTGGGACGTCGGCGAATCGCCGCGTCGGCGAAATACCGCCGCGCCTGCATCACCGACCGACTGCGCCGCATCGAAGTCCAGGCCTTTCCGCTCGGCCACTGTCACATAGCCCGTGGCCTCGACGAAAGCGGCAAACTGACCGTTGGTGACGGCGAAGCTGTCCATCCAGAACCCGTCCACTGCGCGTTCCACCACGGGACCCTCTTCGACATAGCCGTGCGCGTCACCCATGTGAAAACGTCCGGTCTCTATCCAGACCCGTGCGTGGCCGTTGGGGCCGTTCACTTCGTGATGAAAGCGACCATCACAGACCGCAGCGGATTCACTGCCAAGGCCATGTACGCGGGGCGCCAAACCAATCGCGAGCGTGGCCGCGAGCCCGAACAGACCGGCCCTGAACGGGCCTCGGGCACCGCCGAGGCGGTCGGTCCCGCGTGTGACTTTCCGCATCAGAAATGTCTCCCGAACGCCCTCGGCGCGAGGGATTGTTCACTCGGTATGAAGTGGTTTCGTCTACAATATACAATTCGAGCTTCCAGTTTTCCGCCCGGCATACACCGTCCTGAAGGATCGTTCCATCGATGGCACGCAGGCCCGACATTCCTGGCGCGTTGAGCGCCACCGACGCCCCGAGTCCGATTCCCCGGCGACCCCTGCAGGAAGAGATCGCCGCGCGCCTGCGTGCCGAGATCGTGGAGGGGTTGTGGGCGCCTGGCTCTCGCCTGCAGGAGCGTGTGCTGTGCGAACGCTATGGTGTCTCGCGTTCGCCTTTGCGCGAGGCGTTCCAGGTGATGGCCAAGGAGGGCTTGCTGGAACTGCTGCCCGGACGAGGGGCGGTGGTTACCCGGCCAACCGCGATCGACGCGGTCGAGCACGCCGAGGTGCTCATGGCGCTGGAGGTGCTGGCGATCGACTTGGCCTGCAGCCGTGCGACCGATGAGCAGCTCGTCGATATCCGGCAACTGCACGAACGCATGCGTGCCTGCAGCAAGCGCCATGATGTCGCGCGTTATTTCGAGCTTAACAATACCGTGCACCGCGCCATTGTAGCGGCCAGCGGCAATGCTGCGCTGGTGTCTACTCACGAAGGTATACAGCGCTTCATCACCCGGTTGCAGAACCTGTCGGGGGCCCTGGAAGCGGTGACAGACGACTCTTTCGAGGAACATGAGGAATTCATCGCCGCCTTGCTCGCGCGCGATCGCGAGCGGGCCACAAGCAGACTGCATGCGCATCTTCTCAGCACTGTAGAGAAAATCAAGCAGCGTCTGGCTGCCAGCCGCTGAAGCCTACTCGCGATACATGTCCCAGGGTGTCTGTCCCTCGGCCAGCCGCTCGCGACGCGTCAGTTCCTCCTTGGGCACGCCTGCCTTAAGCTTCGCGTGCATCTCGTCCGGATCGAATATAATCCCCATGAAGTTTTCATCGAACGCTCCGGACTTGAAGAACTCAAGGAGCTCCTCGCCCTGTAGATTGTCACACAGCAGCTCGACGCGATTGAGATCAGGATCCTTATAGTACAGCGACGTGGTCGGGCCATGGAGAATCGGCCAGTAAGGCGTAATCCCTCCCTGTTTCAAACGCTGATAGGTCTCGAGCAACTGCTCAAGACTCTCGTAAGTGAAAGCGAAATGATTCAGGCCCCAGGCCTTCGGACGTGGCTCTACAACATGGGGCACGGCCGCGATAGCAATGCGGTGATGCTCCTCATCGAACCCCAGGAACGCGACTTCATCATTGGCATAGGCGATCTCGCCTTCGAACACTGCCAGATACCACGCAACCATGGCCTCGTAATTGTCCGGATGTGTATTGAGCACCACATGAGACATGCGTACGGGCGCGATCTTGCCGCGGGCTTTCGCGGGGACCACCACGCGAGCGTCGAATTTTCTCATGGCATGTGCTCCTAGGAAGCCCCGCCAATCCGGATGACGATCTTGCCCTGAGTCCGACCGGACTCACTCCGCTGGTGCGCCGCAACCATGTCTTCCAGGGCGAACTCGCTGTCGATAACTGGCTTGATGTCGCCGGATTCCACCAGTTCGCTGATCCTGGCAAGTGCCGCGCCGCTGGGATTGAAGAAAGACCAGCAGTATCGTCGGCCAAGCGCCTGCTGAACGGCGGCGCGCTGCTGGAAAATCTTCTGAGCCTGTTGCAGGCCTTGCTGCAGGCCGAGACTGTCCGTGAGCATCATCTTGGGCGAGCAGATGGTGACATAGACTGCGTCGTTGCCGCGCTTGAGTACATTGAGCAGCTTGTCGTCGAAGTCTTCTTCGCTGCCGGCGTTTGGTCGCGGGCCCTCCATGGTTTCGAAATCGCTGGGCTTGCCTACGGTGTCGAGCACGAGGTCCTGGTCGCGCAGCAGCTCGGAGAAATCCTGCCGCGTGTAGTCGATCACCACGTCGGCGCCCAGCGCGCGAACCAGCTCGACATTGCGGGTGCTGCAGATCGCACTGACATGGGCGCCCCAGGCTTTGAGCAACTGCACGGCGAAGCTGCCGACTCCGCCGGCAGCGCGTGGAATCACCGCCTGGAGGCCGTGCGCATTGCCTGGCGACAACCCGGCGTGATCGACCAGCGCCGACCACGTGGTCAGCGCGACGAATGGCAGCGCCGCCGCCTGAAGATGATCAAGGTTGCGTGGCTTGGTTGCAGCATGGGCCGCCTTCACGACGACGTACTCTGCATAGCAACCGATATGCGGTGCGGCATACACTTCGTCACCTGCCGAGAAGCTGCGCACTTCACTGCCCGCTGCGACCACCGTTCCAGACACATCGCGGCCGAGTATCAGTGGCAGATCACCCCACAGGGATGAAAAGAAATGCCGGCCATAACCGTTGCGTGCCGTGCAGTCGACCGGATTTATGGCGGTCGCGCTGGCACGAATCAGGATTTCGTCGGCGGCGGGCACTGGGACGGGCACGTCTTCGACCAGTTCAAGGACCTGCTCGGCTGGGCCATAGCGCCTGATCTGCACTGCCCGCATCGTGGCAGTCATGCGCCCATTCCCCTGGGCGGCAGATATACGAAATCCGCTGGTGCCTCGATGATCGGGTTCTCGATCCAGCCGATACGCTCGACCTCTACTCTGACGACATCGCCGACGCGCAGGAATCGTGGTGGCTGCATCAACGCTCCGACACCCGCGGGCGAGCCGGTGGTGAGTATGTCGCCCGGCTCGAGCGTGAATACACTGGAGAGCTCGGCGATCATTTCGTCGCAGCTGTGCAGAAACTCGTCGGTGCGACCGTCCATGCGCAGCTCATCATTGACCCATGTTCGCAACGAAAGCGCATGCGGATCCGGGATCTCGTCGGCGGTGACGATCCACGGGCCAACTGGCCCATGCGTATCGAACGATTTGCCAAGCGTTGCGGTCGGTGCACGCAACTGCCAGTCACGTACGCTGATGTCGTTGCAGACGGTATAGCCCGCGACCACCTCCAGCGCCCGGGCTTGCTTGACGTTGCGGCAGCGCCGTCCTATCACCATGGCCAGCTCGCCTTCGTAATCGAGTTCGTGCGAGATGCGTGGCAGGTGCACATCGTCGTAGGGGCCGTTGATGCAGGTCACCTGCTTGTTGAACCAGGTCTGGTGGGGTGAGTGCCTGATGGGCACGCCGGCCGCCCGTACCTCTTCGAGATGCGAGCGGGTGTTGCCGCCAATACCCAGAAACTTGCGTGGATCGGGCACAGGCGCTTCAAGTCGCACGTCGCTCAAGGGAATGGCGTCGCGTGCGGACTCCACCACCCGCCGAGCGATCTCCAGGGCCTCACCGCCGGCCTCCAGAAAGCGTCGCATGGTCTCGGGAAGTTGCGGTGCTGCCTGGCGCAGGTCGATGACCGTATCGTCGCGAACCGCGCCGATGGAGGTCTTGTTGCGCCAGGTGAATGTCACCAGTTTCATCAGTGAGTCGGTCGCTGCGGGCAGGCTCAATCGAACCGGAAAACGACATCGAGCGTCCGGGAACGAAATCGCCACCGGCCGTCGGATCCGTGATCCATGATGTCCGTGGAATCGCCGACCACGCACGAACCCACCGGCGCCGGCAGCGCTTCGTTGTCTGCCAGTACATGCATGTAGGTTTGAACCGCGGTGATCACCCGGACGGTGCGCTCGCCGAGGCGCTCGAAGCGCGGATTGCTCCAGAAGTGGCGCGACACCCGACGCGGGTTCTTCGAGCGTGCGCCGAAAGTTCTCGCGATCTCGGGCCGACCCTTGAGAGCCAGCCCTGGCGCGGAAATCTCGCCATCGTCGGTAAACAGTTCATGCACGCGATCGGCCATGCCATGGTCGACGCGCCAGGCGAATTCGCTGAGCAGCGCCTCCAGCTGGCGCTGGGTGGTCAGGTCGAGGGCATCTGGTGCGGTCATCTGGCGTCCATCGCTGTCGGGTGCGCTTGCGCAGGAGGTTTCCTGTTCTTTCGAATCATACTCATATTGTCGACAATCGACAATATACAATTTAGGAAAACGCCTGCTGGCGACCCATTGATGCAAGCCTGCTCATCGATCGAACAGCCTGATGAGTGCCTCGAGATCGGCAGAGGCGTAGCCGCTGTTTGCGACCTGGGCATACAGTGCTGCAGCGCTTTCGGTCATCGGCGTCGGCACACCCTGTGCCTGCGCGTGCTGCAGGGCATTGAGCATGTCCTTGTGCATGGTGCGAATCTCGCCCATCGCAGGCCGTTCGTCGGCTTGGGCCATGCGCGGCCCGTAGATCTGCAATGGCAGCGAATCGGCAAACCCGCCGTGAAGCGCTTCCGGCAGGCGTTGCGCGTCGACCCCCGTGCGCTGCGCAAGGTTGATGGCCTCGGCAATGACTGCGAGATTGCAGCTCACGATCATCTGGTTACACAGCTTGGTGACCTGGCCACTGCCCACCGGCCCCATGTGCGTGCTGTGCTGGCCGAGGCTGGCGAAGACCCTTTGGGCACGCTCGTAGTCCTCGGCCGCGCCGCCGCACATGAATACCAGGGAGCCGCGCTGCGCGCCGATCACGCCGCCCGAGACCGGCGCGTCCAGCCAGTGCATGCCGGCAACATCCTCCAGTCTGGCCGCGAGGGCCCGCGTGCACGCTGGTGAGATGCTCGAGCAGTCCACCAGCAGCCTGCCTTCGCATCGTCGGGCCGCGGCAATTCCGTTGGGCCCGAACACAACGTCCTCGACAGCGGCCGAGTCGCGCAGACACAGCACGATCAGCTCGGTAGCTGCGGCGACATCTGCCGGGCATGCGGCGACGCTGGCGCCAGCCTCACGCACCGCGTCGAGCTTGCCAGGCGTGCGATTGAACGCCGTGACTGCATGTCCGGCACTAAGCAGGCGCCCGACCATCGGCAAGCCCATCTTGCCGATGCCGATGAATCCGACCGCAGCCCTATTCATCCGCGGCCGCCGGATGCTCGAGGGGCCAATCGACTGCCCCGCGGTGCGTGACGGCGCCGAGGTGAGCCGGACCCACCAGCGCGGCGTATTTCTCCAGCACGCCGCCGAGTCGGCCCGGGTCGGGTGGCTGCCAGCGCGCCGCACGCGCTTGCAACTCTTCGGCATCCAGCAGGACATCGATGCTTCCGCGATCGGCGTCGACACGAATGCGATCGCCATCGCGAAGCAGGGCAATCGGCCCACCGACCGCGGCTTCAGGCCCGACGTAACCTATACACATGCCGCGCGTGGCCCCCGAGAATCGACCGTCGGTCAGCAGCGCCACCTGTTCGCCGAGGCCGTGGCCATAGAGCAGCGACGTGACACCGAGCATCTCGCGCATGCCGGGTCCTCCCCGGGGGCCCTCGTTTCTGATCACCAGCACCGAACCGGGGGCGAAGTCCCGCGACCTCACGGCGTGCATACAGGCTTCTTCGCTTTCGAATACCCTTGCCGGCCCCTCGAACTGCAGCTGCTTCAGGCCAGCGACCTTGATCAGCGCCCCATCAGGGCAGAGGTTGCCCTTGAGCACGGCAAGGCCGCCGCTGGCGGATACCGGATTGGCCAGCGTGCGTACGATCTCGCCGTCAGGCGGGCACGCCGCGGCGAGTTGCTCGCCGATCGTGCCGCCCTCCAGATACAGGCAGTCGCCGTGCAGGTAGCCACCTTCGACCAGTGCCCGGAAAATCATCGAGGTGCCGCCGATGTCATGCAGATCCTTGACCAGATACCGGCCACCGGGCTGCAGATCGGCGAGGTGGGGTGTGCGTTGGAACACCGCCGCGACATCGTCGAGTCCGAAGCGGATGCCGGCTTCATGAGCAATCGCCGGAATATGCAATGCTGCATTCGTCGAGCCGCCGGTCGCAGCGACCACCGCGCAGGCGTTCTCGAGGCTCTTTCGCGTCACCAGGTCCCTAGGCAGGGGTCCGCCCTCGCCAAGCATCCTCATCACCGCTGCGCCGGCCCGTCGCGATACTTCCGCGCGTGCGGCGTACACCGCCGGAATCACCGATGAGTTTAGTGGCGCGAGACCCAGCGCCTCGGCCACCATGCCCATGGTATTGGCCGTGAACTGACCTGGGCAGGCGCCTGCGCCGGGGATGCAGATGCGTTCCATGGCATCGAGTTGCCGTCGCTCGAGCGTGGCGGCCAACACGGAACCCACCCCCTCGGTCACGTCGAGGATCGTGACGTCGCGGCCATGCAGGCGTCCAGGCAGCGTGCTGCCACCGAAAACGAACGCGGCGGGCGCATTGCACCGAACCATAGCCATCATGATGCCCGGCAAGGTCTTGTCGCAGCCTGCGAAGCCGACCAGGCCGTCATAGGCATGCCCACGCATCACCGCCTCGATGCTGTCGGCGATCACTTCACGACCGACCAGGGAGAATCGCATGCCCTGATGATTCATCGACACGCTGTCGGCGACTGATATGGTGGTGAACTCTCGGGCGACGCCGCCGGCTTCGGCGATGGCAAGCTTGGCACCCTGCGCCTGGCTGGCAAGGTTCAGATTGCAGGGTGTGGTCTCGCCTGCGGTGGTGACCACACCGACGAAAGGCTTCTCGAGATCCTCGTCGGTGAGTCCCATGCCTCGCAGAAAAGCCCTGTGCGGGGCGCGCGACAGCCCGCGTGTCACGATCTCGGATCGTCGCGGCCTAGTAGTCACCGACCCTGTCCGGCAAAATCACGTGGTTCCTGCGCGCGTACTCTGCCCAGCGCCCGATCAGCTCCTCTCTCTTCTCCGGATGCCGGGCAGAAAGGTCATGAAGTTCGGCAGGATCCTCCCCCAGGTGGTAGAGCTGCCAGTCATCGACCCTGACCGCGCTTGGCCAAGGCGCCCAGCCCGCCTGCGCGGGTTGCCAGACGATTTTCCATTCGCCCAGACGGTAGGCGCGCTTGCCCTGCAGTTCCCAACCCATGGCGAAGCCCTGTTCATCCGCCACCGTTCCGATACCGTGTATCACCGGGCGCATGGACCGACCCTGCATGGGCATGACTTCGCGATCCTCGAAGTGCGGCGCCGGGTGGCCGATGCCGGCCAGATCGAGCAGCGTCGGCATGACATCCATGACTGTCACCGGCTCGTCGACCTGCCTGCCCTCGGCGACAAGGGCGGGTGCGTGCAGCAATGCTGGAACCCGTATACCTCCCTCGGTAGTGAACCCCTTGAACATGCGATACGGGCCGGTGATCGCCCGCGCCCAGTTTGCCCCGAGCATCACGTACGAACCTGGCCGACCCATGTTCTCAAGGCTGTTGTCGCAACACTCGTCGGCCCAGGCCTTCAGCGGCGTCAGACCCTGATGCAGCCAGCGGCCTTCGGCTCCGTTGTCGGAGAGGAAAACAATTACGGTGTGCTCATACTGGCCGGTATCGCGCAGGTAGCTGATCAGTCGGCCGATGTAACGATCCATGTCGTCCACCATCGCGGCATGGATTTCCATTCGCCGGGCAGATACCTGCCGTTCCTGTGCATCGAGTTCCGACCACGGGCGCTCCGAGCGCTGTCGCGGGTAAGGCTCGATGCCAGCCTGGATAAGCCCCAGCTGTTCGAGCCGGTGCAGGCGCTGCGCGTGCAGTGCATCGTAGCCTTCATCGTAGCGGTCTGCGTACCGGGCGATGGACTCGTCTGGCGCCTGCAGGGGGAAGTGCGGAGCGGTGAATGCGAGATACGCGAAAAAAGGCTGTCCGCTGTCGCGATTCTCATCGATGTATTCGATCAGGCGCTCGGTGTAGAAGCGGGTCGAGTAGAAGTCCTCGGGAAGCGACTCGACGAGTCTGCCATCCTCGCGATAGATCGCGCGCCCCGGACCACGCACTGGCAGCATGTCGCTGAAGTGACTCGCGCCTGACGGAGCGAGCGCAAACGAGCGATCAAAACCGGCGGCGGCAGGGCTGTTGCCTTCCTCCAGTCCGAGGTGCCACTTCCCCGTCATGTAAGTGCGGTAGCCCGCGGCACGCAGTACTTCAGGCAAGGCGGCCACCTGCGCGGGTAGGAATCCTTCGTAACCCGGCTGGCCGACCTGGTTGGGCGACAGACGCTCGGCGAGATTGCCGAGTCCGGCCCGATGGTTGTCCATGCCCGACATCAGCATCGCGCGCGTGGGTGAACACGCCGGCGAAGCATAGAAGTTTGAGAACACCAGACCCTCGCGAGCCAGCGCATCGAGGTGTGGCGTGCGGATTTCGCCGCCAAAGGCACCGATATCGGTGTATCCCAGGTCGTCGGCCAGAATCACCACGAAGTTGGGGCGCACGGTTAATGTGGCCGCCAGGTCGTTGGCCGGGCGGTCTGCCGGCAGGTCAGTGCGCGCTATCGGCGGCGCC
The DNA here is from genome assembly GCA_020832005.1 of Gammaproteobacteria bacterium. GTDB lineage: Bacteria > Pseudomonadota > Gammaproteobacteria > Steroidobacterales > PWYM01 > PWYM01. The sequence continues at coordinate 39,807 of JAFIFN010000002.1, read as the reverse complement.
TCACCGCAGGCGCTCAGTGCCAGCCACGCGATCATCGCGAGAGGTACCGCACGCATGGCAATCGTGCGATCGGGATATGTCCTCATGCCGTCGGGCGTGTGACTGCGGGGCTGATCTCGGCGCCCGCCTTGCGCTTGATTCTGGCCATAGCCACGATTGCGGCAAGCGCGATTGCTGCGGGGATGATCGCCACCAGGAAAATGGCCTCGGTTTCCACGTGCCGGCTGATGAGTATGCCACCGACCAGGGGGCCGACGATCGAGCCGACGCGTCCTGCGGCGATGCTCGCCCCGGTGCCGGCGCTGCGAATCTCTACCGGATAATTCGTGGCGGCAAGCGCACTGATATTCAGCTGCGCGCCAACGAAGGTCAGACCGGCGAAGAAGATCACGCTCAGCAGGACCGCGACACCCGCCTGTACGCTGAAGCCGATCATCGAGATGAACCCGATTGCCAGCACCAGAGCGAGCCCCATGGCCAGGTAAGGCCCGCGCTTGTCGCTCCAGCGGCCGATGATCAGGCTGCCAATGATGCCGCCGAGATTGAGTAGTGCGACACCCATGATCGCGCTTTGTTGGGCGATGCCGGCGTCCACCAGGACAAGCGGAATCCAGTGTACGAGAAAGTAAGTCAACAGCAGCGAGCAGAACGTCAGCAGCCACAGATAAACAGTCCATCCACCGCGACCATCGCGAAACAGCGTCCGCAGGGGCTGCTGGACGGTCGCGACCTCCGGGGCACGGATGCTGGCAATCGTGCGATCAGCCAGATCAGGCTGGATGCGTACCAGCGTCCGCAGGATCTTCTCCGGCTGCGCGCGCTTCATGGCAAGGAAGCGCAGCGACTCGGGCAGTTGCCACCAGACGACCACCAGCAGCAGCAACGGGATGACCCCACCTGCGATGAACACCATCTCCCAGCCGAATGCCGGAATGATGCGGGCGCTGGCCATGCCTCCTAGCACCGCGCCCAGCGGAAAGCCAATGAAAGCCGAGACCACCATCGTGGAGCGCACGCGCCTGGGTGAGTACTCCGCGACGAGCGCGATGGCGTTCGGCAGCAGGCCGCCGAGCCCAAGACCGCCGATGAAACGATAGATCGCCAGCGTCTCCACGTTGGGCGCGGTCGCGCTCAACAAGGACATCACACTGAAGACGATCGTTGAGCCCAGGATCAGTGGTCGGCGACCCAGTCGGTCACCGAGCACTCCCAGCAACATCGCCCCGAGCATGCTGCCGGTCAGACCGGCGCTGAACAGAAGGCCGAAAGTGCTCGGAGACACGTCCCATGCGTCACGCAGTGCCGGCGCCACGAAGGCGACGTTCTGCGTGTCGAAGCCATCGACCATGATCAGCGCGAAACACATCGCGATGACCCCGTACTGCACCGGACCCATTGGTGCCTCTTCCAGCACCCCGGCGACGTTAATGTCCTGATGTGCCATAGGAACCCAGCCCCCCCGGAGCCGTGATACGGACTAGAAACGATGTGTCACAGTGCCGCCGTAGGTGCGTGGCGGACCGAAGCCGGCTGGATTGTCGTTGAGAAAGCCCGGGCGCGGTCCGATGTTCAGTACGTCCACCTTGTTGCCAAGATTCCGCCCCCAGAGCGCCACGTTCCAGCGCTCATCGGCTGAGGCCCACATCGCGCGTGCGCCAATGATGTTGGTGCCTGGGCGTCGGAACTCGACGTTGTTGACAATATCGTTGAAAACCGCGCTTCGGCCCCGCCAGTCCGCACGCAGCGAGAAATAGGCACCGTCACGAAGCGGCAGCTCCAGTTCGCCAACGAGTGTCGCGGTCCAGGTCGGAACATTGTTCGGGCGGTTGCCGCTGATGTCGGTCACGTTGTCAGGTCCTGGTCCGGTTTGCAGCTCGGTATTCTTGAACTCCGCCTCAAGGTGGGCAAACGTGCCACTGATTCGGAACAGCTCGGTGATCTGCCAAGCATAGTCGACCTCAATACCCAGAACATCGCTCTTGGCAGCGTTGTCGATGACCTGGGTTATGAAGCCACCGGTACCTTGACGAAACACGTTGACTTGTTGATCGTCATACTTCACATAGAAGGCGCTGATATTCAACCGCAGCCGGTCGAACCACTGGGACTTCATGCCGAGCTCGAAATTCAGTGCAGTCTCCTCGTTGTAGGGAATGACTGCGTCATCGGGCGTCTGCGGCTCGCCGTTGTAGCCGCCGGTCTTGTAAGCCTCCGAGACGGTGGCGTAGAGCATCACATCGTCGCTTGCCGCGAAGGCCAGCGACGCCAGGAAGCTCAGGTGATCCCAGCTGTTGGAGGTGGCCACGTCGTCGAATCCCAGCGTGCACAGCGGGCCGGGCGGGCAGGGGCCGCCGTTGGCAGGAATGTTCGCCAGAAAGTTCGTCACCGGCCCGCGAAAGCCGCTGCCATTATGGTTGATGACGAAATTCTTCTTGTCTCGACTGTAGCGCAGACCTGCCGTGGTGGTCAGTCGATCAGTGAGGTCGAAGCTCAGCTCTCCGAAGAGTCCAAGGCTCGTGGTCTTGTTCGTGGAGACGGCGACCACGGAGGTCGGCGAAAACGGTGGTCCCGGGCCGTAGATGCTCAGGTCCTCCTGGAACCATTCACGACCTTCCGACTGGTCATGCTTGTCATCGAGGTAATACACACCTGTAAGCCATCGCAATGGGTTCGCACTGTTGTGGTTGTCGAGCCTGATTTCCTGGCTGAACTGGGATGAGTTATTACGCGTCAGGCTGAAATTGAGATCGCGCGGCGTGCCGCCCGAATCCATGTTGTAGTTGCCCTCGCCATCCAGAAAGGCGCTCACCGACGTCAGTCGCGCGGATTGGCCAACATCCCAGGCAACATGCGCCGTAAGGTTCAGGATCTCGCGCTTGAGGTAGAACGGCTCGCCCGCTCCAGTGGTCTCCGATATGGCCGTTTCCCAAGGGCTGCAGGGATCAATGAAGTTCGTGAAGTTCTCCTGAGGATTCACGCAGTCGCGCGGCTGCCGGACGGCCGACTCGTCATCGTCCCTGCTGAACTCCGCCTTGAGGTAGACCTCCAGGTCGTCGCTCGGCGTGAACAGCAATGAACCGCGCAGGCTGATGTTCTCTTCGCCGGCAAGATTGCGGTTGCGGATGACATCGCGCGTATAGCCATCATGGGTCGTGTAATGAATCGCAAGCCTGCCGGCAGAGGTATCGCCCAATGGTCCGTTGACTGCACCGTTGACCGCCCAGTGCCCGTAGTTCCCTGCGGTGGCGGAGACATAGCCCTCGCGCTCCTGGGTGGGGCGTTTACTGATGATGTGAACGAGACCTCCGGTGGCGTTGCGACCGAAGGACGTGCCCTGCGGACCACGCAGGATCTCCACGCGTTCGACGTCGAAGAACTCGACCGACTTCATGTAGTCCTTCACATAGACGACGTCATCCACCACGGTCAGCACCGAGGGATCGCCGGCCGAGCCCGTGGTCTGGGAATTCAAGCCGCGCATGCTGTAGACGTTCTGCAACTTGTTGAAGCGCGTGAAACCGGTTCCCGGAGACTTGTCGATGATGTCCTTGACCTGGCTGATGTTCTGCGTAGTCAGGTAGTCATCGTTCATGACCGCCACGGAAATCGGCACGTTCTGCAGGCTTTCCTGGTAGCGCCGCGCGGTAATGATGATTTCTTCCAGCACCGGCGCCCGGGATTCGCTGGCAGTTGCCGGGGCGGCCAACGAAGCCATCGGGATGGAAACGGACAACAGCGACAGGAACAGCACGTACCGGTGCCAGATCATAATGCGCCTCCCCCAGCGTGAATTATGAGTTCACTTAGATTGTCGATTGTCGACAATCTACAATAGACTCATGGAGAGAGCAACAACGGATGCTCGCGCTTCCGAGCGTGATCGCCTCGGTTCGGTCGGTTTTCTGGCAATTGCGCTTATCTCGTGAGTTACATAGAATCAGGTACTATCATATATTCTGGATTACTATGCAGAAGATCACCTCCACCGAACTCGCCCGCAATCTTCGCGCGGTGCTCGATCGGGTCCGGGAATCGGGCGAGGCCTACATCGTCGAGCGCGGCGGCCGCTCGGTCGCACAGGTCTCGCCCACACCTGGCCAGCAGAACGCCGAGCAGGCGCTGGCCGATCTGTATCGCACTCTGCCCGCTGAGGCCGCGGAAGGTTGGCTGGAAGACGCCCGCCGAGGTGGCGATCTTCTTGACGACGAACTGCGTGATCCGTGGGCTTCCTGATCGATACCTGCATCTGGATCGACGTCGAACAGGGCAGACTCGGTCCGGCCGACGTGTCCGCGCGCACGGGCGATGATCCCGTGTATCTGTCCCCTGTGACATTGGCGGAGTTGCGCATGGGGGTCGAGATGACCGTTGACCCCGGTGCGCGCCAGAAGCGCTTGGCCACCTATCGACGAATGACCCGCAAACCCTTGCTGCCGATCGATGCCGATACCGCCGACGTGTTCGGAGAGGTCGCGGGGCTGCTGGCCAAGGCCGGTGTCCGCGCTCACCGCACCCGGGTTCAGGATCTGTGGCTGGCCAGCCAGGCGATCCAGCACGGCTTGGGCCTGGTCACGCGCAACACCGAAGACTTTGCCGACATTCCAGGACTGGACCTTGTAAGCATCGGGCGGTCCGGCTGAAAGGACCTCCAAGGGGCATGAGGCGCAGGCTGAAAGTTCAGGGCAGGGAGTACGAGACTTTGTTATCTTCGATCGAAATCTCCGCGCGTTTCTCCAGCGCCTTAATCAGCGATTCGATCTCTTTGTCATCGATCTGCTTCTGAAACAACGCCGAGATCGTGGTTCCCAAGGTCTTCACCGTCCGCGGTTTGGCTGTCTTCATCTGCTGAAGTCGCGTGATGATGCACGCCAGTTTCGCTTCCTTGCTCGTGGCACCGTTGGTCTTGACTAGCGGGATTTCCTCAATGGACTTCACCCGATCGGCAAGGACTTTCCGGGCCTTAAGATGTCGGAGCAGAGGATCGAAGCCGGTATCGTTCGAAACGATGTGGAAGTAGGCTTTGGGGTCGGCGGCGGCGAGCTGGCCAATGTAGAACGCAATGTGAAAGTCGAGCGCATTCGGTCCGTTTCCGGAGATCCGGACGTACTCGGCACGAGGGCCCATCCGCTGCAGCGCGTCCGCAAACTCGGTTGGCACTTTGGTCTGGTTGGCGCCGATAAACACAAGTGTCTTGAAGTGCTCGCGATCGACGACAGCCATTGTTGCAGGCTGGATGCTCTCGTAGTCGACGAGTACGTAGTTGGTGCGCATGGGCGGACCCTCTTGCTGAGGCGCAAACCTTAGTAGAAAACGATTCGCCTGATCAAGCTCGGCTTGGATCACCGTTTGAAGGTATCCGCCTCTCGTTCAGTGTTGCGTATGAAGCGCTCAAGGAAGAAGCTTGCCAACTTCACCTCGGGCTCTTGAAGCCGCTTCGGTGCGTTCGCCAGGAATTTTGGCAACGCCGTTGCCTCGAGAATCCATATGGTTTAAAGGACACAACACAGTGGACCGGGATTACGCCCGAATCTACCGGTAGGTTCACAAAAGCGAGCGCATGCCAGCGGTTCCTGGTCGAGCAAGCCTCCCTGAGCTCGACATGGCAACGACTCAGAGAAATTAATGTCCGGACCAGGGGTCGGTTCCGAGCACGGTGCATCAGCGCCTTCGGTTGCACGCTCAGCTGGACCTTGTGCCGGCCACTCCAATTCCACAAAATCAGACTACCGCGTGCTTGCCTTTCAAGAATGGGGTCGACCAATGCGCGAAATGATCGTTGTCGCCTTGATCTTCGCAGCCTGGTTACCCGCGAAGGCAGTCAGCGACGATTTCCGGCCTGCACGGCTGATCAACAGCCAGCCGCCCGAATACCCTCGAGTCGCTCAACTATCGGGGCAGGAAGGCTGGGTCGTACTCAGCTATGTCATCACCGTCGACGGAGATGTCCGCGACGTGTTCGTTGCAGATTCCACGGGCAGTCCCCTGTTCGAGCGCGCAGCCAAAGCGGCCGTAAAGCGGTTCCGCTACGAACCGGCCCAACTCGATGGTGTGGCCATCGAGCACTCCGAAAGCCGGTTCAAGATCACCTTCCAGTTGGAGGAAAGTGAGCAGGCGGCCAGCCCGAGATTTGCACAGAGCTTCCGTCGCCTGCAGAACCACCTCGAGCGCGGCAATCACGAGCAGGCTGGTCGGGAACTCAACCGAATGCAGAATCGACCGCGCCTGAACCTGTATGAAGATGCGTGGTACTGGTGGGCGAAGGCGAACTACGAAACGCGCCTTGGCGATACCGAATCGGCCCGTGTGAGCCTCAGGCGGGCAATCGCCTACGAGGGCGTTTTTCTGCCCCCCGATATCTTCCTCAATGCATTGCAGCTGCAATTCGTCGACCATGCCCGCGGAGGTAATCCCGCCGCCGCGCTGCGAGTCTATGAGCGGATCGTGGAGCATGATGAGGCCGGCGATGTCTCCGCACGACTGCGCCCTGCTGTCGACGAACTTCAGATCATGTTGACAGACGCCCCCTTCATACAAGTCCGCGGCAACGTCCACTCGACACAGCCTTGGTCACATGGGCTTTCGCGGCGCAGCGTCGAGCTGCGCGATCTGACCGGCATTGTTTCGCGGCTTGATTTCCGCTGCGAGCGACGTGCCGAGAGCATCGAGTACGCCGAAGGGGCTGCCTGGCACCTGCCGGAAGCCTGGGGACCATGCCAGGTCTACGTGCATGCAAACCCGGGCACGAGTTTCACGCTGATCGAATATGATCCAGCGAGCTTGTAGACATTGGCCAACCCGGCTGTCAGGTATGCGATAGCGCCCCTCGCAACTCACCGACTCACAACGGCAGCTCGCCCTTCCCATTCCCCCCCACCGGCGTGCCCGCCAGCATCGTGGTATTCAGCAGGCCGCGCGCCGTGACCGAGGGCGTGACGATGTGGGCGCGATTGCGCATGCCCAGCAGCATGGGGCCGACCTCCAGTCCGCTGGCGCGCATCTTCAGGACATTGCGCACGCCGTTGGCCGCGTCCGTGAACGCGAAGATCAGGACGTTGGCAGGGCCTTCAATGCGCGAATTAGGGAAGGTGCGCTCGCGCAAGCTCGGATCGAGCGCAAGATCCACCGACATCTCACCCTCGTAGGCGAAATCCGGCTTCATCTCATCGAGGATGGCAAGTGCTGCGCGCATGCGCAGACCACTCGAGGTTTCGAGGTTGCCGAACTGCGAGTGGGAACACAGGGCCACCTGCGGAGCAAGACCGAACCGGCGCACGTTCTGTGCCGCACGCATCACGCATGCGGCGATCTGCGCGGGCGAGGGTTCGGGGTTGACCTGGGTGTCGCCGATGAACAGCGGGCCGTCCTCGAGGATCATCAGGCTGAGCGCGCCGACCGGCGTGCAGCCGTCACCGGCGAGGATGCGCCTGACGTACTTCAGGTGCCAAAGGTACTGCCCGTAGGTGCCGCAGATCAGGCTGTCCGCGTCGCCCTGCTGCACCATCACCGCGCCGATCGCGGTGGTGCTGGTGCGCAGGACGTTCTTGGCCACATCCGGTGTGACACCGCGGCGTTGCATGATCTCGTGATAGGCCATCCAGTACTGGCGATAGCGTGAATCGCTCTCTGGATTCACCAGTTCGAAGTCACGCCCTGCACGGATCGGCAGGCCGGCACGTTCGCAGCGCATCTCGACGACTTCCGGGCGGCCGATCAGGATGGGCACCAGCGCGCTTTCCTCGAGCATGGCGTGGGCGGTGCGCAGTACGCGTTCGTCCTCGCCCTCGGCGAACACAATGCGCCGCGTGTGCTTGCGCGCCAGTTCGAAGACCGGGCGCATGATCATCGCCGAACGGAACACCGAGGCGTCGAGGTGTTCCTTGTAGGCCGCCAGATCATCGATCGGGCGTGTGGCCACGCCGGAGGCCATCGCAGCGCCTGCCACCGCGGGAGCGATCACGCCCATCAGTCGCGGATCGAACGGCTTGGGAATCAGCGAGTCGGGGCCGAACAGTAGCGATTCGTTCTGGTAGGCCGCAGCGGCTTCGGCCGACGTGGTAGCGCGCGCCAGGGCGGCCAGTGCCTCGACGCAGGCCAGCTGCATGGCGTCGTTGATCTCGGTGGCGCCCACATCGAGTGCGCCGCGGAAGATGAACGGAAAACACAGGACGTTGTTGACCTGGTTGGGATAATCCGAGCGCCCGGTGGCGACCACCGCGTCGGGTGCGACCTTGCGCACCTCGTCGGGCAGGATCTCAGGTGCCGGGTTGGCCAGCGCGAAGACCATCGGACGTGGCGCCATGCGCGCGACGTGTTCGGGCTTGAGCGCGCCGGGGCCGGAGAGCCCGAGGAACAGGTGGGCACCCTCGATGACGTCATCGAGCGTGCGAAGCTCGGTGGCCTGGGCGAAGGCCGCCTTCTCAGCCGTCATGTCCTGTTCGCGACCTTCGTAGACGAGGCCGTGGATATCGCACAGCCAGATATTCTCGCGGCGCACGCCCACCTTCATGAGCATGTTCAGGCAGGCGATACCGGCCGCACCGCCGCCGGTGGAGACGACCTTGATCTCGTCGAAGCGCTGGCCGGTGACCTGCAGGGCATTGCGCAGCGCTGCGGCCACCACGATCGCCGTGCCGTGCTGGTCATCATGGAACACCGGGATGTTCATGCGCTCGCGGCAGATGCGCTCGACAATGAAACAGTCCGGCGCCTTGATGTCTTCCAGGTTGATGGCGCCGAAGGAGGGTTCGAGCGCACACACGAGCTCGGCGAGACGCTGCGGGTCGGGTTCGTTGATCTCCAGGTCGAAGCAGTCGATGTTGGCGAACTTCTTGAACAGCACCGCCTTGCCCTCCATCACGGGCTTGGCGGCCAGTGGCCCGATATTGCCCAGGCCCAGCACGGCCGTGCCGTTGGTTACCACGGCCACGAGATTGGCGCGGCTGGTGTAGCGGGCGGCATCGGCGGGGTTGCGGACGATCTCGTGACAGGCCTCGGCGACACCGGGAGAGTAGGCGCGTGCCAGGTCATGGCCATTGGCCAGCGGCTTGGTCGCCCGCACTTCGAGTTTACCGGGCTTCGGCAGCTCGTGGTAGTTCAGGGCCGCCTCGCGGGAGGCCTGCTGGTGGGAATCGGTCATCCGGATACTGCCCCTTCACGTGGCCTGCGAGCTGCCCAGCCTGGCCGACGGGCGTCTCGCCTCACAGCAACGGCAGCATTGGCACATCTGTCATGCTATTTTCTATGGTCCGTTCGGGAGACACAATGCACGACCTACAAGTCAGCCTGGTACAGGCGGCCACCCACTGGCACGATCCGCAGGCAAACATGCGCATGTACGGCGAGCGTATCGAGCCGCTGGCAGGGTCGACGGATGTCATCGTCCTGCCCGAGACGCTGCTCAGCGGCTTCACCCGCGAGGCGAGCGCCAACGCCGAGGACATGGATGGCGAGGGCGTGGCCTGGATGCGCGAGATGGCGCGCCGCGCCGATGCCGCGGTCACCGGCAGCCTGGTCATCGCCGAGAACGGCGCGATTTACAACCGGCTGATCTGGGCCACGCCCGAGGGCGGCCTGCAGTGGTACGACAAGCGCCACCTGTTCCGCATGGCCGGTGAACACAAGCGCTACGCCGGTGGCGATCGCAGGCTCATCGTCGAGTGGCGCGACTGGCGCATCTGTCCGCTGGTCTGCTACGACCTGCGCTTCCCCGTGTGGTGCCGCAACCGCGAGGCTGCGCAAGGCGTCGTGGACTACGACCTGATGCTGTTCGTCGCCAACTGGCCGCGTGCGCGCCGCCATGCCTGGCGCAGCCTGCTGGTGGCGCGTGCAATCGAAAACTTAAGCTGGGTGGTCGGCGTGAATCGCATCGGGCGCGATGGCAACGACGTCCCCTACGTCGGCGACAGCCTGGTCATCGATCCGCTGGGCGAGATCGTCGTCGATCTTGCCGATCGTGACGAAAGCGTCACCTGCGCGCTCTCGGCCGCGCAATTGCGCGAACATCGCGAGCGCTTCCCCGCGCATCTGGACGCCGATCGTTTTTCCATCGACCCGTAATCTGGGAGTTTCCCGAATGCCTGAATCTCTGTCCCGGCGCCATGCCGCCGTGCCTGTGCTTGTCGCGCTCGTGTTGTGCGTGCCTGGCCTTGCGCTCGCCGACGACGCCGGGGATGCCCGTCCGCCTGCCAGCATCGACGTCGAGCTGGGCGTGTATCACTACAGCCGCAACGATGTGCGTATCCCCAATGTGGGCGGCACGCGCTTCGATCTGACCGAACTGGTCGGCAACAGCGGTGCCGACCTGCGGCTCAACGGCACCTGGTGGTGGAACGAGCGCAACGCGTTGCGCCTGACACTGGCGCCGATCAACACGGACGGCACCGGCGTGCCTGATGCGAACATCGTCTTCGCCGGCAGTGAGTTCGCGGCCGGCGAGGCGACGCGCGCGCAATACCGGTTCAACACCTACCGTCTCACCTGGCGCTATCGCTTCTATCGCGGCGAGCGCTGGGACTGGGGTGCGGGGGCGGCATTGCTGGTGCGCGATGCGCTCATCCGCCTGACGCAGGACGGTGTCAGCGCGCAGGATGACGACCTGGGTGTCGTGCCCTTGCTGCACCTGCATGGACGCTACGCCATGACGCCGCGCACGACGCTGGTGCTGGATATCGAGGGCGCTGCGGCCTCACAGGGCCGGGCCTTCGATGTCGCGCTGCGGGCAGAACACGCGTTCGACTCCGGCTGGTACGTCCATGGCGGCTACCGCACGCTTGAGGGCGGTGCCGATGTCGATGACATCTACGCGTTTGCGTGGCTGCACTTCGCTACGCTGGGGTTTGGTTACCGGTTCTGAGCAGGCGTAGCGCGGGCCAGTAAATTGCGAGCGCTTCCTGCGTACCTGGAAGCGGGTCACACCGCGATCTCGTAGAAGGTTAGGCGTATAGCGGCGGCAGTTCGTGGACGCCGGAAGCTTCAGCGAGGAACGGATTGACGCTTCGCACAGTGCCGTAATGGCGGCCATGCTCGAAGTCCTCCGAGATGATTTCGGCAAGGCCGTACACCTCGGCATACGCCCACAGGTGTGCATCGAACCAGGAAAGCCCGTACATCGCCGCGCCGCGCAACGCGGTCAGTACCACTTCGCGTGTCGGGTACAGCACGTGGAACTGGCTGAGCAGGTTCTCCGCCTCGAGACGCGCGGCGTCCGCTGCGAGCAGCGGTGCGCCGCCCAGATCCGCGCGCGGCCTGGCGACGGCCGCTACGAATTCGAGTATGCATTGATGGGCCAGCACGATGGTGTCCTGCATCAGGCCCAGGCGCAGCACATCGGTTGCCACCTGCTGCTTGCGCGGATCGCGAGGATCGAACTGGTAGACCAGAATGTTGGTATCAGCGAGGCTTGCCACGGCTGTAGAGTTCTTCGCGTGTCCAGTCGCGTGTATCTGATGGCTGAGCGGATACGGTCATCGTTTTTTCACGCTCGCGCTGCCGGTTTGTCGCCGCATCAAAGAGCCTGAGCCGCTCCGCGACACTCAGGCGCGAGCGGCTGGCTGATCGTGCAGGCTGCATCCGGATGGCATCGCCGGCCGGAAGGAAATCGACCTCGTCGCCGGGGGCAATGCCGTACTCATCGGCTATCCGCTTGGGGATGGTGACCTGAAGCTTGCTGGTGACTTTGGCCATTTCCTTACTCTAGCAAGGATAGTATCCTTGTCAAGGTCAGCCCAGCCTGACGCGAACATTGAGGAAGAAGATGCTCAAGATCACATCAGCGGCGACGATGCTTGCGGCCTGTGTGGTCGTCGCGATCGCCGGCTGCGCCGGCATGGACGATCAACGCGACTACCAGCGCCACACGATGAGCGACCTGCAGGAAGACTGGCAGCGGCCGGGTACGCTGCTGTTCGAGGCCAGTACCTCGGCAGACTACCCGGCAGACAGTGACGCCGCCGAGGCGGTCAGGATGGAATGGCTGGGCGCGTGGATGCGCCGCGCGAACCTCTGCCCGGGCGGCTGGGAGGTCGTCTCACGGGCGCAGATCCCCGCTTCGGAGGTGCACCCGCGACGACGCAACCTGCGCTATGAGGTGCAGTGTGCGAAGGCGGCAGCCTCGGAGGGCTGAATCCGCCACTCTAGAGCATGAACCCCAGATCCTGCTGCGCGAAGTTGCCGATATTCGGCGCGACTATTGGCAGATCCGCGGCCTCGATGCCAAACCAGCGCGCCAGCGTTGCGGCGTACTGATCCGACGACAGCGTCGGGATGAAGCGCCCGCCGCCGACATCTCCGGCACCGCCGAGCTCCAGCAGCGGATACTGGCCGTAGAGCTGGCGACCCAGCACCGCACCGCCCATCACCATCTGCACCGAACTCCAGGCATGGTCGGTGCCGGTGCCGTTCGAGGTCAGCGTGCGGCCGAAATCCGACTGCGTGAAAGTGGTCACGGCGTCGGCCACGCCGAGTTCTTCGGTGGCCGTGTAGAAGGCGCTCATCGCGTCGCTGACATCGCTGAGCAGGCCGGGTTGCAGATCATTCTGATCATCGTGGGTGTCGAAGCCGCCGATGGCGACGAAAAACACCTGTCGCTGCATCTCCAGCTGGTCGCGCACGGCAATCATGCGCGCCACGGTCTGCAACTGCACGCCCAGCTGCGAGTCCGGAAACGCCGTCTGCAGCGCCGGCGCCTGCGACAGTGCACCGGTGACCAGGTCCACGGTCGATACCGCCCGGCGCTGCACGGCGGCGAAGGCCCGTTCATAGATGGAACCGTACTCGGCGTCAATGATGCGTTCGAACGCGCGTCGCTGCTCCAGGCCGAAACCGCTGTCGTCGAAACCCAGGAAGGCCGCCGGTCCGCCTGCACCCATCACGTAGGCAATCGTGTCGTCGGCGGCCTGGAACAGCGAGTTGCCGAACAGCGAGATGTTCGTGGCGAGCTGCTGACCGGCCACCTGCGCTCGCAGCACGTCAGCCATGCGCCCCGCCCAGCCGGTGGCCGACTGGCTGGTGCCCTTCAAGGTATGCCACTGGTCCTGCTGGTCGTTGTGCGAGAATAGCTGTGGCGGCAGCGTCGCGCTGCCGGAGAAGTACTCGGCTACGGTGATCGGCTGGATCAGGGGTCCGACATCGTTGATGATCGCAAGCCGGCCCTGTTCGAACAGGGCCTGCAGCCCACCCATCATCGGGTGCAGACCGTAGTCGACACCGTCGCTGGCCATCGGCGTGATCGGCAGCAGCGCCTCACGCTCGATGGCAAGATTCTGGCGTGACGTCGCATAAACGTCGTACTCGGCCGGGCTGCGTGGCACCAGCGTGTTCCACGCGTCGTTGCCGCCGAACAGGAACACGCAGACCAGCGCGCGATAATCGCTGAACGGTGCCGGTGCGGCCAGTACCTGCAGCGACGGCCAGCCGGTGCCCATCGCTGCGGCGGCACTTCCGGCCAGCAGATCTCTCCTGGTCAATCGTGTCATGGTCCACTCCGCTCAGCGTTGGTAGGCGTACTCGGGTGAGGTGACGATGAAATAAATGGTCTCGGCCACGCGCGCCACCGCATCGGACACCGGGATGAGTTCCAGCATGCCGACGATCTCGGCACGCAGCACCGGCGAGATCTCGCCCGCCAGCAGTTTCGCGCTGACACGGTCGATCAGTGCGTCGATGTCGTTGGCCAGCGTGAGCTCTTCATCGATATTGATGGCCACCTGGTCGGGTCTCAGGTCGGGATTGGCCGAATTCTGAACGAAGGTGTAGGCGGCCAGCACGTTGGTGATCAGGGTGTTCTGGAACTCGGTGGCGATCTGCATCTCCGGGGCCACCAGCCCCCGGATGCCGATCTCGCCCGGCGGCGCATAGTCGGGGCTGAAGAAATTGAACACCGAGGGTGCCTGCAACGGACCCTGGCCGAACAGCACATACGATTGCCCCAGCTGATAGCGTCCGCTGGCCGATTCACCTTCGTAGGCCCGCCACAGCTGCGTGACCCGCAGCAGCGGCTCCTTGAGCTTGCCGGCCGTATCCGACGGGTTCGCAGGGCGTGCTTCCGGGTCCAGCAGGATCGCACGCAGCACTGCCGAAAGATCGCCCCGCACGCCTGCGCCATTGTCGTTGAATGTTTCGGCCACGCGCTGCACGTACGCTGGCGAGGGATTGCTGGTGACCAGGCGCTGGATCAGCTGGCGGCCGATGAACGGGCCGACATTGGGATGCATGAAGATGTTGTCCAGCGCATCGGCGAGGTCCTGCTCACCGCTCTGTCCCGCAGGCAGCACCACGCCATCAAGCAATTGCTTGGCGCCGGTGTCGTGGAACGCCGGATACAGCTGCATGCGTTGTGTCTGGTTACTGATGGTCGGTCTGGCCTGCTCGAAACTGGGGGCGCCGGCGAAGTTCCAGCCTGTAAACACATGCGCGAAACCCTCCACAACCGACTGGTCAAAGGTGGGGATGGGCTGCCCGTTGGCGTCGGTGGGCACGCTGCCGTCGATATCGAGCTCCACCAGGCCGATCGTGAACAGCTGCATGAGTTCTCGCGCATAGTTTTCGTCCGGGCGGATGTTGAGTGCCGGATCGGGTCTGCGATTACCGCGCATGCTCAGGTACACACCCATCGCAGGGTGCAGCGTGACCTCTTCCATGAGCTCGCGGAAATTGCCGAACGCGTGACGCGCCAGCGTATCGTAGTAATCAGCGAGCGCCCAGGGCCCCTGCACCAGGACGCCGAGCTGCGAGACCACCATGATCTGCGACAGCGCGAACGCCACGCGCTGGCGCAGCTGGTCGGGGCCGTGCAGGGAATTGCGGAACCAGATGTCCACTCGGTCGGCCTGGAACGTGAAGCCCAAAGCCTGCGAAGACGACTCGATCTCGAGCAGATGCGGCAGCTGCAGCGAGGCCGGCGTGTCCATCTGTGCATCGAGCCAGGCGTCGAGTCCGACGTCGCGCAGATGTTCGGCCTTAGCCTCGGTGGCGCCAAAGGTCGCCTGGTTCAGGAAGCTGAACGCCTCGGCCTGGGAGACGGCAGGCGGCGGCGGGAGTGGTGGCGGCGGTGATGCCACACTCCCCGCGCTGTCGCCGGAGCCGCCGCCGCAGCCACTGGCGAGCAGCAGCATGGCCAGCGCCAGTGCGCCGAGAGTCCGTGCGCCTGATAGCGGTTCCAGCCTGGCAACGAGATGTCTCGCAGTCACTGCGCCTGCCCCGGTGTCGAAAGGATTGAATCGCCCTGTGAGCGCCGGTACTCATCCTCCAGCATGCCGAGGCAGGCTGAACGGAACCTGAACCTTACAACGGTTGGCCTGCGGTCTGGTTGACAGTGTTCACACTGCAGACCGGGCAATCGTCCGGACAAAGATCGCTCAACTTGGCAGCGGCACGTGACGCGCCGGTGCCGGGGTGTCCGTCGCATGCCCGGACAGCTTGCGCGCGACAGGCATCCAGCGCAGCATCGGCCTAAATGGGCAAGCCCGAGCCACAGGGGGGTTAGTCGTGCTGCGTTGCCTGGCAATACTGATGGTACTGTTCGTCGCCGCGCTCACAGGTGCGCCCGCTGCGCTCGCCCAGCAGGCAGCGCCTGCACAGATCACCCCGGATGGACGCGCGCCGCTGACGGATCCCTGCCGCAACATGCGCTGTCCAGCGGGTCAGCGCTGCATGGTGCGCGGCGATACCGCCTATTGCGCGGCCGACGCGCCTGCGCCGAGTGGTTCGGTCTGCGATGCCAATCCCTGCCCCGCGGGCATGCGCTGCAACCCGCTTGGCAACGGCGGCTTCTGTTGTATTGCCGCGTCGGGTGAGAGCACCCCGTCGATGGGCGCACGGCCCGATCCCTGTGCCGAGCTTAGCTGCCCCCAGGGCGAGCGTTGCGTCAGCGACGGCACACGCGCCCGCTGTGTCAGCAGTGATGCAGAGGCTGCGGCCTGCGCGCGCATGGGCTGCCCACCGGGCCAGCGCTGCAGCGTGGATGCCACCGGACAGGCACGTTGCATCCGTGATCCGCAGGCTGCCGACCCCTGTGCCGAACTGCGTTGCGGACCGGCACAACGTTGTGTGGTCGCACCTGATGGCTCGGCGCGCTGCGTCGGCCCGCGCCAACGCACGGGTTGAGCGTTTCGGCGACACCGGTGGCGCAGTTACAGGGCCGGACGTTCGTGATATTCGCCGCAATGTTCGGCCTGCTCGGCGTGGCCGCAGGCGCCTTCGGTGCACACGCGCTCAGCGCTCGGCTTGAGCCGCGTATGCTTGAGGTGTTCGAGACCGCCGTGCGCTACCAGATGTACCATGCGCTCGCCTTGTTCGGCGTCGCCTGGCTCTGCCAGCAGATGCGGGCACGCAGCGCGATGATTGCCGGCTGGGCATTCATCATCGGCATCGTGCTTTTCTCCGGTTCCCTGTATGCGATGGTCTTCACCGGTGTCCGTGCCCTGGGGTTCATCACGCCGATTGGTGGGGTCGCCTTTATCGCGGGGTGGGCAGCGTTGCTGTTGACGGCGATCGCTGCGAAGACACGGTGAAAAAGGCTGACCTGCCAGTCAAGACCTGCGTGATCTGCGGGCGTCCCTTCACATGGCGGAAAAAGTGGCAGCGGGTGTGGGACGAGGTGCGCTACTGCTCCGAGCGGTGCCGCCGGCAGCGCGCCTCAGGCAGCAAATCCTGATATCTTGTTGTGCTGTCGCCAGAATGAAGGAATGCCTCGATGACCCAGCCCACTGACCGCTCCGGCACACTCGACCTGTCCCGCCGCACGCTCATCAAGGGCGCCGGGGCGATGCTGTCGCTCTCGGCGCTGGCGTCGGCGGCGCGCGCGCAGTCGGGCGGCAAGACCTGGGATCTCATCATCATCGGCGGCGGTACCGCGGGGCTGCCCGCCGCCATCCATGCCGCGCAACGCGGCGTGCGGGTGCTGATCATCGAACAGGCCGCACAGCTCGGTGGCACGCTGCATCTGTCCACCGGCCAGATCGCGGCTGCCGGTACTGTGTTCCAGGCGCGCGAGGGCATCAGTGACTCGCCACAGGCGCACTATGACGATGCCATGCGCATCAACGACAACACCTCCGACCCGCAGATGCTGCGGCTGTGGACGCAGCACGGTGGCGCGACCATCAACTGGCTGGCCGAGCACGGCTTCGAGACCGCGCCCAACATGCCGGTGGCAGGGGGCGGGCACGAGCCTTATCAGACGCGCCGCTACCTGTGGGGTCCGGAGGACGGGCGCTCCATCCTGCGTGTCCTGATGCAGTTGGTAACGCCGCACATCGAGGCCGGTCGGATCGACGTGATGATGGAGACCGGCGCGGTCGAGCTGATCCAGAATGCACAGGGACGCGTCACCGGCGTCGTGGTCGAGGACGCGGCAGGTCAGCGTCGGGATGTCTCGGGCGCCAAAGTGTTGCTGGCCGCCGGCGGTTGCGCCGCCAATCCGCGCATGTTCGAAGACCTGCATGGCGTGCCGCTGTATTGCCAGGCGGCCTATGCGCACAGCCAGGGCGTCGGATTGATGCTCGGCCTGGGCGCAGGCGGGCACCTGCACGGTGGTGACAAGTACCTCGGCCTGTTCGGCATGGTCATGGCCGATGCCTGGGTGCCGGCGGCGCTGGATGTGGGCCTCACGCTCAATCCGCTGCGTCGCAAGCCCTGGGAGCTGTATGTGAATCAGCGCGGCGAGCGTTTCGTGCGCGAGGACCTCGAGGGTGTGCATCATCGCGAGACGGCACTGGACAAGCAGCCCGGGCATCGCTTCTGGGTGATCTTCGATGAACGCACGCTGGCCGAGGCGCCATCGCTGGTGTCGTCCTGGAGCACGCAGCAGTTGCGCGACGCCTTCGAGTCACACCCGATGTTTGCCTCCGCGCCCACCGTGGCATCGCTGGCGGCGCGGGTGGGTATCCATCCGCTGAATCTGCAGCGCACGGTGGCCGAGTACAACCGTGCGCGCGAGCGAAACGACGCCGACGCGCTGGGACGTGAACACCGTCCGGTGTCGCTCGACTCGGGTCCCTACTACGCGATCCAGTCCCAGGGCTGGACGCTGGTGTCGTTTGCAGGTCTTGTTGTCGACGAGCAGCTGCGCGTGCTGCGAAGCTCCGGCGAGGCGATTCCGGGGCTGTATGCGGCCGGCGAGATCCTCGGCGCCGGGGCGACCTCCGGCAAGGGCTATGTCGGCGGCGCGCTGGTCACGCCCGCCATGACCTTCGGCAAACTGCTGGGTGAGCGCTTGTCGTTCTAGTCCCGGAACTCCGCAATCTCCGCCAGTGATTTGCGCCGGATATCCGGCACCGTGGCATCGGCACCCGGGTAGCCGCACACCAGCAACAGAAACGGCCGCTCCTGTGTCGGTCGGCCGAGAATGCTGTTGAGGAATTTCATCGGGCTGGGCGTGTGGGTCAGTGTCGCCACGCCGGCATGGTGGAGGGCCGCGATCAGCAGTCCGGTGGCGATGCCCACCGATTCGCTGGGGTAGTAGTGCTTCAACTTGTTGCCATCGGCATCGTAACCCCAGCGCTGCTCGAAGATGGCGATCAGCCAGGGCGCGGTTTCGAGAAACGGCTTTTCCGCGGTGGTCGCAAACGGCGCGAGCGCTGCCAGCCAGTCTTCAGGCGCGCGCCGTTCATAGAACTCACGTTCTTCGGCCTCCGCGGCCAGGCGGATCTCGCGCTTCACGCCAGCATCGGCGATGGCGACGAAATACCAGGGCTGGCGGTGAGCGCCCGAGGGTGCACTGCCGGCCGCGCGCAGGCAGTGCTCGATCACCTCGCGGGGCACGGCACGGTCGGAAAACGCCCGGACACTGCGTCGGCGTGACATCTCTTCGCTGAAGCTTGCCGCCCTGCCGCGCATCTCGTCGGGCGGATACTCACGATACTCGCTCAGCGGCCGCATCTTCGCTGCACTCATGTCGTGGTCGCCCTGGCCAGTGTCGTGCCTATCTGGCGATTCTTCTCTTCCCACATGGCGGTAAGCCAGGCCTGCAGGCGGGCGCGGAAGGCCGCGTCTTCCTGGTAGTCGCCCTGGCGTGTCCACTCGGGGATATCACGCACCTTCACACGCACGACGATGCGCCGGACGCGCCCGCTGCACAGTTCCCACAAGCTCGGCGCGCCCCCCGGGTAGACGATGGTGACATCGACGATGCGATGCAGGATCTCACCCATGGCGCCGAGCACGAACGCCGTGCCGCCGGCGCGCGGCTTGAGCAGGTAGCGATACGGCGAATCCTGATCGGCATGCTTGGCGGCGGTGAAGCGCGTGCCCTCGACGAAGTTCATCACCGAGGTCGGCATGGCGCTGAAGTGCTCGCAGGCACGACGTGTGACCTCGAGATCCTGGCCGCGCGCCTCCGGGTGCCGTTCGAGATACTCGCGCGAATGGCGCTGCATGAACGGAAAATCCAGCGCCCACCAGGCCAGTCCCAGCACCGGCACCCAGATCAGTTGTTTCTTTAGAAAGAACTTCAGAAACGGGATACGCCGGTTGAACACGCCCTGCAGCACCAGGATGTCCACCCAGCTCTGGTGGTTGCAGATCACCAGGTACCAGTCCTTGCGCTGCAGTGCATCAATGCCCTGCACATCCCAGGTGATGCGCTGGGTCGAAGAGAGAATCAGCTGGTTGCCGCTGATCCAGTTCTGCGCGAGCTGCACGAGGATCCGGTCGCAGGTGAGTCTCAGCGGTTCGAACGGCAGCAGCTTGACCAGGGCGACCAGGTACAGGGGTATGGCCCAGAACAGCAGGTTCAGGCCGATCAGTCCCAGGGTGAAGCTGCCGTGGAGGAATTGCATACGCAGCGATTGTAGCGCCTTTGTGTCGATTTCAGAGTGCTGGGCACGACCACTTGGTTCACGCATGCTATGCCAACGACATGCAAACCCGGGCAGCTGGACGTTCCCATTGCCATACCGCGCGGCTACGATAGCGCGGGCGCGCTTCACGCCAGGCAGGAGACCGCAGACATGAGCGAAGCAGCGCCCAGCGTCGCCACCGAATCGATCTCAACAGAAGGTGTTGCCCCGGCACGGTGCCAGGTGCAGCTCGATGTGCTGCGCGGACTGGCGGTGCTCGGCATCCTCGTCATGAACATCCAGGCCTTCTCGATGCCGATGGCCACGTATGTCAATCCCACGGTGTGGGGCGATCTGACGGGCCTGAATTACGCGGTGTGGCTGGGCAGTCACCTGCTCGCCGACCAGAAGTTCATGGCGCTGTTCTCGGTGCTGTTCGGTGCCGGTATTGTGCTGTTCGCCGAACGTGCAGAGGCGAAAGGACACTCAGCCACGGCGCTGCATTACCGCCGCCTGTTCTGGCTGCTGCTGTTTGGGCTGGCGCACGCCTACCTGCTGTGGTTCGGCGACATCCTGGTGCTGTATGCGGTGTGCGGGGCGGTGGTGTTCTGGGCGCGGCGCTGGTCTGTCGTGTCGTTGATGACCGCCGGTCTGCTGCTGCTGTCGGTGTCGTCGCTGATCTACCTGTTCTTCGGCCTGTCGCTGCCACATTGGCCCGCGGCGCAGGTGGCGGCGATGATCGACGAATCCTGGCAACCCACCGCCGAGGTGCTGGCGCGCGAGCTTGCCGCCTACCGTGGTGGCTGGCTCGAGCAGATGGCGCTGCGCGTGCCCACCGCCATCGAATTCCAGACCTTCCTGCTGCTGATCTGGGGCTTCTGGCGCGCCGCCGGCCTGATGCTCATCGGCATGGCGCTGTACAAGTCCGGCATCCTGGGCGGCACACGCCCGACGGGCATCTACCTGGCTTTCATCGCTGCGGCGTTATTGATCGGCCTGCCGCTGGTGGCCTACGGGGTCTACTGGAACACCGCCAGCGAGTGGGGCCTTTCGTCGATGTTCCTTGGCAGTCAGTTCAATTACTGGGGCAGCGTTCTGGTAATGCTTGGCTGGATTGGCGTACTCACCCTCGTCTATCAGAGCGGCGCGATGAGTTGGCTGACCGCACGACTGGCCGCCGTCGGAAGGATGGCATTCACCAATTACCTGATGCAGACGGTGATCTGCGTCTTCCTGTTCTACGGTCACGGCCTCGGCTGGTTCGGCGATCTCGAGCGCAGCGGACAGATCCTGGTGGTGTTCGCGATCTGGGCGCTGCAGCTGTGGTACTCGCCGCTGTGGCTGAGTCGATTCCGGCAGGGACCGCTGGAGTGGCTGTGGCGGCGGCTGACCTACGGACGCCGCGTGGAACGGTGACCAAAACCTGCGTGGCTCGATTCAGGTGTTGCCGTTGGCAGGCAGTGCCTCGGCTGGCGTGACACCGGCCAGGGCCACGAGCTGCGCGCGTGTCATGTTGGCCTCTTCGACCAACCAGGCTCGAAACCTACGCACCTGCGGACGCAGCAGCGCAGCATTGCGATAACGCGCCTGGAATGCCTGCTCGGTCCACACCCCGACGCGGGCGCCGAACGTCAACGACAATCGTCCCTGTTCAACGAGCGCCGTGGCCAACACCAGACCGCAGAGGGCCAGGCCGGCATCGGCCATCACGGCATCGAGCACCGGAGCAATGCGCTGGAAGCGAATGCCCCGCTCCGGTGCGGTACGCCGCCGGCCATGCATGGACGTCCAGCCGGCCCAGCTCGGCACTGCAGGGTCATTGCGGTAAAAGTCCAGATGCAACAGAGGAAACCCTTCCAGGCTGTAGCGCTTGCGTGACCGGGAGATGCGCCGGGTGTTCTCTGGAGAGGAAACCGGCGCCACGAAGTCGCGGAACAGCACGTCGCTGCACGGATCATCAACCACCGGGCCGAAGAAAATCTCGCAGTCGCCTGGGCCGACGCGCAAGGCCACGTCGCCTTCACCGTTTATGCAGAACAAGGTGTTCGGATGCATTGCCCGATACGTCGACAGGCGAGGCTTCAGCCACAGCTCGGCGAAATCCGACAGCGCCGCGACATGAATCTCGTGTCCTCGCTGCAGTTCGAGCGCTTCTGCCGCCGCCTCGAGTTGACGGAAGCCGCGACGAAGATGCTCCAGCGCGGCGTGGCAGCTTGTCGTGGGCGACAGTCCGCTGCGTCCGCGCATCAGCAGATCCTCACCGAGATAGTCTTCGAGCGTCTTGATGCGCTGCCCCACGGCAGCGGGAGTGATCGACAACTCCGCTGCCGCGCCCTTGAGCGAGCCGGCACGAATGGCGGCTTCGAGGGCTTGAAGAGATCGCAAATGCGACAGCGCGGCCATACTTCATACTAAAGTTTTTCTTTGTATGCGCCAAGAAGTTTTAGCTTTTCGGGTGTGCGAGGGAGGGCGACAATGCCAGCTACGATCAAGAACGAAACCCCGGAGGACTGGAAGATGACGCAACTCAAGCGATTTCTTATCGAACGTGATATCCCCGGCATCGGCGGGATGTCCATCGTCGAGCTGTGCGGCGCTGCCCGGGCGTCCAATGGCGCCATCCGCCAACTCGACGGACGGGTGCAGTGGCAGCACAGCTACGTGGCTGGCGATAAATCCTTCTGTATCTATCTTGGCGAAAGCGAAGCGGTGGTACACGAGCACGCCGAGCTGAGCGGTATCCCGGTGACCCGGGTGACGGAAGTCCCACAGATCATCGACCCGCTCACCGCCAACAACTGAATCTGGCACAAGCGAGGTCTTCCGACGCAATATCGAGGACTGCTTCGTACTCATCGTCCTTGAGAAACCGGTCGACGCGTTGCCTGGCGAACCGGAACAGGTGCCTGGGATGCAAATGAATGTTGCTGTTGTCGGCGCCGGGGTGGCGGGGCTGGTTGCCGCCAAGGTGCTCAAGCAGGACGGATTCAAGGTTACGGTTTTTGACAAAGAGGCCGAGATTGGCGGCGTCTGGGTCAGTGCGCGTGCCTATCCTGGGCTTCGTACCAACAATCCCGCACCGACGTATGCCTACTCGGACTTTCCCCACGCCGATACGACCGATGAATTTCCAACTGCGGCTCAGTTACGAGACTATTTTGAACGCTACGCGCGCCATTTCAGTTTGCTGGAGGACCTGTGCCTGAACACCGAAGTCATTTCGGTGGCCCGTCACGATCCTCCGGCCGGATCCACGCCGGGGCGGTTTCGGGTTGTCACGCGGACGAACGACACGGGTACGCGGGAAGCCCGCGAATTCGATTTCGTGGTGATCTGCAACGGCGTGCATTCGGTACCCCATGTCCCGAAGTTCGACGGCGTCGAGGGTTTTTCCGGGAAGCTCCTTCACAGCAGCCAGATGCCAGCGGCTGACGGCGTCCGTGGCAAGCGCGTGGTCGTTGTTGGTGCGGGTAAGTCAGCGCTGGATTGCGCAAGTGCTGCCGGCCGGGTTGCCGATTCCTGCACGTTGCTGTTTCGTAGGCCCTACTGGATGTTGCCGAGATACTTCGGACAGACCCGAGTCGACCGCCAGGCTTTTACGCGCTGGACTGAAATGATCACTTTTCCGGCCTATCACACTATGCCCCGAACGGAACGCTGGCTGCGGTGGTTCGGCATGCCGCTGCTGCCTTTGCAGTGGCTTGTTCGCAAGTGGCAGTGCCGCATCATCGCCCGCGAGTCGAATACCCCCGGCCACATGGTGCCCGACCGACCAATTCATGCCCTCATCTATCACCAGGGGATCGGGCCGGAATGCTATGCGCTTGTCCACCAGGGAGTGGTCGAGGCAAAGCGTGCCTCGATTGACGTATTCACCGGCGGCGATCGGATCAGGCTCGACAATGGTCAGAGGATCGAGGCGGATCTGGTTATCTGCGCAACCGGTTGGCGCCAGGATATTTCCTTTCTTGAACCAGCCCTCGAGCAGTCGATTCGATCCAACGGCCGATTCCGTCTGTATCGTCACGTTCTGCCGCCGGGCGAGCCACGGCTCGGTTTCATCGGCTATGCGTCCTCGGGCAATTGCCCGCTGACTTTCGAGATCGCCGCCCACTGGTTATCCCAATGTTTTCGGGGTGAACTGGCCCTGCCCGCGCGGCCAGAGATGGAACAAAGCATAGACCGGGTACTGGAATGGAGCCGAAGAAACTTGCCCGAGCACGATGAGGGGCATTTCATCGGTGTCTATACTGCTCACTACATCGACTGGCTGATGAACGACATGGGTTTGCCGTCGAGACGCTGCAGAAGCACGAAAGCGGAATGGTTTGGGCCATTGCACGCAGCGCGGTATGCTGGACTGGCACACGAACGGCAGCAACGCTCGCACGTGGTGCATTCCTGATGCCTCGCACACAAGGGTGCTCGTTGAGCACACCGAGAAACTTGGCGGCCTCCCGACGGAGAATCGGCAGCAGGTTGACGCGTTCTATTGCGCGGCGCTGGCGGCGGGTGGCAAAGATAATGGTGCTCCCGGTCTGCGCCCGGAATACCACGCGACCTACTATGCGGCCTTCGTGATTGGTCCGGACGGGCACAACGTCGAAGCGGTTTGCCACGCGCCAGAGAGATAGCGCCACGCCGTTGCTATCGGCGACGCGGCGTGTGGGTCCATGGCCGCGGCATCTTACGAAAGGGCAGAACCATGAGAAAACTCATCGCGTCGACGTTTGTTTCGCTTGACGGCGTCATGCAGGCACCCGGCGGACCGCAGGAAGACGCTACTGGCGGCTTTAGGCTCGGCGGCTGGATGTTCGGCTACGCGGACGACAGCATGGACATGTCGGCTGCCGGCTTTGACGGCAAGGATCGAGAGCTTGTGCTCGGGCGTCGGACCTATCAGATATTCGAAGCGTACTGGCCTTATCAGCCGGAGGACAACCCGATTGCGAAGTCGCTGAACGCGGCGAGAAAGCATGTGGCTTCGCGCACATTGACGACGCTCGGCTGGACCAACTCGACGCTGCTCCAGGGCGATGTCGTCCGGGCAGTTGCGGCCCTGAAGGCGCAACCGGGACCCGACCTGCAGTTGATTGGCAGCGGCGAGTTGATTCAGTCGCTCCAGGCCGCCTCGTTGATCGACGTGTACAACGTGTGGACTTTTCCAGTCGTGCTCGGGCGAGGCAAGCGACTGTTCAGCGAGACTGCCAGGCCGTCGGCCCTTCGGCTCGTGCGCTCTCAGCTCTCGACCATCGGTGTGGTCATGAGTACCTATGTGCCAGACGGCGAAATCCAACCCGGTTCGTTTCCGAGTGCTGAGCCCAGCGAACTGGAGTTGGCGCGACGAAGCCAGATGATGAACGAAATTTGGTGATCTTTACGCTGTTTCTATGTCATGGTAGGCTCCCAAGTAGACCAGTCGGTTTAATCGCTGAGCGAGCAAGCTTGGCAACTTGACGGGGCGATGACGGGAAATTCGCGGGACAAGCTGCTTGAAATCGGGCTGCAGCTTCTGCTGGAGCGCGGCTACAACGGGCTAGGCATGCAGGATCTGCTGCAGGCCGCGGGGGTGCCGAAGGGTTCCTTCTACCACCACTTCGATAGCAAGCAGGACTTTGCCCTGCAGGTCGTGGACCGCTACATGACCGAGGTTCACGCCGGTCTCGACGCCTGCCTCGACGACACCACGCGCCCGCCGCTGGCGCGCATCCGCCGCTTCTTCGAGTTGTCGCGCGACAAGTACGAGCGCGAGGGTTACTTCGGCTGCATGCTCGGCGGCCTCGGCCAGGAGCTCTCCGGAACCAGCGAGGTCTTCCGACGCAAGATCGAGGACTGCTTTGTATACATCGCTGGGCGCATCGCCGCCTGCCTGTCGCTGGCGCAAGAGCGTGGCGAACTCGCTGCGCAAACCGATCCGCACGAGGCGGCCAACCTGATTCTCAACTGCTGGGAAGGTGCGGCGTTGCGCTGCCGGCTCTGGCGGCATCCGGCGCCGCTCGACGATGTGCTGGACTTCTGTTTCGGCGCACTGCCCGCCCGTTCGGCGATCACGCCATAGGCGCGGGCCAAGGAAGGAGGAATCCAGCATGTCTGCACAAGCTCCGTTGATCCCTCCGGCAAGTGGCAATCGCACGAGCGCAGCCGCGGCACCACAGTCGCGAGGGCCGGTCGTGCGCTTCTGCCGGCTGGACGGCGGCGCACGTCTGGCGTACGCCAGTCTGGGCGACGGACCCCCACTGGTCATGCTGCCCGGCTGGCTGTCGCACCTGCACGAGCTGTGGACCCACCCGGCCGCGGCCAGCGCCCGCGACAAGCTCGCGCGCCACCATCGCTTCGTCTGGTACGACCGCCTTGGCTGCGGTTTGTCAGACCGCGACGGCTGGACACCATCGCTCGATAACGACGTCGAACAGCTGCGCGCCGTGCTCGATGCAGCCGGCATCGCCCGCGCCAGCCTGATCGGCTACTCGCTCGGCGGTCCGCCGGCGGCGGCCTTCGCCCGACGATATCCGGAGCGCGTAGCGCGCCTGGTGTTCTGCTCTGCCTTCGCCCGCGGCAGCGTCATCGGCAGCGACGAGCAGATGCGGGCACTCCAGCAGGTCGTGCGCGCGCATTGGGGCCTTGGCTCACGCACGCTGGCAGCCATGCTGGTGCCCAACGGCAGCTCCAGGGATATCGGCTGGTTCAGCCGATTCCAGCGTCTGGCAGCGTGCGCCGAGGTTGCCGGGCAACTGCTCGATCACCTGTGGAAACTCGACGTTCGCGATCTGCTGCCGGAGTTGCAGGTGCCGACCCTGATCGTGCACAACCGCAAGGATCATGCGATTCCGCTGGAAGCGGCCCATGAGCTCGCCGCCCTCGTTCCGGATGCGCGCCTTGAAGTCCTCGATGGCAACGAGCATGATCCCTTCATCCGTGATTCGGGCGACGCAGTCGAGCACATCCTCGCCTTCGTCGGCGGGCGTCGTCCCTCGTTGCGTACCCGCTTGCGCCCGCAGGGCAACGAACTCACGCCACGCGAGCGCGAGGTTCTTCGCCTCCTGGCGCTCGGCACCTCGAACAAGAAGATCGCCGCAGCGCTGGGCATCGCCGTGTCGACCGTCGAGCGCCACGTCACCAACCTGTACTGCAAGCTCGACGTGCGCGGGCGTGCAGACGCGACGATGCGCGCCGTAGCAATGGGCCTCGTCGCGCCGACGGTGCACTGAACGGCTGCCGGCGGCCCCAGGCTGCCAGACCTCGGCCGCAGGTCAGGACTACGGGTTTTCCGGGACGGGTGCCTACCGGGTTTCCGCGATGCGCCAGGGCCCGCCAATGCCTAGAGTGGATATGTGTCGGATGCGTACGCTCCGACCGTCCATTGCAAGCGCAACCCGCATTGAGGAGCTACCCCATGAGCGAACCCACCTTGTACGAACGCCTCGGTGGCGAGGAGCGCATCCGCGCCATCGCCAACACTATTTTCGACAAGCACCTGGCAAACCCCGTGGTTAAACAGCGCTACGTCGAATCAGTACGCGAGGAGGTCATCCCAAAGCTGGTGGATTTCCTGGGCGAGGGCACCGGCGGCCCGCAGAAATACACCGGCAAGGATATGCTCACGGCCCATCGCGGCATGAACATCAGCGAGCAGGAGTTCCTCGCGGTGCTCGACGACATCATGGAAGCGCTGGAGGAACATGGCGTCGGTGAGCGCGAGCAGGAGCAACTGCTGTACGCGAACTACGCGATGCGTCGGGAAATCGTACGCGTCTGAGCACGGCGCGCGGCGGATCTGACACCGGCCCCCGGTCCGGCACGGCCTCGTCGCCCTGCTCCTGGGCGGGCTCCTTTGCTCGCCCGCAGTGCAGGCCGACGGCAATGCTTTCATCGTGCATCCCGACGCCGAGGATCTGGCCTGGGCGTCATGCCCGGACTTTCTCCCGGAGGGATATGGCATAGCCGTGCTGCAGGGCGATCCTGCTGATCACAACACCGACATCCTGCTGCGTGTTCCTGCCCGGTCCACGATCCCCTACCACTGGCATACCTCGGCCGAACGCATGGTACTGGTGGCCGGCGAGTTCCACGTCGAGTATGACGGCCAGGAGCCAGTGGTGATGAGGCAGGGCACCTACGCCTACGGGCCGCCGCGACTGCCGCACGAGGCCCAGTGTCGATCCGACGAGGACTGTCTGCTTTTCATCGCCTTCGCATTCACCTGGGCGAACGCCTTCATGGTGGTCTGCGATACGCGGGATGAGATCGACCAATTCTGGAAGGCCATGTCGGCGCAATCGCAGGCCGAGCGCTGCGGCCAGCGCCCCTAGAACACCCCCGCCTCCAGCCCCGCCGCCATGGTCATGCCCAGCGTCTCGCAGCGCGGCAGATACTCCGCCTCGTCGGCCTCGCCAACCACCACCAGTGGCGCCTGCACCGACTTCCACGCAAGCCCGGTGACGATGCGCTCCACGCTGGTGACCGCACCCGTGCCATCGTTGCCCGCACGCACGAACAGGCACCATGGCAGGCCCTGGGTTTCTTCCAGGCAGGCGTAGTAGATGCGCTCGAAGAACACCTTCAGCGCACCGCTCATGTAGCCGAAGTTCTCGGGCGTGCCGAGGATGATGGCATCGGCCCAGCGCACATCCTCCACGTCAGCCTCGAGCGCCTGGCGCACGCGCAGCTCAACGCCCTCGATGTCTTCATGGCGCGCGCCACGGATCACCGCCTGGGCCATGGCCTCGGTGGTGCCCGACTGGGTGTGATAGACGATGAGCAGGTGATGGCCAGCCATGTGCGTTGAATTGCCCGGTTGGCGGTTGCGGCCGGATGGTATGATTCTCAGCAAGAACAAGCAGCCGGTGCGCACAAGCGTGCGGTTTTCGCAAACCACGGGAGAGACTATGAAGCTCATCACCGCCGTGATCAAGCCGTTCCGACTCGACGATGTGCGCAACGCGCTGGCCGAGGTCGGTGTGCAGGGCATGACCGTCACCGAGGTCAAGGGCTTTGGCCGTCAGCGCGGCCACACGGAACTCTATCGTGGCGCGGAGTACGTGGTGGACTTTCTGCCCAAGGTCAAACTCGAGATCGCCGTGGGCGACGAACTTGCCGAGCGCGCGATCGAGGCGATCGTGGAATCAGCACGCACGGGCAAGGTCGGTGACGGCAAGATTTTTGTCGTCGATCTGGGCCAGGTAGTGCGCATCCGCACCGGGGAGATCGGCGAGCAGGCCATCTGAGCTCCGCCGCGCGCCCTGCGGCTGCCGCTATCGGCCTGGTGGACGCCGTTGCTGGCGGACCGGACGCCGCTACTGGCGAACGGCCAGCGAGTCCAGCCAGCTCGGGTCGATGTCTCGACGTTCATCACGCGTGAGTACCTCACGCGGAATCACATAGCCCTTGATCCATACGCAGTCATCATCATGGCTGTCAGGAAAATGACTCGGCGCTGGTGGCACGGGCGTCTCAATATGGCTGGTGTGCATCTTGCGATACTCCTGTGCGGATTTGCCATGAGTCTATGCAAGATGCGTGACAGTTTGTTTAAGGCGCTGATTTTTAATGTTCTTGTCATGCTGCAGTGCCGCATGATCAGTCGGCTCGTGATCCATGCTGGTGCGAACCTGCGACCCGCCTGCACCAGTCTGGGTCTGCTGCACCGCGCCATCGGGCTCGGCACTGACGGACATGCCCACGCGCCGGACGAATCACCAGAGGACTTACCAGGGGATGCGCTGACCATCCCAGGCTATGCAGCTGCCCTGGTCCTCGGGCCCAAGTGCGTTGATGATTGCCAGCAGCTGACGCACAGCGCGTTCGACAGAGAACAACTTGCCCTCGGGCACATTGGCCTGGAAGGGCGACGACAGTTCGGTGTCCACGGTACCGGGATGCAGACCCACGCACAGCAGGCCGCGATACCGCCGGGGCAGTTCGATGGACAGGTTGCGGGTGACCATGTTCTGCGCGGCCTTGGCGGCGCGATAGGCGTACCAGCCGCCAAGCCGGTTGTCGCCGATGCTGCCGACCCGGGCTGACAGACTGGCAAACACCGCCGGATCACTGCGCGGCAAAAGCTGCGAAAAATGCTTGGCCACCAGCAGCGGGCCCAGCGCGTTGACCCGATAGCTCCACAGCATGTGCTCGGCCTGCACATCGGCAAGCCTGCGTTCGGGCTGCATGCCTTCGGGCGTATGCAGCACGCCGGCGACGTTGAGGATCAGGCGCAGCGAGTTCGAGTCCTGCTCAAGCACGGCGGCCGCGGCCGCGATGCTCGCTTCATCAGTGACATCGAGCGTCAACGGGTGCAGCAGCGCCGTCGGTGTGTCGGCGGGCAATGTGAGCGACGCTGGCCTGCGGCAAGCGGCCCAGACCCGGCCGACATCCGGGCAGTGCAGCAGCTGGCGGACGAACTCCCGTCCAAGGCCGCGGCTGGCGCCCACCACCAGTACATCAATGTCCTCGCCCATCCGGTCGAGGCGCACGGTGTCGCTGCTCATCCCTGCCTCAGACCGCTGCGGGCGCGTCAGCGCTTGCCGGCGCCATCCTCGACGCGCAGATTCGAGACGAAGCCTTCCGGCTTGATGATCAGCACGTCGCAGGGCAGACGATCGAGCACCTGCTCGGCCGTGCTGCCGATGAAGAAGCGCCGCACGGCGCCGCGCGCCACCGCACCCATGACCACGAGTCCGGCGCGCTGCTGTGCGGCAAGTTCGGGCAGCAGTTCGCGTGCCGGACCGCGCAGCAGGTGGACCTGCGCTTCGGGCAGCTCATAGGTGGCGGCGAACTCGGCCAGTGCTTCGCTGTGTGCCTGCTGCATCGCCTCGGTGATGCCGGAGGCCGGAACACTGATCGGCGTGGCGATGGTGGTGGCGGCCCCGGCGATCGCGGGCGAGGGATCGTAGCTGTGGAACAGGTGCAGCTCGCCGTTGCATCGGGTGGTGATCCGCTGCGCATGGTCGATTATGGCGTGGTCCAGCGCGGCGGGCTTGTCGTGCTCGTGCATGGGGTCGACCGCGGCGATGATGCGCAGCGGCTCGGGCAGATCGTGGGGCTTGACCAGCCACAATGGCGCGGGACAGCTGCGCACCAGGTTCCAGTCGGTGTTGCTGAAGAGCGAGCGTTTCAGGGCATTGTGGTAGTGCGTGTCCTTGAGCACCAGCGACGGGCTGCTGGCCAGCACCTTGCGCACGATGCCTTCGTCGAGCGGTGAATCCCAGGCCACATCGGTGATCACATCCAGACCGTCGCCTGCCAGGGGCTCGGCCAGCCGGGCCAGGCGCTCGAGCATCGCATCGCTGACCTGGCGTCGCGCCTTCTTCAAGCCCGGCGAATCGAAAAAGCGCTCGCCCGAGAGGTAGGGATCGTAGTGACAGATGAACAGCTCCAGCCCGCAGGCATGCGCACTCGCCAGCCATGCGGCGCGCGCCAGCGCCGGCTGGGCCTCGCTCGTTGGATCGACCACCACCAGGATTCGCTGCTCGCTGTTCATGCCGGGTCCTTGGTTGTTGCGAAGGCCTTGATGATACGCAACCTGGCGTACTCGCAGGTATGCTGCCCCCTATATACTCCGTGACGTGAACCGCGCGCATCGCGGTGTACCGGCGCCCACGCTGTGGAATCTACCTATGTCTGCTGACTCCGGTTCCCGGAAACCTGATTCGATCAGTGATAACGGCGGGGCCAACTTCCGTGCACTGCTCCAGGCGGCCGTGGATGCGATCATCGTCATCGATGAGGCGGGCAGTATCCTGCAGTTCAACCCGGCCGCCGAGAGGATCTTCGGTTTCAGCCAGGCCGAGGTGCTCGGCCGCAACGTCAGCATGCTGATGCCACCGCACTACGCGCAGGCCCACGACGGCTACATGGCCCACTACCACGCCACCGGCGAGCGCCGCATCATCGGCATCGGTCGTGAGGTCGAGGCCAGGCGGCGCGACGGCACGGTGTTTCCAATCGAGTTGTCCGTCGGCCAGGTGGACCTGCCCGGCGCATCGCACTATGTCGGCATTATTCGCGATATCTCGGCACGCAAGCGCGCCGAGCAGGAGATGCGCGAGCTGCAGGAGCGCCTGGCGCGTGTCGGGCGCTTCAGCACCATGGGCGAGATGGCCGCAGGCCTGGCGCACGAGATCAACCAGCCGCTGGGCGCCATCAACACCTACGCCCAGGCCGCCAGCCGCATGATCAGCGCAGGCGGCAGCTATGACATTCAGGATATGGAGCATATCTGTCGGCAGGTCAGCGAGCAGGCCCGGCGTGCGGGCGAGGTCATCCGTCGGCTGCGCGGATTCCTGCGCACCGAGGAGTCCGGGCGCCAGCGACTCGACTGCAACAGCCTGATCCGCGAGATCATGTTCCTGGCCGAAATCGACGCGCGCGAGCATGGTGTGCCGCTGGCGCTCGCGCTGGCCGATGACCTGCCGACGGTGGATGGCACTGCGGTGGAGATCCAGCAGGTCATACTCAACCTCATCCGCAACGCCGTGGATGCGATGAGCGGGCAGCCCGATCGCTCACGCGGCGTGATCATCGCCACCGCACGCGGCGCCGAGGGCGGTGTCGAGTGCTCGGTTACCGACCACGGTCCAGGCGTGGCCGCGGACATCGCCGGGCAGATTTTTCATCCCTTCGTCACCAGCAAGCGCAATGGCCTTGGTGTCGGGCTCTCGATCAGCCGTACCATCATCCACGCGCACGGGGGTAAGCTGTCTTTCGTGCCGAATCCTGCCGGTGGCACCATATTCAGCTTCCACCTGCCCGAAGCCTTCGAGGACTGACACGACATGACACAAGCCACCGTCTTTATCGTCGACGATGACCACGCGGTTCGTGATGCGCTGCGCCTGCTGCTGAAGTCCGTCGGGCTGCCGGCCGAGGTGTTTGCTTCCGGCGATGAATTCCTGGCTGCGTGGCAACCCGGGCTGCGCGGTTGCATCGTCGCCGACATCCGCATGCCGGGGATGAGCGGGCTGGAAATGCACGAGGCGTTGCAGCAGCGCGGCTGTCGCTTGCCGGTCATTTTCATCACCGGTCACGGCGATGTGCCGATGGCGGTGGAGGCGATGAAGGCCGGCGCGCTGGATTTCGTGCAGAAACCGTTTCGCGACCAGGACCTGCTCGATCGCATCAATGAAGGCCTGCAGCAGGAAAAGAGCCTGCGCGAGGTCGAAGTGGAAATCGAGGAGCTCACGGCACGCCTGCGCGCGCTGACACCGCGCGAGCGCCAGGTGCTCGAGCGGGTCGTGTCGGGTCAGCCCAACAAGGTCATCGCGATGGACCTCAAGGTCAGCCAGCGCACGGTGGAGATTCACCGCGCACGCGTGATGGAGAAAATGCAGGCGCGTTCGCTGGCCCAGCTGGTCAAGATGACCAGCCGGCTGGAGACGCTGCGCGATACGTAGCAGCGCGCCGGCACCCGTACTTTCCCGTATTGAGCGCAGCGGCTGGGCCGGTCGACACTGACGCTTCCTCAGCAAGAAGGGCTCAATCTTGCCCGACGGCGCCTTGATGCTCATACCCTCCGATCTGGATGTCTGTGTGGTGGATCCCGACCCGGTGCTCTACAACACGCTTGCACCGCTGTTCCATTCGGCGCATGCGCGGCTGCGGCGGTTTTCTACGGCCGAAGACCTGCTTGCAGGCTGCGGTCCAGGCGATGTGCACTGTGTGGTGGCCAAAGCGCTGTTGCCGGGCATCAGCGGCATCGAGCTGATCGATCGCCTGCGACGCTCCGGCAGCAGTGCGCCGGTCGTGCTGGTGGTCCCGCCCGATGATGTCGATACGGCGGTGGCGGCCATGCGCAGTGGCGCGCTCGATGTGCTGGAGGCGCCGCCACCGATTTCGCGCCTGCTGCATACGCTCATGGCCTCCTGCAACGGCGGCGAGAAATCCCGGCGGGCGGCCGCGCCACTGGACTCCAACGGCGCCTGAGTCATTGCGCAGCACGCGGCACGGCGCCGCGGGCCGGCCGTGCCACCTCACCCCAGCGGATTGCCCCCGAGCGGCCGTGCGATCGCGTCACGCGGTGCAGGAATACGCAGCGTCAGCGTCAGCACAGCCAGCGCCACGCCAAGAACTCCGTTGAGCAGGTAGGGCAGCGAGGCCTGCAGCTGGTACAGCGCCGCCCCCGAGACTGGGCCGATCACGAAACCACCGAGCAGTCCGGCGGCCAGCAGTCCGGCCATGCGGCCCTGCTTGTCTGCCGGCACCAGCAGGGAAGCTGCCGCCGAGTAGCCGGGAATGGCCAGCCCGAAGCCGGCGCCCAGCACTGCGAAGGACACCAGGAACAGCGGCAGGTCATCGACGGCGAGGATCAGCAGGTTGCCAGCGGCGATCAGCGGCAGTCCGGCACGCAGCAGCAGACGCGGCGGCCAGCGGTAGCGGCTGACCAGCGCGGTCTGCACGAAGATCGCCGCCAGTGCCAGGCACACCAGCGCAGCACCGGTCTTGGCCACGGTGTCGCGCACGCCCAGCGCAAGCATGTCCTGCAGATAGAACGGTGCCACCTGCTGGCTGATGGAAAGTGATATCGCGAGCATGCTGGCGATCAGCATGTAGGGCCAGATGGTGGCGAGCATGCGGAATTCAGGCGTATCCGTGGCCGGGAGATGACGCGCGGGCTCGCGCAGGTGCACGCGCACGGCGACGGCGCAGACCAGTGCCATGCCGGCGGCGATGTACAGCGGCGCCAGCAGGCCGAGGAACACCAGCACGCCTGCCATGACCGGGCCCAGTACCATGCCCACGCCGTAGGCTGCATTCATCACGGCCAGGCCGGCGGTACGTTCGCTGGCCGTGGTGACATCGACCACGTAGGCCTGCGCCGCGGGACCCACGGCGGAGGCCACCGCGCCGAACGCCATGCGTGAGGCCAGCATCAGGGCGTAGGTGGCGGGCACGGACATCACCCCGGCCATGCCTGCCTCGATGGTCGCCACAAAGGCCAGCGTGAACAGGCCATAGCCGGCCAGACCGGCGACAATAACCCACACGCGTCCCCAGCGATCGCTCAGGCGGCCCCAGACGAGTGCGAACACGAAGGCGGCCAGCGCCGAGAACGTGATGACCATGCCTACCTGCAGTTCGCTCAGCCCCAGTTCGCGCCCCACGGGCGGCAGAATGGCGTAGATAAGCGTCTGGCCGAGCGCCGAGATCATCAGCGCGGAGAACAGCAGGGCCAGTTGCCAGCGTGAGAGCTTCGGCGGCGGGGTGGCCTGGGCGATGGTTGCGCTCATCCGGCTGCCGCCCGCGGCGTGCGCAAGCAACGACTCGCCGGCTGAGGGGTGTGATCATCCATGATCATGCGCCTTTTTCGTTCGTATGAGTTCAGTTCGACTCCAGCCTGGCCAGCCCGGCGGCCAGGTCGGCCTGCAGGTCGGCGACGTCTTCGAGTCCGGCATGCAGTCGCAGCAGCATTCCGCCCGGCGGCAGGGGCTGGCGATGGGGCGGCAGCCGGACCGGAATCAGCAGCGATTCGAATGCGCCAAAACTGTAGCCCATGCCGAACAGCGCCATGCCATCGAGCATGCGCCTGACCGCCTCGAGGTCGTACTGCGGCTGCAGGCGCAGCGAGAACAGGCCGCTGGCGCCGGTGAAGTCGCGCCGCCAGATCGCGTGTTCCGGGTGGGAGGGCAGTGCCGGGTGGATCACCTGCGCCACCGCGGGCTGGGTCTCCAGCCACTGCGCCAGTGTCAGTGCGCTTTGCATGTGATGACGCAGGCGGATGCCCAGCGTGCGGATGCCGCGCAGGCCCAGCCAGCAGTCATCCGGGCTGGCGCAAACGCCCTGCAGCCGCGCCATGCGCCGCACGGCCGGCAGCGTGCGCTCGTTGCAGGCCACCAGGCCAAGCATCGCATCCGAATGGCCGATGATGTATTTGGTTGCCGCCTGCAGCACGACGTCCACCCCCAGCGCCAGCGGCTTGTGGAACAGACCGGTGGCCCAGGTGTTGTCGAGCATGAGCACCGGTCGGCTGGCCTCGTCGGGCGCATGGGCGCGCAGCGCCGCGGCCACGGCCGGCACGTCCTGCAGTTCGAAAGTCAGCGAGCTGGGAGATTCCAGGTAGACCACGCGCGTGCGTGGCGTGAGCAGCGGTGCAATCTCACCGCCGATGTTCGGCGGCACCATCACCACCTCGACATCGAGCTCGGCAAGTACACTGCGCGCATAGTCGACCGTGGGCTCATAGGCGCCTTCGGTCATGATCACCTGGTCGCCGGGCCGCAGGAAGGCCGACAGCGCAACGGTGATGCCCGACAGCCCCGAGCAGGTCGCTATCGTGCCAGCCGCGCCCTCGAGTTCCGTGTAGGCCGACTCCAGCGCGCGACTGGTGGGTGTGCCCTGGCGGGCGTAGCGGAATGCCAGCGGATCGCCCGGTGAGAATTCGTGAAAGGCCGCCAGGCTCTCGAAGAGCACCGTCGAGCTGCGATAGGGCGGAATATTGACCGTGCCGGCGGACAGATCGCGGTTGCGGCCGCCATGTACCAGCGCGGTATCGGGGTGGCGTTTCTTCATAGGGTGTCTTGAGATTCTCTGCGGGCCAGCCCGGCATTCTCGCACAGCCCACCGGGCTTCCGGGCCGTCAGAGCCTTCATGCGGCTGTCATGCAGCCTTCACGCGCGCTTCATCGACGTGCGCTTCAATGCTCGCAGGATCACAGCAGCAGGGCCCCCGGGTGCACGTATCGAGCCGGGTGGCCCGGAGTCTCCCACATGGCCAAGGCCCAAATCGTCAACCTTCTGCCAGCTCTGGTCAGCGATGGCCGACTGGCTGCCCGCGACGCCGAGATTCTCGCCCGTTACTGGGACGAGCGCGACAGCGA
Source organism: Gammaproteobacteria bacterium (assembly GCA_020832005.1). Taxonomy (GTDB): domain Bacteria; phylum Pseudomonadota; class Gammaproteobacteria; order Steroidobacterales; family PWYM01; genus PWYM01. The sequence continues at coordinate 3,225 of JAFIFN010000002.1, read as the reverse complement.
CGCGGACAACCTCGAAGCCATCGGCTACTGGCTGGCGCTGCGTCGGCACGCCAGCGGCGACGTTGAGTCGAACCGCCGCGAGGCCGACCACCCCTGGGTCTGAGGCACCAGGCCGTGCGCCCGCCCGTACCGCCAACGACGCGCACGAATCCACGCTAGACTGCTGCGCTCGGCCGGTGGCGGCCAGCAGGGGCGTGCATGACAGGGACTTCGATACTGCGTTGGCTGGGACTGGGCGATGGCGCGCGCAATGTCACGCTGCTGACGCTGGCCCAGGCGTTTTCCGCCTCCGGCTCGATTCTGATGACGCTGCTGGCCGGCATCATCGGCAGCCGGCTGGCGCCGCATCCGGGCTGGGCCACCCTGGGCGTGACGGTCGGTATCCTGATGCTGGCACTGACCAGTCTGCCGGCGGCATTGCTGATGCAGCGCGTGGGCCGGCGGGCGGGTTTCGTGGCCGGCGCCCTGGTGGGCGTGGCCGCCGGCCTGCTGGCCGCCTATGCCGTGACGATCGCAAGCTTCACCCTGTTCTGCGCGGCCATGGGCATGGTGGGTGTGACCATGGCGTTTGCCGCGCAGTACCGCTTTGCGGCCGCCGAGAGCGTCGAGGCCCCGCTGGTCAGCCGGGCCGTGTCGTTCGTCATGATCGGCACGCTCGCCGCGGCCGTCGTGGGCCCGCAGGCTGCGGTGTGGACGCGCACGCTGCTGCCGGGGGCCGAGTATGCCGCCACGTATCTGGCCCTGTCGGTGTTCTACCTGTGTGCCATCGGCCTGCTGCTGATGCTCAAGCCCACGCATGTGCGCGAACGCCCCGGCGAAGGCTCTGCCAGGCCCCTGGCGCAGGTGATTGCCCAGCCGGCTTTGCTGCTGGCCATGCTGGTCGCCGCCGTTGGCTGGGGCGTGATGAGCTTCATCATGACCGCAACACCGATCAGCATGCACGTGCTCGATGGTCACAGCGTCGAGGCCACGGCCTGGGTGATCCAGAGCCACGTGATCGCGATGTACCTGCCCTCGCTGGCCAGCGGCTGGCTGATCGCGCGCCTGGGGCTGCGCACGGTCATGACCGTGGGCCTGGTGTGCATGTTCGCGTGCCTGGTGGTCGCGGTCATGGAGCGCCACGTGATGCATTACTGGTGGGCGCTGGTGTTGCTGGGGGTGGGCTGGAATTTCCTGTTCGTTGGCGGCACCACGCTGCTGGCCACCAGTCACCGCAGTGCCGAGCGCTTCCGCGTCCAGGCGGTCAACGAATTCGTGGTCTTCGGGACCACGGCGCTGGCCTCACTGCTTGCCGGCGTGCTGCTGCAGAGCCTGGGTTGGGAGACCATCAACCTGCTGATGCTGCCGCTGCTGGCCCTGACCCTGGTGTTCGTGCTGCGCAGCGCCGTGCTGCGCAGGTCTGTGGTGGCCGACGCCGCACAGCCGGGCCCTTAGAATGGCTGGATTCCACGCCATGCAGTTGCGAAGATGGGGGCCTGCCATGAGGCTTGACGGGGACAGGGAATGACACGAGGCGGATGGATCGGCGCGATGTTGCTTGGCGCGGTGGTCGCGCTGGGCGGCTGTTCAGGCGGTGAGCGCAGCGAACTCGAAGTGACGATCGGCGGCACGGCCGCGCCGCGCACGGCCGGCGAGGAACAGTGGCTGATGTTCCAGCGCGCGGTCGAGGGCTCCGACGAGGGCTTTTCGCTGCGCATGCTGATCTATGGCCAGCTGGGCTCCGAGGAACAGCTGGTGTCGGGCCTGCGCCGCGGCCGTGTGCAGTTTGCGAACCTCTCTGCGATGGCCGCCTCGACCGTGCTGCCGGAGTTCGCGTTGCTGTATGCGCCTTACCTGTTCGACAGCTATGAGGAAGCCGACTACGTTTTCGACAACTACCTGACTTCGCGCTTCCGCGACATGCTCGCCGAACGCGGCATGCACCTGATCACCTGGAACGAGATCGGCTTTCATCACGTCTACGGCAAGCGTCCGCTGCTCACGCCGGCCGACATGCGCGGCGTGCGCTTCCGCGTCTCGGCCAGCCCGGCCTCGCAGCTGTTTGCCCAGGCCGTCGGGGCGGATCGCATCTCGATCGGCTTCGGCGATATAGTGCCTTCATTGCAGACCAACCTGATCGATGCGGGAGAGAATGGCGTGCCGCTGTATGCGCGCACGGGCATCGCCGGCGAGGCGCCACACCTGACGCTTACGGCGCATTCGCTGGGCATGAGCGTGATCGTGGCGGAGAAGGGTTGGTGGGACGGCTTGACCGACTCGCAGCGCGAGCTGTTCGGCACGGCTTTCCCATCCATCCAGATCACGCGGAGCATGATCCGCGAGGAAATCGACCGCGATCTGGCGATCTCGGAGACCGAGCTTGGCTTCACCTCCCACGAACTGACCCCTGAGCAGCGCGCGCAATGGATCGAGGCGACACGCGGCACACACGAGCCGCTGATCCGCACGCTCGGCGGGCAGAGTCGCGAGATCTATGAACTCATTCAGCAGGGGCGCGCAGCCTACCAGCAGTCACTGGCCAACGGCGCCGAGTGAGCAGCGCGTAGCGTGATGCTGTTCAGGTCTGGCGTTGTCAGTCCTGTGACGGCGCCGGATCCGGAATTGGAATCGTGGCTTCGGTCTCGCGCAGCCGGCGCTGTTCGCCCACGTAAAGGTCGGTGGCTTTCCCGTCTGAATTCCAGTCCACCAGTCCTTCAAAGCGCGAAAGCAGGCCGCCCTGCATGGTCACGGTATAGCTGTGGCGTTCCATCGCGGGTTCGCGCTGGAACAGCGTCAGCTCCTTGTCGTCCTCGTCGATGATCCAGTAACCGCTGGCGCGCTGCAGTTCGCGGCCCTCGAGGTCGCGATAGACGGTGATGTAGAGGCCGTCTTCGGTAAAGCGCATCTCGGGTGGTGCGAGACCGTTTTCTGCCCACAGCGCCTCGTCCATGGCGATCGCCCGGGTGCCGGGGCCGTCCTCGGCGTCGAGGTAGACCTCCATCGACACGCCGCGCCAGGCGCCGACCAGCGGATGGGGGCCAGGGTCGTTGATGCGGCCGTAGCCTTCCTCCCATTCGCAGGCGCCCATCAGGACGCACAGGGTGGCGATGGCGAGGGTGGTGAACAGGCGTGTCTGGCGGCGGGGCACTGGATCCTCCGTGATCTGGGCTGGGGTTATTGTGCCATGGCTCGGGCGTGGGGGCTGAGGGCAGGCCGCGGTGGCGGGCACGCCGTGAATACGTCCCT